>NZ_CP150300.1:5118127-5436254 GCF_037991315.1 Paenibacillus sp. FSL H8-0079
ATCGTTGTGAGGTACGAGCGATGCGCTCGGCTCGATTTTGTGACCTTTACTTGCAAAAAACTCTATCCATTTGGACCGGATTTCACTGGCTTTCATACTGGATGCCCCCATTAAATTATAATAGTCCGTTGCGTATTCGCTCCGGTTGGTCAACATTGTTTTTCTAAAAATAAACACAAAAAACGCCCCTGAATAATCAGGGACGATGTTATCGCGGTACCACCCTGGTTATTGCTGTTCATCCCTTGCTGCCCGGACAAACAAACAATCTCCTCGTTCATGCGAAATAACGGTCGCGCCCGGCAGGGTTGTCCTGCACTCCGAAATTAGCTTTCCGCCGCTTCATCTTTCAAGACTCTTCCAGCCATCAGTTCAGGGTCACCCTGATCCGAAGAAGTCTATTCTCTGAGGAAAGGAACCCTCGGCGTACTTTATTTCATCATCGATTTCATGTTCTAAACATACACACTCATTATATCGGTAGCACAAGCGGGTGTCAACGCGGCTTCCTTGATGTTTTAACCCTACTATTTAGTCAGTCCTTCGTTTGATGTAATAGGCGAAAAAGTGCTGCACAATCACCTTCAGGACGGCAAAAACGGGCACCGCCAGAATAAGGCCTACAATGCCTGCCAGTTCACCTCCGACGAGCAGTGCAAATATAATCGACAATGGATGCAGATGCAGCGTACGTCCCACCACCTGAGGAGAAATAACGTTGCTCTCCAGCACCTGGCACAGTGTGTTCACAATGACAACAAGCAGCACCATTTTAAACGATACCGTCGATGCCATGACCACAGCAGGGGCAGCGCCAAGGAACGGCCCCAAGTAGGGCACAATGTTAAACACCGCCACAATACTCGCAAGCAGTAGGGCATACGGCATATCAATCACGATATAACCAATGTAGGCAAAGATACCGACAATGACACAGACAATAAACTGTCCTCGTATGTAGTTTCCCAGCGCAGTGTCGATCTCTTTCATCACCGAGACAATCGCTTTACGACGTGAACGCGGAAGATACGCCACAATGGTGCGCTCGAACACTTCAAAATCTTTTAACATATAAAAGATCAGAAAAGGCACGATAAACACATTGAATAACACATTGATGGTCGCCCCGATATTGTCCATGAGCACAGCAATTCCCTGAGTTAGTCGATCCTCCATCTGAAAGAACCAGCTGTTCATGCCTGTTCGAACACTTGGCGGCATTAATTTGTGATCCATATTGTTCATCAAGCTTTGGGCACGCATAGACAGCTCGGGCATATGTTCGTTGAGTTCTTCCAGCTGTTCAATCAATACCGGAATGACATTCATCAGAATGACACCGATACAGGTCAGGAAAAAGGCATATATGAGCAGGACCGCAATCGTACGCGGCACCTTGCGCCCTCCCAGCATGCTGACAATCGGATTGAGTACATAAGATATGATAAGGGCTACGATAAAAGGGGCCAGCACTGTTTTCAGGAAAGCATATATGTGAAGCAGTAAAGGCCGCAGCAGCCAGATAAAATACAGAATGATCAACCCGAGCAGCAGCCAGATCGCGTAACGGAACAGCTTGTTTTTGGTTAATTGCTCCACTTTGCATCTCTCCTTTTGGACTGGCTCTGAGAGTCAGTATATGTAGGAAAGGTAATATTTATTAACACAGCGTAGAAGTGGAAAGCAGCAATCCTCACATTTTTTCCTGAACCAAAAAAACGCCTCCTTCATCAGAGAAGGAAGCGCATCTTGCGGTCCGGGGTAACATATAATCAACCATGTCCCACCCGAACCATTATGTAACCGCATCTATATACACCTGCCAACAAGTAACGACAGCATCCCATGACATACATTGTCATGAAACCGCATATAGAGGAAGTTATCCTGCTTTTTAAGAAGAAGCGTGAAGATGAGGGAAGTCTTGCGGCAGCTCGTCCCCGAAGAACAAATCATCCAGGGAGCTCAGCGTGCCGTCTTCTTCCACCTGATATACAGACATTTTCTCACCGTTCACCGTTAACTCAATAAAGCATCCCCAGCAATAAAACTGGTGGGAACCAATTTTCCCGATATCTTTGGAACTACAGTTTGGACATTTCATATTCATTCACCTATCCATTAACAGAATGAATGGCATTTTCCAAGCGTTGTTCACTCAGCGGCGGCACCATAATGGCACTTTCCCCGATGGACATATCGCTTGTACATGGCAGCCATTTACGGCCCTCGATCAGATCGGACACAAAACCGTCCGTAATTTCAATCCCTACTATTGTATTTCCCAACTCCTGGTCAAAATAAACATCAGAGACACGTCCAAGCAGCAAACCTTCTTCGGTGAGCACGGACATCTCCTTCAATTTAGAACGACCGAGGAGGTACGTGTATTTTATGTCGTCGGCTCCCGTCTTGCGGACAGCCTGTTGATTACGGATCATGACGGCATCCTCGCCATAGGCAACGATATCTTGCCACTGTACGATTTTGACATGATTGGTAAACAGGCCTTTGTTCTCAAGTTCAATGCCTTCGATCTCCCAATCATCATTCACAATGAAATCCTGGATTTTACCGACCTGCTTCCCGTCCTCAACATCAAAAACGGCAAGTCCGATCATTTCCTGAAGCTTCATCGCTGGGTCCCCCTCATCTTCTTATCATTAAATAGGCGCGGCGCTATTGCTAGGTATGCCCAAAGTTGATGAGTGGCAATCAGACGCCGATCATCAAAACCGCTTCTATCCAACCGATGAAATGGAACTTCTTCCCTCCTTCTGTTCCATGTGTAAAGTTCCCCTTAGGGTCTATTACGCAGTCTCCCAAGAATGGTTCCAATTTTTTCGGCGGTTATCATGATTTCTTCCGTAGTATTACCCAATCCCCAGCTAAATCGAATCGCAGAGTGTAAAAAAGTCTCTGGCAGATCCATCGCTTTGAGCACGTGAGATACTTCAAGCGAACCGGAAGTGCAGGCAGAACCACTTGCCACAGCGATTCCTTCCATATCCAGATTCATTAACATCGTCTCAGTGGACACTTCCGGAAAGCTGATATTCAGGATGTTTGGCAACGTATGCTCGGGGTGCCCATTCACATGAAAGTGCTCCGTCCCCACATGACTCTCGAGCTGTTCCAACAAAAGCTTCCGCAATTCCAAATCATGCTGACGATGCGCCTCCGCATGCTCTGATGCAATCTTGAGGGCCTCTGCAAATCCGGCAATACCCGCAATATTTTCCGTTCCTGCGCGTCGTTGACGCTCTTGCAGCCCACCGTGAGCTCTTGCTTCCAGCACAATTCCTCGCCGTACATAGAGTGCACCCACACCCTGAGGCCCGTTGATTTTATGCGCAGAGAAGCTGATTAGATCCACAGGCAGTTCCTTACAGGAAATATTCTGGCTGCCCAGAGCCTGAACTGCATCGGTATGGAAAAGGATATTATGCTGACGTGCAAGCTCACCCACCTCGCGGATCGGCTGAATCGTGCCTACTTCATTGTTGGCATACATCATGGTGATTAACACCGTATCCGGTCGAATGGCCTCTCGCAACTCATCCAGATTTATTCGTCCATATTGATCAACAGATAGATAGGTTACTTCATAACCTTGCCGCTCCAATTCCTGACACGTATGCAAGACAGCATGGTGCTCAATGGCGGTCGTAATGACGTGTTTCCCCTTATCCTGTCTTGTTGAAACTGCTCCAAAAATGGCCAAATTGTCGCTCTCCGTGCCGCCTCCGGTAAATACCAATTCGTCCGGGAAACAGCCCAAAGACGCCGCAATGACATCCCTTGCTCCGCTGACGGTCCGTTTGGCTTCACGCCCAAAGGCATGGATACTTGATGCGTTGCCATATTGTCCAGTCATGACTTTCATCATCGCTTCTGCGACTTGTGGATGCATAGGTGTCGATGCGGCGTGATCCAAATAAATTCGTTTCATTTATCTTCACCCCGTTATATGTTAAAATATCTTATTTTTCTGTTAAGGCATGGATAAAGCCCCCAAATGGGGGCTCAAGTATGTTACCATGTCAAGTTATTAGAATTCTTTTTTAAATGTAAAACATGTAACTATCTTTTTTCTCTTGATCCTGGAATGTAATCAGATCTTTCAGTGTTGTGGAATCCAACACTTCCGCAATGCCGTCACGAATACGCAACCATAGATCACGCTTCGCCGGATCATCTTCTTCCGTGAAGTCTACTGGGGAGATTGGCCCTTCCAGTACACGGATCACGTCGCCTGCAGTCACGGTTGCGGGATCACCTGCAAGGATATAACCGCCGTAAGCACCTCTAATGCTCTTCACCAGTCCTGCATTGCGCAGTGGAGCGATCAATTGCTCCAGGTAATGTTCCGAGAGCTGGTTGCGCTCGGCAATGCTTTTAAGTGATGTAGGGCCTTCGCCTGTTCTAGCAGCCAGCTCCATCATGATTGTGAGGCCGTAACGGCCTTTTGTCGATATTTTCAAAGGAGTCACCTCTTTCAATTTTCAGAAACGCTTGGAAACTTTATATTATATCCTGTGGTCCATGACCGTCTGTTTCACGATCTGTCCACAGCGGAGATGCATTGAGATTAGCATAAACCTTCTAATCCTCCGTATTCCGATCATAACCCTCAGCTAATGTTAACATATCTGCATGCTTTATGGAAAAGAAAGATTGACGATATTCCAAAATGTGCGTCTGTGGTGGACACTATCCAAAGTTGGCCGGGTGTATCGTATCTTGAGTCCGGTTATGCTAGAATAAGAAACGAAACACATTTATATATAGAAATGGTGATAACGATGTCCAAAACAATTGAAAATACACGGGTCGTCGTTGGCATGTCCGGAGGTGTCGATTCTTCCGTTACCGCACTGCTGCTGAAAGAGCAGGGTTACGATGTCATCGGCATTTTCATGAAAAACTGGGATGACACCGACGAGTTCGGCCACTGTACCGCTGAAGAAGATTCAGAGGATGTACGCCGCGTATGTGAACAGATCGGCATTCCTTACTACACTGTCAACTTCGAGAAAGAATATTTTGATAAAGTATTTACCTATTTCCTTGATGAATATAAGTCGGGCCGCACGCCAAATCCGGATGTCATGTGTAATCGTGAGATCAAATTTGGTGAATTCCTGAACAAAGCTCTGGATCTCGGCGCAGATTATGTAGCTACAGGACACTATGCTCGCCTGATTGAAGAAGATGGCACGTTACAGCTGCTACGTGGTGTGGATAACAATAAGGATCAAACGTATTTCCTTAATGCACTCAATCAGAACCAGCTGTCCAAAGCCATGTTCCCGATTGGTCATCTGCCCAAACCGGAAGTACGCAAAATCGCAGAAGCGGCTGGTTTGTATACTGCCAAGAAAAAAGACAGCACAGGTGTCTGCTTCATCGGTGAGCGTAATTTCAAAGAGTTCCTGAGTAACTATCTGCCTGCCAAAGGCGGAGACATGGTTGATATCGCAACCGGTGAAGTCAAAGGTCGTCATGACGGTCTGATGTACTACACACTTGGACAGCGCCAAGGTCTTGGCATTGGCGGTTCCGGCAATGGTGAACCCTGGTTCGTTGCAGACAAGAATCTGGAGGAGAATCAACTGCTTGTTGTTCAGGGCGATGCCCATGCAAGCCTGTACTCCACTGGTCTTACCGCAACGGGTGTGAACTGGATTGCCGGTACAGAGCACATGCCTAATGTGCCATACCGTTGTACTGCCAAGTTCCGCTATCGTCAGCCGGATCAAGGTGTAACATTGACCTGGCAGGAAGATGGAAGTGTGGATGTACAATTTGACCAGCAACAAAAAGCCATTACGCCAGGACAAGCCGTTGTTTTCTACGACGGAGAGGTCTGCCTGGGTGGGGGTACGATCGATCAGGTGCAAAAAGTACCTGTACCCGCAATGCAATAATAGAGCTTGTCCATTAAAATGCGGATTATACACAATACCGTGTATCCCTATTAAAAAAGCCGTCTTTCATGTATACAATGAAGGATGGCTTTTTTCCTGCTTATTTTTGCAAAAAAATTAAAAATAGTTCGTTATGCAGTCAACCAGACTCCTGCCCAGGCGGCCAACACTCCCACTACAACTGAACTGACGACGTAGAGCGCCGCTCTGGCGTATCGTTGTCGACCCATAAGTCCTAACGTTTCATAGCCAAAGGTGGAGAATGTGGTGTACGCACCGCAAAAGCCGGTTCCCCACATCACCCAGGTTCCATCTGAGATCATCTCAGATTGATGCCAGCCATATAACGACCCAAGCAGCAGTGAGCCGCTGATGTTGATGATCCATGTTCCCCACGGAAAAACCGTTCCTAACAAGCCAGAGACCCATTTTCCCAGACTGTAACGCAGTACCGCACCCAGCACACCTGCAAAACCAATCCACAGGATCATGAGGCATCACCCTCTTGTCTTCGTGTTCCCAACATACGCTGTCCAAGGCTCATTCCCAGCGCACAGAGCAACAACCCTGCCAATAGACTTACGATCATATAAATTGCAGCTTTGACCCATTCTCCACCCTCGGATAAACGAACAATATCCAGTGTAAACGTGGAGAATGTCGTAAATGCGCCAGTAAAACCTGTACCAATCGCAAGTCGAAGTTGTGGTGTTATTTTGCCTGGAACAGCTATAGTAAAGAACCAACCCAAAAAAAGGCTGCCAATCGCATTGATTAGCAGCACTGCCCAAGGAAAGCCTACATGAGCAGCTGGTATCCCTAACTGTATGGCATATCGGGTCAATGTACCGAGAAATCCACCTACTCCTATATACAAAAGCTCTTTCATGTTATGTGCATCTCCCGAGTGATCTGACTGATCTTATAAATCTCTGCGCCGCTGTTGGTTCAGCCTGATCTTCGATTCGTTACCCTGCTCCGTTGCCTCATAAAATACTCTCCGTGAGAGCTGCTTTGGCAAATATTCTTGTTTCACGTAATGCCCCGGATAGTTGTGTGGATATTGATAGCCCTCATGTCCAAGTTTTACAGCACCCGAGTAATGCGTATCTCGCAAGTGAAGTGGAACTTCTGCCGATTTCACCTCATCAATAGCGTTCATGGCTTTGGAAATGGCGGTGTAGACCGCATTGGATTTTGGACTTTCGACCGCGAACAGAATCGCTTGTGCAATGTTCAGCTTGGCTTCGGGCCAACCGTTATTCCGGTACGCATCAAGTGCCCCAATCGCCTGAGTCATAGCTTGCGGGTTCGCTAGTCCAATATCTTCACTGCTCGCTGCAATCAGGCGCCGAATGAAGGTCATCGGATCCATGCCGAGCTTCTCCACCGCGTATAGAAACCAGAACAGCGCCGCATCACTGGAACCCCGAATACTCTTGTGAAATGCAGACAACACATCATACTGGGTGGATTCATCTGCCTTCACAATGGGGCGTCGAATAGACTCTTCAGCTACACCAAGCGTAATATGAATGGACCCATCCTTCTCCGGTGGCGTGGTCAACGCAGCCAGTTCAAGCGCGTTAAGCGCACGCCGAATATCCCCGTTGGCCATCGTAGCAATGTGCTCAAGCGCCTCATCGTCCGCCTGTAGTTCCATGAACCCCAGACCTTTGTCCGCATCGCTCAATGCTCTGCGCATTGCAATTAGGGAATGATCCTTGTTTAGCGATTCTAGCTGGAACAGAGTGGAACGGCTCATCAAGGCCCCATTGACATAATGAAAGGGATTCTCTGTTGTAGCGCCGATAAAAATAATCGTACCCTTCTCCACCGCAGGCAATAGCGCGTCCTGACGTGAACTGTTAAACCGATGTACCTCATCGAGGAACAGAATGGTTTTTGTTCCATACAGCTGTTTGTTCGTTTGCGCCTGCTCAATGACCTCACGCACATCTTTGACGGAAGCTTCCACTGCATTCAGGCGAACGAACTGTCCTTGTGTTTGCTGGGAAATAATATGTGCCAGGGTTGTCTTCCCGCATCCCGGAGGGCCGTATAACAAGATAGATGAAATTTGATCAGCCTCAATGGCACGCCGGAGCAATTTTCCTGGTCCAATAATATGTTCCTGTCCAATATATTCATCCAGATGCTCTGGCCGCAGGCGGTCTGCGAGCAATCTAGCTTGTGGTTTTGAGTCCTGTTGAAACGAAAATAAATCCATTGCTCATCACTTCCTTAACGAATTGCCTTGGCTTGTGTACAATTACACTTCTGTTGTATCTCCACTCTCTATCATATCATACTCCCGCGGTAACATAGCGATAAATGCGCCAAGCGCACTACTGATAAACGCATCCTTGCGTGTAATAAAACGAGTCATCATGCGGCTTATACCGGAGGGGAGCGAATGTTTGCGAAGGTTGCCACTTTCGATTTGCTGCCGAATCACAATCTCCGGTAACAGAGAAATTCCCATTCCGGACGTTACTCCACTAATAATCGCTTCCAGAGTTCCAAACTCCATAATTACCGGACGATTTACCCCACTTGAGAGCAACCACTCCTCTAACGTTTGTCGGTAGGAGCATCCCATACTGTAGACAAGGATCGGCTTACGGGTAAGTTCATCTTCTGGTCCCACACCTGACGAAACTACAAATAGTTCTTCATCAAATACATCGATAGACTCGATATCAGGATGATCACAGGCACAGCCAATAAATGCTCCTTCCAATTCATACCCAATCACTTGATCAATAAGCATCTGCGAATTGCCCGTAGCCAGTGACAAGGACACATCGGGATACTTTTTATAGTATTTTGCAAAAAGCTCAGGTAAACGAACTGCTGCGGCAGTCTGGGTAGAGCCTATTCTTAGCGGCCCCGATGGTGTACTCGTCGCCCGAAGCGCCTTGGAAGCATCATTCAGCAAACCAATTATTTTATCTGCATAGGTCAGCAGCATCTCTCCGGCTGGAGATAACGTCATGCCTCGATTATGACGAATGAACAACGTTGTACCCACTTCTGCTTCCAGATGCCTGATTCGTGCCGTTACGTTGGATTGGACATACCCTAGTTTAGAAGCAGCTTTGGTCAGATTCCCCTCCTGTGCAACACACTGAAATATTCTAAGATCCCCGCTCTCCATGGCCCCTCCACTCTGACATCATTCAAAATGATATCCACTTCATTACCAATCATTATACTTCATGTGCAAACCGGACTACAATTCATGTAGATCCCAAACCAGTCATCTGACTGGATGATGATAAGGAGTGTTCAGCATGACACACTGGAAAAATAGAGTTGCTCTGATCACAGGTACCCGAAGCATAAAACCTTTGAAATATACAATCTTGATCATTTTGACAACGTTAATCATGGGAACTTCTTTTCCAGTTGGCAAGATCGGCATGTTATATGCCCCACCTTTCCTGCTCATGGGCATACGTTATATACTGGCAGGTGGCTTGATGGCCTTGTTCCTTCGTAAACGTCCTTTGCCTACTGGATGGCAGTCATGGTTGAAAATAATCCTCATTGGCCTGTTCCAATCGGCAGGAGTGATGGGCTGCGCCTACTACAGCATGAACTGGATTACATCCGGTGAATCAGCCATCATTACGTTTACCAATCCGTTGCTAGTCATTATCCTCAGTGCTCTTTTATATAGACTGACCTACCGTTTCAGTCAGTGGATCGGTGTTATGCTCGGCTTCGTAGGGATTATGTTAACCTTTGGATGGCAGATGAGCTTTAGCCCTGGAACCTGGATTGGATTTGGCGGTGCGATCTCCTTTGCCGTGTCTACATTGCTCATCAAACGCTGGGGCGATGGCTACGATACTTTTGTCTTAACAGCCTATCAGATGCTCGCTGGAGGTGCTGCCTTGCTTCTGCTGAGCATGTGGACTGAACAGCCTCACTTTATAATGAATGCCACCTCGGTTATGGTGTTGCTCTGGTTGACGCTTGTTTGCTCCATCATCCAGTTCTCACTCTGGTTTTATTTGCTACAACATAGTGATCCGGCCCAAACCAGTTCTTATCTGTTTCTAGCACCGTTCTTTGGTGTATTGTCGAGTTGGATTTTGCTAGGAGAGCATGTCCAGTGGTTTGCATTGGCAGGCGGGTTATTCATTGGTGTCGGCATATTCCTGGTGAACCGTCGCTCGTCCAGAATGGGAAATAGCGTAACATAAACTTGAACTCCCCCGTCGTTCTTCGTTAGAAGATTAAGCAATTCTCGCGCGAAAGCAAAAAAAGGCATGCGCTTATGGGACTTTCCCATGAACGCCATGCCTTTTCTTGTATAAGCAAACTTTATTTACTCAAGCTCAGGCCAACCCTGAATGGTTACAGGCTCGCCGTCAGGATTATGTGTTGCAGCCGCGTATTCTGGCAAATCACCCTCGTGGAACAACCACAATTCATGCAAGGCCCGTGTACAACCAACGTACAACAGTTTCGCATCACCCGCATTTGGCAAATAATGCTTCTGATCTACGTCTGCCACAATAACGGCATCAAACTCCAACCCTTTGGACAGATAGACAGGTAAAACAGAGTGTCCACCCGTGTACTGCTTTTTGCCACCATCGATCAGGTTCAGATCCCAGCCTGCGGCCTGAAGGTCACGGTGAAGCACCTCTGCTTCATGCAGTGTACGCGTCAGGATGGAGACAGTTCGGTAGTCTTTGACTGTTAACACCTTCAAAGCCTGCTCCAGACTAGCCGTCCGCCCTTCGCCTCCATAAGCCAACGTCCGAACCGGATCACCACTACGGAAAACAGGGATCGCCGTAATCCCGCTTTTGACGCCCCTTTCCAGAATCGTATTCGCATAGTCGATAATTTCCATCGTCGAACGATAGCTTCGGGTCAATGCAAAGTATGCATTCTGTTCCTCAGGAAATAGAGAACTCATCTCTTCCCACGCATGAACACCACGGTACTCATGAATGCCTTGAGACAAGTCACCCAGTATGGTGAAGGAATGCCCTTTGACGAACTGATCCAATAACGCCACATGGAAAGGTGAAAAGTCCTGCGCTTCATCGATCACAATATGGTCAAATCGCTCCGAACCCTCAATATCATGGACCAGTGTATGAATGTATACCAATGCAGGCAGGTCCTCTTCACGGACGATATCCTGTTTCAGATCTGCTGCGGTTTGTTTCATGACCAGTTTTGGAATAAGCCCGCTGAGTGAGGCTGGCACAGAGCCACCCTTTGCAGCTTTGAACAACTGTTTGTATAGCGTAAGCGGCTCGTATTGAGGCCATTTTTTGGCATAAGCTTTCTCACGAGTAGACGCTTTTTTCTTGCGTTCTTTGCGCACAGCTTCTGGCATCGGTTTCTTAAGTTCCATCTCAATCCAGCGGTGAACCCGCGCCATGACCCGTTCTTTGCGTTTGGCTAGTGGATAATGCTTATATTCCTCACCGAACCAGTTCTCGATCTCCGTCTTGCTGAGCACCTTACCATCCCATGGACTGAAGTCCATATCCGGTACGGAATCCGCTTCCATGCCCGAGAGCCACTCTCGAATAAGCTCCATGAAACGGATGGATCCTTTGTAACGTCCAGGTACATCATCATTTAATTCAGGCCGCGCATCTGGAGTTTCGAACCAGGTGTTCAATGTATCCGACGTATTCGCCAAAGGCATTTCCAGCCCCAGCAGGTTCATCGCCCAATCCGGGAATGTCCGCTGCTGAATGTCCCCTACTCCGAGTTCCGGGAGCACATCTGAGATGTAATCCAGGAACATGTGGTTGGGTGCAAAAATAACCATTTTCTCCGCAGATACCTGCTCCTTGTACTGATACAGCAAAAAGGCAAGACGATGCAGGGCAACCGTTGTTTTCCCGGATCCGGCTACACCCTGAATGATCAATGCGGTGTTTCTCGCCGCACGAATGATCTGATCCTGCTCCGCCTGAATCGTAGATACGATGTCACGGAGTTTGTTATCCTTGTTCTCTCCCAGACGATAAACGAGAAATTCATCAGATACCGCTGGCTGGTCGCTGTCACGGTTATATGTATCCGCCACACGTTCCAATATCCGCTGCCGAATGACAACGTTTCGTTTCAGGTATACCAGACCTTCGATAAGCCCTTCCGGGGCTTCATACGTAGCGGAGGCTTCGCCTCCCGTAAATGAGTAAAACAGGCTTGCGACAGGAGCACGCCAGTCGATGACGAGCGGATGCTCTCCCACCTCTTCGCGGTCTACGCCGATTTTGCCAATATACAGCGGTTTCCGTGCACCACTGCCCTGTTCTTCGAAATCCAAGCGTCCGAAATAGGGTTGCTGCGCGCTCTTGGACAAGGCGGTGCGGCGCTCTTCGCGTCCAGCTTCCAACACTTGTTCTGTGAAGTCGTGACCGGTGTATACCGGAATATTCTGCAGTCGTTCCAGCTGACTGTCCACTTCCTCCATCGTTCGCTCTAACCTGTACTCTTCTTCTTGATAGGCACTTTGAAAGCTGTCTGACATGTTTCAGTTACCTCCTAAGAATATGTTTTGCTCTGTATCGCCTAGATCTGGAAATACAAAAGGATACTTACTATATCACATAGGGCAATTGAAAGCCATATCCGTTTTGTAGGCTTACTTTTGTAATATATGAGGCTCATCTGAATTGATAATTAATGATGGCACTGACAAGCGCACAACAACCAAACAGAATAAACCACCAGGCCCACTTGTTTCTGGACTGCCTGCGCCTGCTGTTCAATGCGCCGTAAATCCCGATTAGCAGTACGATGGTGGAAAAACTAATCCCTACGATCCAACCAGCCATGATATCTGCCCCCTTTGTTTTCACTACACACGAACAGTCTCTCATTTCCTGGATTTCAGATGAAAAGCTCCTCCTCGAATATCCACTTGGAATTCACTTTTTCTACTTTTGTGTATTAGATCGTTGCTGTTCCCATGAAGGGGAGTCAAATCAAATTCACTTTTTAACGCTCCTGATCTTCTTTTAAGTATGATTCGGAAACCTTCGTTATCTGGAATGGAAACCACTGCCTTTGCCCCTGTGGATACGGAATGCAATCTCTCTGGCATCTTGAGACAGTCCATATTTAATTCTCTGCCTGTTGTGGTAATTTGCAAGTGACGAAACTCCCCCGAAATGTCGATCTTGGCTGAACTGGATTGAAGATTAAGCTTATCTGCAATAAGGTGTTGTACTTTCACTACGGATACCACTGCGCACAGTTCAAGCTCCTCCATCCTCCCTGATAGATCTACATGACCTGAGGTGATCTTGCATTGACAGCGAGTGGCCAGAAGCCGATTCAACCGGAGTTTTCCTCCTGTGGAGTTTAGCAAAATACTGTTAAAAACCCGAGTTGGTAGCTGAATCTTCAATACTGTTCGACCTACGTTTAACCCGATGAGTCCTCCCCTTTTTCTCCCGTCCACAATGCTTAAGGTATCCCCTCGTATGTTAACTTGCATCAGCCTTCGCTTGGAAAACCACGCATCCGCATATTGCATAACGTGAATCAGTTCATCCACACTCGGAAGAACTATGATATCTCCTGACAACCAATTTAACTGTATATCATGAATGGGTTGATCAATGTCTATGCTCTTGCATATGGCAAGCTCACTACTTTTCAACATCTTCTCCCTCTCCATTTCAAACAATCAGGTGTATGTTTATTCCGCCTCCGCATAGCCTCCTGTGCTGGCATGCCGATTCGTAATTCGCTGAATGAGCTGTTCGCTAACGATATCTGCTCCCAAGAGTTTCATCATGTGTTGCAAAAACTTAAGCCTTTCCAATGTCTGCTCCTGATTTCTGCCAAAAAGAAGAGGGTTGATCCAGATATTAACGAGCAGCATGAAGATTTCAGCGCACTCCAGCGGATATTCGACAGAGATCGATCCATCACTCTTGCCTTGCTCCATGATATTGGCAATAATTCGTGCGTCTTTTAGAACACCCTTCCTGATTCCACCAAGTACAAACTGTGGATTCTTGATCTGAGTGCTTAGAACCTGATCTATTGAGTTGGATTGGATTCCAGGATCAACGATAATATTTTCCAAAATACTGATGAGCTTCTGTCTGGCATTCGGAGCATGCGTGTTCTGGATGAGTTCCATAAACATATCTTCTGCCCGCCCAAGCTCCTTCTCCATCACTGCACTGAGAATATCCTCCTTAGACTTGAAGTGATGATATATTGCACCTTTGGACATACCTAATTCATCTATAATGTCTTGAATACTGGTCTTTTCATATCCCTTTTCGGTAAACATTTGAGTTGAAACTGCCAGAATCAGGTCCAGTGTCTGCTCAGGGTATTTATTTCTAGCCATAAGTCCCTCCTTATACATACCAACGGTCGGTATCTATAATATAGAGTATGTTGGTCTTACTGTAAATATGAGGAATTTAAGAAAAGAAGAAGGATCTCCGTTGAAATACCTCATGGGTATAATAGCGGAGACCCTGCATTAATGGGAATTACTCTTCGTTTTGTACTGTAACTGCATTGCCTTCCTGTGCCACAAACTGCTTCTGCGCTAATTCACGGTATACCGGATGATTGCTAATTAATTCCGTATGAGTTCCTGTTCCGGTAACATGTCCATGCTCCAATACAACAATCTGATCGGAATCCACAACTGTGGACAGTCGGTGTGCGATCACGATCGTGGTTCTGCCTTCCATCAGGTTGGACAAAGCCTGTTGTACTTCATACTCCGAGGTACTGTCCAGACTGGATGTCGCTTCATCCAACATGAGAATATCCGGACTGCGCAGTAAGGCACGAGCAATAGCAATCCGTTGACGTTGGCCCCCGGATAACTTGATTCCTCTCTCGCCCACTTCCGTGTCATATCCCTGTGGCAGCTTGTCGATGAAATCGGCAGAATAGGCCATCTCAGCAGCTCGCCGGATCTCATCCATCGTGACCTCACGGTTCAATCCGTAGGTCATATTATCTCGGATTGAACCCGCCATAAGCGGACTTTCCTGAGATACATACCCGATTTTGCTACGCCAGGAGGCCAAAGAATAATCGGTTATCGCTTGTCCTCCATACGAAATATGGCCTGAATCGGGCATATAGAACTGCTCCATCAAGGAGAACAGTGTTGATTTTCCGCTACCGCTGGGACCGACAATGGCTGTCACTTTTTGTGTAGGTACCGTCAGATTGATTCCGTGCAGCACTTCCTCACCTGTAACATAGGAAAAGTGTACATCATGGAATGCAATCGTCTCATTTCCTTTTGGAGCTATCTTGGTGCTGTCATGTGGCTCTTCCTCATCGGCAAGGATCGCTTGTATGCGCTCCGTTGCACCTACGACTTTTTGCAAACGGGAGTATAGCGTCGTGAATTGTCCCATTGGCATAATGACCTGGAACAACAGCAAAATGAACGCAACCAGTTCACCAGGCGACAACAGTCCAGACGCTACACGCATTCCTCCCACACCCAGAATAACGACCAGTACGGCAGTCATGACAAATGTAAACAAAGGACCGATCAGGGCAAGGATGCGGGCTTCCTGCAAACCAAAAGCGAACATTTTACGAATACGGGAATCCCCTGCTTCCACTTCCTGTTTCTCCGTGCCGTAGGCTTTGACCAAGCGGATCTCGCCAATAACCTGACTGAGCACGGATGTAAGACCTGCCATCTCATCCTGCTGCTTCTTGGAGATCTTGTACATCTTCTTACCGACCGGCAATAGAATCAACAGCGTAAGTGGTACCAAACTCAGAATAATGAGCGACATCACCCAATCCAAGTAAAATAGTAATGCCGCGCCACCCACAACAGCAACGATGTTGGACACAAAGGAAACCAGATAGTCTGCGATCAACGTCATGATCTGGCTTGTATCATTGGTAATCCGACTCATCGTATCGCCTGTCCGATTACGATCAAAATACGGCATTCGTAGCGACAATACCTTGTTCCACAGCTTGGTGCGAAGTGTTGCGACGACGCGTTGTCCGGCGTAATTTAACATATAAATGCTAATACCCGAGGCAATCGCCTGAATTACAAATGCCCCAAGCAATAACAAAATAACAGATTTGTTCAATGCCGAAGTGGTTAATCCATCAATCAGACCTTTGGTCATCAATGGCACGATCAGTCCGGCTGTTGTTTGAATCAGGGTTAAGATGAGGGCAAGAATCAAAATCAGTTTTGGCGGATTTGTGGAAGCGATAAGCTTGACGAAATCCTTAAATCCCTTTTTTCCTACCTTCGGTTCATTCTGCCCTGCTTGTTGTTGCTCTTCCATTCCCGTTCCTCCCGTTCTCCATCTGCTCACCAGAGATCATACGTATGAACTTACATGACGTTGCCTTTTGTTGTTTAATTTAACACAGCTTTACAAAACTCCATGCAACACAAAATTGGCTAAAAAGAGGATGGATATGCCATACATGACCACAGGCACCTGTTTACCTTGACCTGCTGCCAGCTTCGCTAAGGGATAGGCAATAAATCCAAACGCCATACCGTCCACGATGCTATATGTAAATGGAATCATGACCATGATCAGAAATGCTGGGAACGCCTCTGTGAAGTCACCAAAATCCATATCTTTCACACCTTGCACCATCAGGCCACCAATAATGATCAAAATGGGAGCAATCGCACTGTCCGGAATGTAACCGAGTAGCGGGATGAAGAAGAACGTAGCTCCGAATAACACGGCTGTAACGAGCGGAGTCAAACCTGTGCGACCGCCTGCCGCAATTCCGGCTGTAGTCTCTGCTGCAGCAACTGGAGGACTGCTTCCGAATACACCTGCCAGCACGGTGCTAATGGATAGGGCACGCAAACTTCCTTTGAACCGCTCTGGACGACCAATCATCTGTGTCTGAGCGGTAATTAATCCGATATTTTCGAACACTACAATTAGCAGTAGCAAAAATACCGCGATCCAGAACGCGACATCAGCCAACTTCATCAAAGACAATTCGCCAAACAAACCGCCGTATTGACGCAGCGCATCCATCGCTGATACGGATTCACCCGGGTTCACTGCTCCAAGTACATAGGCAAGGCCTGTCCCGACCAGAATACTGATCAGAAGTCCCCCCTGTACATTTCGTATAAATAAAATCAAGGCAAGCACCAGCGTAACGCAGGCTGTAATGACATTCGGATCATTGAAATGCCCAATCGCGACAAACGTGGTCTGATGTGCGATGACGATTCCACTTTTTTGTAAACCGATAAATGTCAGAAACAAACCAATCCCGACCGTAATGCCATGCTGCAGATTTTTCGGGATCGCTTCGCTGATCATTTTGTATAGTGACGTAAACGCAACAATGGCAAACAGTATACCTGTAACGGTAACAACAGCCAGCGCTTCTTGCCAGCTTAATTTCATAGAATGTACGAGTGTATACGTAAAAAATGCATTAATCCCCATTCCGGGTACTACGATAATCGGTGATTTTCCGCCAAATGCCATGAGCAAACAGCCTGCAATGGACGTCAGCAGGGTTCCAACCATGGCCGCCTGTAAGGGCATCCCGGCATCCGAAAGAATTGTAGCATTGACCATAACGATATAGACCACGGCAAAATAGGAAATGGCTCCCGCCACAATTTCCTTCTTCCACTGGTCTCCTGGCTCCATGCCAAGACGTCTGGTCATCCATCCGTGTTTCATTTCGTTCTATTCCCCTCTCTGTAGCCGCAAATTCATTATGTATGTATCATCATTTCGCGCAGCAGTGAATATCATACACGGTTTTGACTTTGAAGTACATGATGTAACTCTGACATTTATCTAGAGATGCAGTTCGGCTATCATAGACGATTGACGTCCCGTTGCTCCGTCTTTCGACGTATGACCTACACAAAAAAGCGCAGATGCCTTATCGGCATCCACGCTTTTTCAGTTGGCAGCATGTTACTGCTGTTTGTTCTCTGCAATTTCTAACAAATCCTTAACGGCAACACTGACCATAATCAGTCCAGCTACCGGAGGCACGAATGAGTTACTCGCAGGTGGCTGTTTAGCCTTACGAATTTCCGGAGCATTCTCGGGAACGATTTTTTGTGTTACGTCCTCACGCGGTTTCATCGGCTTTTCAGTCGAGAAGACCACTTTCACACCTTTTTTAATGCCGTCTTTACGAAGTGTCGTACGCACAACACGAGCAATCGGGTCCATGGTCGTTTTCGAAATATCCGCAACCTGGAATTTCGTCGGGTCCATTTTATTCGCCGCACCCATGCTGGAAATCATCGGAATTTTACGTTTCAGACACTCTTTAATGAGATGGATTTTATAGATAATCGTGTCGGATGCATCCAGCACATAATCCAGTTCATATTTGAACAATTCCTCATACGTTTCTTCCGTGTAAAACATATTCAGGGCAATCGCATCACATTCCGGATTGATCAGTTTCACACGCTCCACCATCAGATCCGCTTTCTTCTGCCCCACTGTCGTAGTCAGCGCATGAATCTGGCGGTTAATGTTGGTGATGTCCACTACGTCTTTATCAATCAGGATGATGCGCCCAACCCCGCTACGGGCAAGAGCTTCTACAGCAATACCACCTACGCCGCCAATACCGAGCACAGCGACTGTACTATTCTTCAACGTATCCAGACCTTCAGGTCCGATCGCAAGTTCTGTTCTTGAAAATTGATGGAGCATTGAGAATCGATGCCTCCTTTATTTCTTTTCCGCTACCTGTTTAAGGGCTACGCGGATGTGAAGTTGTTCCAATTGAGAGTCATCCACTTCGGAAGGTGCATTCATGAGCAGATCCGTTGCACTTGCTGTTTTCGGGAAGGCAATCGTTTCACGCAGATTCGTACGGCCTGCCAGCAACATGACGAGACGGTCCAGACCAAAGGCAATACCACCATGTGGTGGAGTTCCATATTCGAATGCTTCTAACAGATAGCCGAATTTCTCATTCGCTACTTCTGTAGAGAGTCCAAGGGCAGCAAACATTTTCTCTTGAACATCACGTTTGTAGATACGCATCGAACCGCCACCTACTTCATAACCATTGAGAACAAGGTCATAGGCTTGAGCGCGAATTGCACCCGGATCAGTGTCGAACAGATGCACATCTTCGTCTTTTGGACGAGTGAACGGATGGTGTTCTGCCACATAACGTTTTGCATCTTCATCATATCCGAGGAGCGGGAAGTCCACAACCCAAGCAAATTTGAATTTGCTGTCATCAATCAGACCAAGTTGACGGCCGATTTTCAGACGCAATGCGCCCAGAACGTCAGCAACCACTTTTTTGGTGTCTGCGGAGAAGAGCAGCAAGTCGCCATCTTCAGCACCTGTACGTTCTTTGACAGCTTCGATTTCTTCAGGCGTGAAGAACTTCACGATTGGCCCTTTGAACTCGCCGTCTTTCACTTGAATCCAAGCTAGACCTTTCGCACCGTAACGTGCAGCAAATGGTCCAAGATCATCGATCTCTTTACGACTCCATGTGCCACAGCCTTTAGCGTTCAATACTTTGACTTCTCCACCTTTTTCGATGACAGAAGCAAATACTTTCACACCACTGTTTGCTACGATATCGTTCATTTCAACCAGTTCCATACCAAAGCGCAGATCTGGTTTGTCTGAACCATATTTGCCCATTGCATCTGCATACGTAATCCGTTGGAAAGGTAGTTCCAGCTCAATACCTTTGGTTTCACGTAGCAATTTGGCCATCAGTTCTTCCATCATTGGCAGCAGGTCATCCTGTTGCAAGAAAGAAGTCTCGATGTCGACTTGAGTGAATTCTGGTTGACGGTCTGCACGCAGATCCTCATCCCGGAAACAACGAGCGATCTGATAATAACGCTCAACGCCACCCACCATCAGCAACTGTTTGTAGATTTGTGGGGATTGTGGCAAGGCGAAGAATTCACCTTCATGTACACGGCTCGGTACGAGATAATCACGCGCACCTTCCGGGGAGCTCTTGGTTAGGATTGGTGTTTCCACTTCAACGAACTCTTCTCCATCCAGGTAGTCACGGAACACTTTGGATGCTTTGGAACGCAGTTTCAATGTTTCGAACATTTCCGGACGACGCAGGTCCAGGTAACGATATTTCAGACGAAGAGATTCATCAACTTCGACACCATCTTCAATGAAGAATGGAGGTGTTTTTGCCGCGTTCAGCACTTCGATTTCTGTAATTTGAACTTCAATTTCGCCTGTAGGCAGGTTTTTGTTAACTGTTTCTGCATCACGTTTAACGACTTTACCCGTTACAGCGATAACATACTCGCTACGTACGCGATCTGCGATTTGTAGAGCTTCACCGGAATAAGCCGGGTTAAAGACAACTTGTACAATCCCGCTGCGATCACGCAGGTCGATGAAGAGTACGCCCCCCAAGTCACGACGGGTCTGAACCCAACCGTTTAATGTTACTGTTTCACCGATGTGTGCGGGTGTTAATGCGCCGCAATGATGACTTCTTTTCATAACCAAACTCCTCATTATGTGAATTTCCGTTCTGTATGGGCAGTTAGTGCCTGCTCTTCAACAGTCCGGTTACGTGTAGACCATGTATTCGAAAAGGCATGTTACCTCTGGCTCGCCAACTTCCGCTTAATTGGAATCGTCGGTGAACCTCAGTAAATCTTGCCGGATCAATTGTTTTACTTGAATGTTTAAGATTTAATGTAACACTTCGTGCTCATTTACCTTCGCGAATTGCCGCTACCAGATCATCCAGCTTCACGGTTTGTTGCTCACCCGTATCCATCGACTTGAGGGCGATCTCACCACGCTCCAGCTCGTCATCACCAAGGATGGCAGTGTAGCGGGATTTGAAACGGTCAGCTGATTTCATCTGTGCTTTCATCTTGCGGCCCAGATAATCACGTTCACCAGACAGTCCAGACTGACGAAGTTTGAACAACAAACGGTTCACTTCACGATCAGCAGCCTCTCCCAGAGCAACAAAGTACACATCCAGTGGAGCCAGCGTAGTAACCTCAATATTTTGGTGCTCCAGAATCAGTTGAATGCGTTCCAGACCAATACCGAAGCCGATGCCCGGCTGATCAGGTCCACCGATATCTCCAACAAGTCCATTGTATCGGCCACCGCCGCCAACCGTATCAATCGCTCCAATTCCTTGGGCTTTTAATTCAAACGCAGTCAGTGTGTAATAATCCAGGCCCCGTACCAAGCGATTGTTCACAGCATAATCTACTCCGAAATCATCCAGGTATGCCTGCAGCTTGGCGAAGTGATTCAAAGACTCTTCATCCAGGCTATCCAGTATGGACGGTGCCCCTACGAATTTGTCCTGATCGACTTTGCAGTCAAGCACACGCAGCGGATTACGCTCCATACGGGACTGACAGTCCTTGCACAGGCTGTCTTTCATCGGTCTGAGGAACCCAAGTAACGTCTCGCGGTATTCTGCACGGCTGGTCGAGTTACCAACGGAGTTGATCTCCACTTTGACATCCTTCAAGCCGAGTTCTACACACAACTGGTAGCCCAGTGCGATTACTTCCGCATCAATTGCCGGGTCCAGCGCACCGATGGCTTCTACACCAAACTGGTGGAACTGACGCTGACGACCTGCCTGCGGGCGCTCATACCGGAACATCGGACCGATGTAATAGAGCTTGCTCACATCCGGTTCGCCGTAGATTTTGTTCTCTACATACGCACGGACAACACCCGCTGTTCCCTCCGGACGAAGCGTCATGCTGCGATTGCCTTTGTCATCAAAGGTATACATTTCTTTCTCAACGATATCGGTAGTCTCTCCTACACCGCGTACAAATAAAGAAGTCTGTTCGAAGATCGGTGTACGAATCTCGCGATAATTAAACCGTCGACATAGATCTCGTGCTTTTTCTTCTACATACTGCCATTTCTCGACAACTCCAGGCAGTAAATCCTGCGTTCCAGTCGGTTTTTGAAAAGCCATAATGATCCCTCCAGCATTGATTTTCTCTATATAACAAAAAAATCCCTCGCCCTGTCGCTGTGTATACAGCAAACAAAGGGACGAGAGATTGTGTAATATACATTCACCCGTGGTACCACCCACATTCCGGAAAACCTGACACTTTAGCCGTTCAGGTGATATCTGGTGACTCAACATTGCCTAGGGCATTGTGACCAAGCAGATATTCCGCTCTACGTGTAACGCACGTCCTGCGCAGGCCGGCTACTGGTCAACAGATCATGTCTGCTGTGTTCGCCGTCTGTTCTCGGGGAAGTCATTCGTCCGCTCATCAAGAGAATCCTTACAGCCTGGGGATTCCTCTCTGGTCATGTGGGCACGGAGTACTTGGTCCCGTCATCAAATCAATAATATAGTTCAAGAAACGACTTAAATTGACTATAGTCAACGTATTATTTTCTGATTGTAATGAACCGCAGTGCTAAAGTCAAGGGTTAACACGAAAAGATAGCATTAAAAAAATTTTCTCACACGCTGTACGGTATGGGGAGTCCACTGAAATCACGGCTAATAGAAGCTGGATTCCACCAATGAATTCCAACTTCTATTGCTTCATAACGCTATTGTTTTAGCATCCACTTCAACAGATCCGGCGCGCTCGCCCATAAACGGGAATGCATAATGACATATTCAATCGCTTCGTCGGAGTCGCCCATTCCCACAAAATCAGGGAGGTTAAGCGGCAGTCGCTTCAAACCCAGCAGGTAATCAGGCACATGTTTGTTCACACCCCGGGCTACACGGTACAGCATTTTGAGCTGGGAGGTGATTCCATTCTTCTTATACTCCAGAATGATCTGGTCATAGGCAAATGCAGCTGCAGCGTCACCTTTTCCATACTTCTCTAACAATTGCTCCGCCTGATCCAATTGGTTGGTGTACAAATACACAGCAGCGAGCAGGTAACGTGCTCCGGTATTATCTTCCGTATTAAGCTCCAGAATATGCTCCAGGGTTTGTGCCGCTTCTTTGGCATCTCCGCCAAACCAGCAGGATTCGGCATAGCTTTTGCATATCCGGATATAGGGACGCGTCTCATGAAGCCCCCAAAAGTCCCCTTTGTTCTTCTCAAAAAACAGTTCGCCCAGTTCACGTTCGCCAGCAGCGATTCCAGCCTTGAGGTAAGCTCGTGCATCTTGCTCATCGTCCGATTCCTCAGCAAGAATAAGATACGCATCAGAGCTGTCAGGATACATCTCTAGCGCTGTTTCCGCCAGATGTACTCTCCGTTTGGAAGAGCTCGCTTCCATCGCCTTAGACAGCAGAGCCTGTGCTTTGTCTTTCGATGTGCCTGGGCCGTTCAGCATCAATAGCTCGTCCGTTTCACCGCCCATGCCGTATTCTTCGATGTAACTATTCATCTCCTTAACCTTCCGGGAGATCGTGCCTGTCGTTACCTCATATTTATCAGCCAGCTCAGCCTTTGAGACATTGAAGCCGTATTCCTCGGACAGCAAATACTCAATTGCAGCAGAGAACGAGCCTGTCTTCTTCACAGTAGGGCGGGTCTGACGGGAGTAGCCGTTCCATAGCACCAGAGCTTCCAAAATCACCTCTGGCTCGTATTGGTTCCTCATGTTCTCAATAGTCTGCAGGGCCAGCTGTTCGTGAGCCGGATGCTCCCATTTCAATTCGCTTGCCACCATCTTTTTCAGCTTAGTCAAGGTCAGCTTGCTCTCAGGCTGAATGGAGGCTTCCCGAACCGGTTGCTCCGTTGATATTATCCCCAGTATGGATTCTACTGCAGAGGACTCCTTGTTCAGACAACATTTCTTATATTTTTTCCCACTACCACATGGGCATAAATCATTTCTTCCAACCTTACTCAAAACTAATTCCCCCTTAAATCTGTCTCTAGCCATTCGCATGAGAACTCTGTTGCTTTAGCATTGCAGGTGTCATTTCTCAAACGAGGCATTCTATATAACTTTCGAATTCCATCGATCAAGCAGAAACGACTGCCCCGTACTTATATAAAAAAGGTGGGGCCGTTTCAACGATTATATGTTCATCTGGAATATGACGGATCACTCTGGCGATGAATTCCTCATACTCTCTGTCATAGGATTGGATTCGCCTGAACCTAATCGCTTGGGCTAGATTTACCGTCCAATGTAGCCCAACTATGAAAACAATTCGCTGTAGAATATATAAACCCATCTCTCTATTCTAGCAAAAATTGAATAAAGGGGTAAGCTCTGCCCAAAACATACACATTCTTAGCTCAAAAAAAATAGCCTGCACACGGTGTGCAGGCTCAAAGGATATATAAAAAAAGGGGGTCATGTGTGTTATTATAAGCCCACAATGTTAAAGGCTTATGTATCTAATATTACAGTAATATTACAAAAATGATAGCGCTTTATAAATTAGTTTTTTAATATCCTCCTGATTAAAAAGCCCTTGCACATCA
Organism: Paenibacillus sp. FSL H8-0079; assembly: GCF_037991315.1. NCBI lineage: Bacteria > Bacillati > Bacillota > Bacilli > Caryophanales > Paenibacillaceae > Paenibacillus > Paenibacillus sp. FSL H8-0079. The sequence goes on from NZ_CP150300.1 coordinate 5,142,476, forward strand.
CTCGACTGTGTGGTCGAGCAGCACAAGGGCCAAGAAGTATCTACACGTTAATTCAAATCTTCCACATAGGCATGGTTGGAACGAAGCTTATGAACAATCTCGTCATAGTCCTCATCTCTTACTTTGGCAGACAGAACATAATGCAGATCATCATAATCGGCCGAAGACACATCCGCTGCATCCAGCAGGTCTCCATCCTCATTCACTCTGTCACGAGAATCCCGTTCTGCATCACGGTCCACATTCGCTACCACAGGAATCACATTTTCGCTGGCTGGAACACCTGGGGCTGCACCTACACCCATGGCTCCGTTGGTGCCTACGCCACCTGCTGTATTATAAGGCACCAGTGGCACCATAACACGCGTGTCTCTACCTACCGCACTGTCCAGTTGACCTACTTCCAAATGCTCTGTACGGAACGTTTGGAGCGAAGTTCTTGCTCCCTCTGCCTCGTCTTCGGTTCGAAAATACGCCTGAATATGTTTTGTCATGTCAAACCCTCCTTTTTCGGAATGAAATGCAACGTGAAGTTTGTAGGCTTCACGATGTAACGTAGTTAAGATACATCCATGTATGTCAGTTGAACTGGGTGAAGTTAAATGACTTTTAGCAGTTCGCGTACAAACGCTGGCTCATCTTCAGGCGTGCGAGATGTAATATAGTTTCCATCCACAACGGCCTCATGATCCTTGAACTCTGCTCCTGCGTTTACCATATCATCCTTAAGTGGTGGATAGGATGTAATCGTGCGGCCTTTCAACAGACCGGCACTTGCCAAAATCTGCGGACCATGACAGATCGCTGCGATCGGTTTCTTTGCACTGTTGATCTCGGTGACGAACTTCAAGATATACGCATCACTTCGCAAATTCTCAGGGGATGATCCACCAGGAATTACGACCGCATCATAATCCGAAGCGGATGCATCGGTAATCGCCTTATCTGCCGAATAGGAGGCCTTTCCTCCCTTACCTTTAAGGGTCTCACCGGCTTTTAATCCGATAATCTCCACTTCATGTCCAGCTTTTTTCACTTCGTCATACGGAACCTGCATCTCCGAATCTTCAAAGTCATTCGCCAATAAAAAAGCAACTTTACTCATAACGTATGTTCTCCTTTCCGTGTTCGAACTTTCTTTAGGAATCGGGACTTGAGTACATTGGCACTTCGTTGTGCCTCGTTTTGTTATTACCCTCACCAGAGCAATTTATAACAACACACAACAAAAAGTCCTGATTCGATAACTACGAACCAGGACTTTTTCAGAATCTGTATAATCCAAATTTCGGATGTTTCTATACCTGTGAAGACAATCAAGATCGCGGAAGATGGCTATGCTTCCCCTTGTCTGAATCCTGAAGTGCCCAGATCGTTGCAACACATTCAGCAGCCGCACGGGCAAGATGCAATGATTCATACAGGTTGCCCGGGAACACCAAAGGTTCCGTACGAGTACGTGTTTCTTTCGCAGATTGGCGCATAATGGGTTGGATACTCCTTTGATCATGAAATAGTCATCAACGAATTATCCCTTATTATGGCCTGAACCCTATGAAATTATGCACGTGGTTCATGACGAACCGGACTTTCAAGCATCAAAGTCACCGGTCCCCAGTTGGTAAACGTCACATCCATCATCGCTCCGAAACGACCCGTTTCAACTTGAATGCCTTTATCACGTAGTAGCTGATTGAACGTTTCATACAACAGTTCTGCAGCTTCAGGTCGGGCCGCAGCCGCAAAGCTCGGGCGTTTTCCTTTGCGACAATCCCCGTACAAGGTGAACTGGGAAACAGACAATACAGCACCACCTACATCCAGTAGACTGAGATTCATCTTCTCCTGATCATCCTCAAAAATCCGTAACCCACTAACTTTATCAGCCAGATACTGGGCATCCTTCTCTGTGTCCTCATGGGTAATGCCTACGAGCAGCATTAGTCCGGATTGGATCTTACCTGTCAGCTCGTCTCCAACGGTCACCTGAGCCTCTTTACAGCGTTGTACAAGCACCCTCATCTTACAGGCTCCTTACTGCATAATCCGATGCACAGAATAAACATCTTTCACCCGTTTGATCCGTTCTACAACGGAATGCAGATGATCCGTGTTGCGAATCAGAATGGTCACGTGCACCAATGCTAATTTATTTTTGTCTGTCCGTCCCGTAACGGCAGATATATTGGTTTTACTTTCGGAAACAGCCTGAAGTACCTCGTTGAGCAAGCCATTCCGATCATGGCCTGTGATCTCAATATCCACACTGTAGCTCGCTTCGATATTCTCTTCCCACTCGACCTCAATAACGCGTGCTGCTTCTTCTCCGTCTGCACTTGTCGGGATATTTGGACAGTCACTACGGTGTACCGAAACGCCGCGGCCCCGTGTAACGTATCCGATAATGTCATCCCCAGGTACAGGATTACAGCATCGTGCGAATCGAACAAGCAGATTATCGATGCCTTTGACACGAATACCGTTAGTTGGTCGATTTCTACGCTCAGGTGCAGGTTTCAGCTCGCGCATCTCGGAATTCAATTCCAGCAAACTGGACTCTTCCTGCTCTTTACGCAGTTTTTCGGTTGCTTTGGTCACGATCTGTGCAGCGGTAATGCCACCGAATCCAACAGCCGCAAGCATATCCTCAATATCGTTAAACGCATATTTTTTGGCAGCTTCCATCAACTTGTCATCCGTCATCCACGCAGAAGGATCAAGCCCCATACGTTTCAGTTCACGCTCACAGCTCTCCCGACCTTTTTCAACGTTTTCTTCACGGCGTTCCTTCTTGAACCATTGCTTGATCTTTGCTCGTGCATGAGAAGATTTAGCAATTTTCATCCAGTCTTGGCTCGGTCCGTAAGAATGTTTGGACGTCAAAATTTCAATGATATCGCCTGTCTTCAGATGGTAATCAAGCGGAACAATTCGACCGTTCACTTTGGCACCAATAGTGCGATTACCAACCTCCGTATGAATACGGTAAGCAAAATCCAAAGGAACAGAGCCGATCGGCAATTCAATGACTTCTCCTTTGGGCGTAAATACAAATACCAGATCCGAGAAGAAATCCATTTTGAGTGATTCTACGAATTCCGAAGCATCCTGTGCTTCGTTTTGAAGTTCAAGAATTTCACGGAAGAACGTAATTTTATCTTCAAAATGATTTCCGTTCGCAGCGCCTTCTTTGTAAGCCCAGTGGGCAGCGATACCAAATTCAGCAGTCCGGTGCATATCCCATGTCCGAATCTGTACTTCCGTTGGTTCACCATTGGGACCGACTACCGTTGTATGGAGCGATTGATACATATTCGCCTTAGGCATTGCAATGTAGTCCTTAAAGCGTCCAGGCATCGGTTTCCATAGCGTGTGTATAATTCCCAGAGTAGCATAACAATCCTTGATATTATCCACAATAATACGGATGGCAAGCAGGTCGTAAATTTCGTTAAACTGCTTGTTTTTGGTGGTCATTTTCTTGAACACGCTGTAGATATGTTTCGGGCGGCCAGAAAGGTCTGCCTGAATTCCCATCTCATCGAGCTTGTTCGTAATTCCATCCATAACTGTATCAATATATTGCTCACGTTCCGCACGCTTTTTGTGCATCAGGTTTGCAATTCGGTAGTATTGCTGCGGATTCAAATAACGGAGGGCGATGTCCTCCATTTCCCATTTGATCGCAGAGATACCCAAACGGTTCGCAATCGGACAGAAAATTTCCAACGTCTCATATGAGATTCGGCGCTGGCTTTCTTCCGACTGAAACTTGAGTGTCCGCATATTATGCAGACGGTCAGCCAATTTAATCACGATGACACGGATGTCCTGCGCCATGGCGATGAACATTTTGCGGTAGTTCTCGTTCTGCTGTTCTTCCTTGGAGCGAAACTGAATACGTTCCAGCTTCGTCAAGCCGTCAACAAGCATGGCACACGTATTGCCGAAATGATTGCGGATCTCTTCAAGTGAGACCGTAGTATCTTCTACTACATCATGAAGAAGCGCTGCTATTATGGAGATGGTGTCCATCTGCATGTTCACAACAATGTCGGCAACCGCAAGCGGATGCAGAATATACGGTTCTCCCGATTTTCGCGTCTGTCCATGGTGGGCCTGATCAGCAAATTCGTAAGCTTCTCGTATGCGCACCAGATCGGGTTCTTTGATATATGCCCCGGCCTTCTCGAGTAATTGCTCTATGCCCATTCTGATCTGTTCCGTGTCCTTTCTATACCAAATGGAACCCGTGACAATGCTGCAACACAGGTTCCCCGTAAAAGTAATTTCCTATAATTATGACGCTTCGCCCGTTTCCCGTCAACTGCTGACGAATAAGAGCGCTTATCCAATTTTTATATTGGTGATCCGCATGACCTCTAAGCTGTTTCTCCATGACGCACAGGTGATTGAATATATTTCTTCATTCTTATGTATTATTACCGTTATTTGCTGAAATAGAAGGAAATTTCATGAAAATATAAATTCCATCGCTCTGCTGCGTCAAAAATGTTATTGCTTAATTAAGAGAAACTCTGTAATCTATTGAAAGTTTGTGTTTCGGAAAAGGAGATGAAATTCATTGCAACGCGAAATTCAGGTTAATCAAAAGATGCCACTTGGCTCGGGTTCACTGCTTAGCCTTCAGCATTTGTTCGCCATGTTTGGCAGCACAGTACTTGTACCGAACCTGTTCGGTGTCGATCCAAGTATGATCCTGCTGATGAACGGAATTGGAACACTGTTGTACATACTGATGTGTAAAGGAAAGATCCCCGCATATCTCGGGTCCAGTTTTGCCTTTATTGCTCCTGTCACTTCAGTATTGAAAACACATCCAGAGAACGGCTACTCCATGGCACTTGGAGCTTTTATCATTACAGGACTTGTGTTCTGCCTCGTGGCTCTTATTATTAAATATGCTGGAACAGGATGGATCAATGTTGTATTCCCACCAGCGGTTATGGGTGCCATTGTTGCCCTGATCGGTCTGGAGCTTGTGCCCGTGGCTGCAGGAATGGCAGGTCTGATTAATCCCGATGTACTTAAATATCCCAACTGGGCACCTCAAGCCAAGCCAATTATTTTGTCCATGGTCACATTGGGAATCACAGTAATTGGTGCCGTAACGTTCCGTGGATTCCCCAAAATTATTCATATTCTAATCGGAATTGTATCCGGATATGTATTAGGCTATTTTATGGGTCTGGTTGAAAAAAAAGCTATTGCAAACGCTGATTTCATCTCACTGCCAACCGTAACAACGCCTACATTTGACTGGTCCGTTATTTTCACCATTCTACCTGTAGCGCTTGTAGTTATCGTTGAACATATTGGACATTTGCTTGTAACGAGCAGCATCGTAGGCAAAGATCTGTCGAAAGACCCTGGCCTCCATCGTTCCCTGCTTGGTAACGGCGTATCCACCATTCTGTCCGGGTTTGTAGGATCAACTCCCAATACAACCTATGGTGAGAACATCGGTGTTATGGCCCTGACTCGCGTATACTCCACATATGTCATTGGTGGCGCAGCAGTCATTGCAATCGTACTTTCCTTCTCAGGAACATTCTCGGCGCTTGTAGCCAACATTCCTGTGCCAGTTATGGGTGGTGTATCCCTGCTTCTGTTCGGGGTTATTGCAGCATCCGGTCTGCGTATTCTGGTTGAACAGAAAGTCGATTTTGCCAAACCGACCAATCTGTTGCTTACTACACTTGTATTGGTCATTGGACTGAGTGGTACAGAAGTTACTTTCTACGGCGTTCATCTGAAAGGGATGGCACTGGCAACCATCGTGGGAATCCTGATGAGCTTGTTGTTCAAACTGTTTGAAGTGCTGGGTTGGTTGAATGATGATTCAAAAAAACAGCCTATCACTGAAAAAACGCCCCATTAATTCCATCGTATATACATCAAAAGCCTGTTCTTTCCAACCCTAACGGATGGAGAGAACAGGCTTTTTCGCAATCATTAATGCTGTATATTATTTCCCGGGAAAAGGGAAAAGCAATTCAGGTTTTAATCAAAACACTCCAAGTGGAGATTTTAAACTTAGTAGTTCATCAATGTGAATACATCGATTTTCTCAGGCAATTTAGCACGACCATTCAGGTCAGACAGCTCGATCAGGAATGCAGCACCGACAACGTTGCCACCCAATTGTTCAATCAAGTTGATGGAAGTTGCAATCGTTCCACCCGTTGCGAGCAGATCATCTGCGATCAAGACATTTTGACCTTTTTCAATCGCATCTGTGTGCATCGCGAGTGTATCTTTGCCATACTCGAGATCATAACCAACTTCAATCGTCTCTCCAGGCAGTTTTCCACTTTTACGAATCGGAGCAAAACCGACACCTAAAGCATATGCCAGAGGGGCGCCCACAACGAAACCACGTGCTTCAGGTCCAGCAATGACGTCAATTTTGAGATCAGAAACCATCACTTTCAGTTCATTGATCGCCTTGCGGTACATTTCTCCATCTTTCAACAATGTTGTAATGTCCTTAAAGCTGATTCCCGGTTGTGGAAAGTCAGGGATGACACGAATATAATCTTTAAAATCCAAAATAATCTCCTCCTAAAATAAATACACAAACTTCCATCTAAGATACGCCCTTCATCCGGGATATCATCCATTGTGTCAGTTGCGGTGTGGCTGCATCCAGCATCACCTGTTCTATCTCGGCCATGTTTTCGATCGCCTGATAGTGACGTGAACCGGTTAGTTCACGCTTAGGTGGGTTATCCACAAACGCAATTTTTCCGTTATCACGGGTAATGAAGGATAACTCTTCGAATACATCCAACATCATCGTAATCATGCGCGGCGAACATCCACACTGACGACTGAGCACAGGAGTAATCTCTTGTTCCTCCACGGGTTCAGCTTTCCATTTCAACACCTGCATATAAATACGCTTAAAGAGATCTCTGGAAGGCATCTGAAGGCGATCTCGGCGGTTGCCTGATCCGTGTAGAAGGATGATATTTTCAGCTCCACTGAACAAAGCCAGCATGGCATCAAGTTGTTCCGGGGTTTCCGGCGTATCAAACACAAATAACGTCCGGACTTGTTCCTGTCCATAATGCTGTGCAGCAGCATTACACGGAAATAACCCGACCTTTCTATCATATACCCAAAGGCAAGGTTCATACAATGAATTTCCCTCGGAAACGTCTGTTTCTTTCCGAACAATAGCGCCAACAGAACCTGATTTGTATCGCAGATGCACCTCAAGTGAGCTCAAGAAATGCTTCATCGCATTCAATGGCTCCGTATTACCGCGCAAATCAAATACTTGGACCTGAGGAACATGAATGTCCTGAAGCATCAATTGAGGTTTTCTCATCCCATTCCATTCATTGATGGACAGTTCTCCCATCACATCAATAACGGAACCTGGGAGAAGGAACTCTGCTAACGCTCCCTTACCAAAAGCCACCGTTTCCAGTTGCTGACCATCTTGCTCCAGAACCAATTTCAGATGACGTTTCTCTCGACCCATCGTTCTGGTTTCCTTCACAGTCACACTTCTAAACACAAACCGTGGCGAAGGATTACTCATCCCGAAAGGCTGAAGTCTGTCAATCTCCTGGATCACTTTCAGCGGAACATCACTGATTCTGCATTCATCATCTGCAAGACGCTGAGGTACAAAGTCCTCTTCGGTCAACACCGTTGCAGCAAACTCATTCAAGCCAGCCTCAAGTTCCTCCAGCTGATCCCGATGCAGGGTCATACCTGCTGCAGCCGGATGTCCCCCGTAATGGTCCATAGTGTGTTTATTGACCGTAAGCGCCTGATAGATATCCAAGCCCTCAATGGAGCGTGCAGAGCCTTTGCAGACACCACTCTCCGGATCGATCCCAAGAATAAGTGTAGGTCGGTAATAGCGGTCCAGCAATTTGGAAGCCACAATACCAACCACTCCAACATTCCAGCCCTCACCAGCCAATACGATTACATCTGGAACGGATCCTGAACGAAGCTGTATCTTTTGTTCCAACTGTGCCGTTGCTTCTTGTAATATGCCCTCAACGACTTGCTGCCGCTCCCGATTCAATAGATCGAGCTGGCCGGCAAGCGTATGAGCTTCATCCAGATTCTCGGTGGTGAGAAGTGACACTGCTCTCCCGGCATGATCCAAACGTCCACTAGCATTAATACGCGGTGCCATAGCAAAGGCAATATTAATCGAAGTCACCTGACTCTGATCCACACCACTAATTTCAAGCAATGCACTTACACCGGGAAGACGTGAACCACGCATGGATTCAATTCCATAACTGACGATAACCCGATTCTCACCTTCCAAAGGCATCAGATCGGCTACAGTGCCAATAGCCGCAATCTCCATCCATTCACCGGGCACTTCCCCGATCAATGCCTGAGCCAGCTTCAAGGCTACCCCCGCTCCTGCCAAACCTTTAAAAGGATACGGACATCCCGGAAGTTTTGGATTGATAAGTGTAAAGGCTTCGGGCAAAACTTCAGGCGGTTCGTGGTGGTCTGTCACAATGACTTCGATACCCAGTGTTGCCGCATAGGCAATCTGTTCAACAGCACTGATTCCGGTGTCCACGGTAATAATCAATGAAACGCCTTGTTGATGGGCCCAATCCAACGCATGGTTGTGTAACCCATACCCTTCATTCGAGCGATGAGGAATGTATATATCGTACGAAGCCCCAAGATGACGCATCAAATGGATCATCAGCGATGTACTGGATACGCCATCAGCGTCATAATCCCCGTAGATTAAAATGTGTTCTTCCCGCTCCAAAGCCAGCTTGATTCGAGGCACTGCTTCATTCATGCCCAGTAGCAGATAGGGATCATGCATCTGATTCAGATCAGGATGCAAAAAACGTTCTGCCTCCTTCTCATTGTGCACTCCTCGACTCACAAGCAAACGTCCAACAAGGGGTGAAACGGAAAGCGCCTGCGAGAGTCCCGCAGCCGCCTCCAAATCGATATTCGGTGTATTCCACCGGTATTGCGAATAAAGCAATGATAACGCTCCTTTCCTGATCTACTGGACCCGCGCTTCACTACTGAATTAATGTCGCTTCGTGATCGGGCAGTTCATGATTGGATTTATAGGGATAACCTGGATCATAAGGTATCGCTTGAATCTGTACTTCTTTCACATGACTGAAACGGGTTAGCAGTAGTGTCTTGGCCCGATTCGCAATCTCCTGTGCTTCCAATATTGAGATCCTTGGATTCACACTAATAACCAGCTCAATCGTAACGTCATGTTCCTGTTCACGTGCAACCAAATGTTCAATGGTAATGATGCCATACACCCGCTGTACAGTCTCTTTGAAATCGGACGCTTCTTCTTGCTCCAGTTCTTGAACAAGTGAACCATATACCGTGTCAACAATCATTCGGTAACCCTTGTGAAGCACAAAACTGGAAGCAATCAACGCAGCCGTGGGGTCCAGGTAGAGCAACATACTCAAGCCCGTCTCTTCACCAGCCATCGAACCGATAATACCGATTAATACGGTGAGCGAGCAATAGAGTGCACGGCGATGTTGCTGTGCATAGGCCAGCGCCTGAGACTGATTTCGTTTACGGAAATATCTGTACTGAAATTGAAAAATTGCTTCCTTCACAGCCAGAGCCGCAACAGCCACCAAAAGTACTGACTTGCCAGGTGCTTCCGGTTCACTTCCGGAGAGACTACCCAATGCAGAGATGGCAAGCTGCAATCCACCCATGAGGATCAGGACAGATAACAATACTGAAATTCCCGGTCTGGCAACACGTGAATGTTCTCTAAACCGTTCCCTGCGAGCCTTGCTCTTATGGCGTACAGACTTGGAGGGAAAAAGACCAGCCAGGGCAGAACCAGCTTCAGAAGCAGAATACAAGCCGTCAGCGAGCAATGATTTGCTGTTTGCCATATAACCGACTCCCGCTTTGATCACCGCAAGTCCCATATTACCAGCAATACCGCTCCATGTGGCAGCATGAGCAGATGGGATATGTTCTCTGGTCATGAATATTCCCCCTTAATTCTGTACATAAAGTTGCAAAACCGCGCCTGGCAGACGCGGCTTCACAATAAGATGTTTAGTTAGATTCTTTAGCTACTGTTTTTGGCTTGTTAACTTGTTTACCTTTGAGCGTCAACCATAATGGTGCTGCAATAAAGATTGAAGAGTAGGCGCCGAACAGTGTTCCGATAACCATCGCAAGCGAGAACATGCGAATGGATTCTCCGCCAAAAATAAACAAACAAAGTGAAGCAACAAAAACTGTAAATGTTGTATTTAGTGAACGAGTCATTGTTTGTGACAAACTGTGATTGACTACCTCACGCAAGTCGGCTTTGGATGTCTTTTTGGCAAATCGCAAATTCTCACGAATCCGGTCAAAGATAACGATCGTATCATTGATCGAGAATCCGACAATGGTCAGTACTGCAGTAATGAAGGTCAGATCCACTTCCAAACGGAAGATGGAGAATACGCTTATTACAACAAATGCATCATGGAACAGTGAAACGACCGCTGCCACAGCAAAGCGCCACTCAAACCGGATCGCAACATAGATCATGATCCCGATACTTGCAATGAGTACCGCGTAGATCGCGTTGCGCTCCAATTCTTTGGCCATCTCCGGATCGACGGTATTTACTTCATAGGAAGCTGATGCATCCAGTTTGGTAAATTCCTGTTTAAATTTGCTCTCTTGGGTCTCATCCAATTCATTGGAGAAACGAACATTTACACGGTCAGCCCCCGATGTAATGGTAACATCACCCTCATCAACACCGATGTCCTTAACGATAGGTTTAATCTGCTCCGCTGTGATTGCTTTGGATACCGAGATATCCACATTCGAGCCAGCACGGAAATCAACGGCGTAATTCAAACCCAAAGCCAGAATGCTGACAATCCCCGTAATCGTCAGAATAATCGAGAAGATATAGGCAATCTTACTACCTTTAACATAATCAAAATTCCAATTAAAGCGCACGAATTTCACTCTCCTTCACTCCGAAGTACTTAGGCTTCTTCAACACGTTACCCCGTACAAGCAGGGTCAACAGGAAGCGGGAGAAGAAAATATTCGTGATAATACTGGTGACAATATCAAAAATCAGCACGAGTGCAAAACCTTTTACCGCACCTGTTCCCAAGAAGAACATAACAGCCGCAGCAATAATGGTTGTGATGTTGGAGTCAATGATTGTTCGGAAGGAATGTTTACCACCCGCTTTAACCGAAGACAAGATCGACTTACCACTGCGCATCTCTTCTTTAATCCGTTCGTACGTGATGATATTGGCATCGACCGCCATCCCTATACCCAGGATAAACGCCGCAATACCTGGAAGGGTAAGTACGAATTCTCCCATATAGAAGATCGCAAGTACAAGCCACGTATGTGTGATCAAGGCAAAACTCGCAATAATACCAGGAATGCGATAAAGCCCAATCATGAACACCAGGATAATAACGGAACCAATTAATCCCGCTTTAATAGTCTGATCCAGAGAAAGCTTACCAAGTGTTGCACCAACACTTTGTGAATACTTCTCTGTAAGTTTCAGTGGCAATGCACCCAGGTTAATGGTGTCACGAAGCTGGTTTGCTTCGTCACGTGTGTAAGCACCCGAAATCTGAGCGGAACCATCTGTCAACTGTTGTCTAACGGTTGGAGCAGAGAGTAGCTCATCGTCCAAATAAATCGCAAGAGGTTGTCCGATCAAACGTTTGGTAATCTCGGAAAATTTGGCTTTGTCTTTCACTTGAATGTCAATCATAGGCTCATTCAATTGAGTGAATACAACTTTGGCTGCATTCTCAACAAATTCATTTCCGCGAAGTTCGATTTTGGTGTATTCGTCTTCCTTGTCATTATCAGCTTTACTACGGAAGGTCAAAACTGCTGGTTCTTTCATTTTGGCTCTAACTTCAGCCTCGTCTGTAACCCCTGCCAACTTCAATCGAATCCGGTTGCTTCCTTCAGTGGTTACCTCCGGTTCGCTTGTTCCGAGCGCATTGGCGCGGCTTTCAAGACTCTTGGCCGTTTGCACCAGTGATGCTTTGGTGACTTGTTGTCCCTCATCGAGCGGCTCTGCTTCATATAAGATCTCGTAGCCTCCCTTTAAATCAAGGCCCAAGCGTATATTTTTGAGCAGCTCCGGGCTTGTTCCCACCATTACCCCTGTGGTGACAAGCACGACCAGAATGAAACTGATAATTCTTTTCATGCCGTTCCTAGATCCCCTTTCGTTCTCAATATTCCTATTATAGCGATGCCGTAAAAAGCAGTCAATTTTCAACAAAAAAGATCCCTTTCGTCTAGAAAGAGGACCCCCGGTATGCAGACACGGTCATAAAGTTCATAAAGCTTGTTGCTTTCAGTGACAAAATGTCGTTCACCAGCTGGTGAAGCGGTGGGATGCCCTGTTTTTCATATTTATGACTGACGCAATTCCAGACATCTTTGCTGGTGACATATTCGTAACCGACAAGCCTTAATTCCTCCGCCTTGCTACGGCAGAGCATCTCTATTGACTGTTCCAACTCCACATCATTCATTTCTTCCAACGGGGAGCCTCCCTTCGTACATCCAAGCCTTTATGCGGCATCAATATTACATCATTCGACTTCGCCTGATCATATTCCTTCTTGCTGGTTATGGTTCTTTTTGTTAATCGTGTCCAAGTTGTCATGAGAAGATGAAGGACTGGCATAGGATGAAGTACAACGGCTTTGTCCCGTTTATGATGATAACCTGTACTTTCAACCGGGAAAGAGGGGTAGTCTTGAAGAAACAGACATTTATCCAGGGGGCCATGATCCTGCTCGCGGCAGGCATAGTTAATCGAATACTTGGTTTCATCCCCCGCATAGCGCTGCCACGAGTCATCGGTGCAGAAGGTGTTGGCATCTACCAATTGAGCTATCCCTTTTTTATCGTACTGGTGACATTAATTACGGGTGGTATTCCGCTAGCAGTAGCCAAGCTCGTAGCCGAAGCTGACACCGGTGCCAATCGTTATTCCCCCCAGCGCATCCTGCAAATAAGCTTAAGCTTCACGCTGACGTTGGGTGTAGTATTCATGTTTTTGTGCATTATATTTGCACCATGGGTTACCAAGTACGTGCTCACAGATGAACGGGTGTACCATACGTTCGTTAGTATGAGCCCCATGATTGCCATTATCGCGGTATCTGCCGTCTACAGAGGGTACTTCCAAGGCAAGCAAAATATGATGCCTACTGCCATTTCATCCATTGTTGAAACCATCATTCGCATCGTCTGTGTCATCTGGTTTGCCTGGCTTCTCCTCCCCCACGGTATTGCACAGGCGGCTGCAGGTGCCATGCTGGGCGCACTCGTTGGAGAATTCGGCGGTATGCTTGTACTCTTGTGGAAGTATAACAGGCAGAAGAATGAGTTGCCGCTAGGTAATCATCAGAATATGTCCAATCTCTCAAGCAAGCCTATAACCACAGGAACCCCAGTTATGAAAGATACAGATACTACGCAGACCGGATTAATTCGGCGTTTGCTTGCGATTTCTGTTCCCGTTACGGCAGGTCGATTAGTTGGCTCTCTCTCCTATCTGGCTGAAACCATTGTCACTGCCCAGAGTCTTGCTCTGGCAGGCATATCCAAAGGACTTGCCACAGCACAGTATGGTGCACTACAAGGTATGATTATCCCTTTACTGCTGCTGCCAGGGGCACTAACCTCATCGCTTGCGACATCACTTGTACCTTCACTGTCCGAAGCTTCTGCTCAGGGAGATCGCGCACTGATTCACAAAAGAATGCATCAAGCATTACGTTTGGCACTCGTGACAGGTGCTCCGTTTTCTGTGTTTATGTATGTGCTTGCCGAACCGATGTGTCTTGTTCTGTATAATGATGCATCGATCGGAAGCATGCTTAAGCTAATGGCTCCTTTTGCTTTGTTCATTTATATTCAAGCCCCTCTTCAAGCTGCATTGCAAGCCCTTGACCGTCCAGGCAAAGCACTGCTAAATACATTTATCGGTGCTGTTATCAAAATCACGTTGATTTTAACGCTCGCTTCCCGGCCCGAGTATGGCATCTTCGGTGCAGTTATCGCGATCTGTGTGAATTCTACTGTGGTTACCCTATTACATGCCCAAAGCGTACGTAAAATGCTACAGTTCCGCTTCAAGATCATGGATTGGGTCAAAACGGGAGCCGGAATGTTTATTATGGGAGCAGCAACCCTGCTTGTATACGAAGAGACTGCCATGATTTTGCCTTTCTGGGTCCGAATGCTTCTCGCTCCTTTCGTTGGCCTCATCGTTTATTTCATCGTTATGGGCTGGACCAAGATGATTGACTTCCATGATCTGTCCCGTGCTCCTTTTATAGGTTCATGGTTCAAACGTCGGTCAAGCAAATGATGTTCACTTTTTATCATCTTTTGGACTTACATACACCTTGCCATTGTGATCGATAGAACATATAAACACATCTTTGAAATCCATAATTCCGTTGTGCTGAATTTGATTTTTTAGCCAAAATCTCGTTTTCTGAATGAGTTCCAGATTCTGATCTTGGACCTTGCCGTCCATAATTAAGGGCAGTGGCAGACCTTCATATTTGATATTGGGGAATCCATCAATCTGATTTTTTCCTGCTTTGGATTTACTGGAAGAAGACCCTTCTGAGTCAGAGTCAGAAGAACTGCTACTGCTGCCATTAGAATCATTCTGATCTTTAGGAAACACGGTCAGCTTACCTGTAGTCTCCAAAATGGCGAAATCAACTTCTCCAATACTATCTACATTCTGTTCACGAAGCTGTAACAACAGATCATCCAGGTTATATCGCTGTTTGCGCATCTCATCCCGATGAAGAACGCCTTTGGATATCAATACGGTAGGTTTGCCATCAATCATTAAGCGCAGTCTCCGACTTTTCAAACCGACAAAGGCCATTCCGATTTGCACGATGATGACCGTCAGCATGGGTGCAATCCCATGAGACAAAGGTTTATCTATATCTTCAATGACAAAGGCAGCCATCTCCGCGAGCATAATCGACACGACCAGATCAAACATGGATAGCTTACCGATCTCACGTTTACCCATAACCCGAATAGCACAGTACACAAGAAAGTACATGAGAATGGTTCGAAAGATATGTGCTCCGACATCTGGGAAGTTCACAATAGGGGTCCTCCTTCGAAACTGAGTTTTTGACAGTTAGCTGTAGTGCAATCCCTATTTTGACCTGAACCTTACATGCTCATGCAGAAATAATCCGTTCATTTAATGGAAATCAGTTCATAAGTCCGAAGGCTTGACCATACACTGTATTAACTTATAACTTGTACAAGGGGGTTGCTTCATGCAATTGATCCGCCGCTTGGTTTCGTTTCGAGTGTCCAATCCGATTCTGTCAGGCCTCTGTCAGGCTTTTGTATGGATGTTTATCGGAGCATTAATTCTCTCCTTGTTTCTCTGGATGAGCGGAATGCGGGAACAGGACCTCTCGTTGTATACCTATGTTGTTCATGGCTTGTCGTTATTGGTTGGTGGTTTCGTGGCAGGCAAACGCTCTGGTGAAAAAGGATGGTACTACGGAGGGATTACCGGAATCGTATATGGACTCCTTGTACTGTTGATCGGATTTCTCGCGTTGGATGCTTCGTTTAATTGGAAAGATAGTTTGCAACTACTCAGTGCTTTCTTCATCTCAGCTCTCGGTGGCATGTTTGGCGTTAACACACATCGTTCCTGATTGACTGGTGAGTACATCGACCTTCCCTCATAAAAAAAAGAGAACCGATCTCCAGGGAGACCGGTTCTCTACTAAGGAATACGCCACAAACGCACCCTCGTTATTCTATGTTACAGTAACTATTCAACAGCCGTATCACGAGCTACAGCCGTGCTGATTGCATTACGGTCAAATGTAAGCTTAGTTACATCGTTTACACGCAATACAACCACATCGTCCGTAATCTCAGCGATCGTACCGTGAAGGCCACCAATCGTTACAATTTTATCGCCTTTTTTCAATTGGCTCAGCATGGAATTCCGTTGCTTTTGCTTTTTGTTCTGTGGACGAATCATTAAGAAGTAGAAAATCGCAACCATGAGTACTAAAGGTACAATCAAAGATACGATCCCACCGCCTTGCGCTCCTGCTAGAGGCATTCCTTGAAACATTCAAAACTCCCCCTTATCGACTATACATACAGATATTGCTTGTTACGCCGGTTTCCTTTAAATCTCAATCAGAAACCTTTGTCATTGTCATGAAGACCATATTGATCGAAAAATTCATCCCGGAAATCAAGCAAACGATCTTCCATAATGGCTTTACGTACATTACGCATCAAATTCTGCAAGAAATGAAGATTATGGATTGTCGTCAAACGCAGGCCAAATGTTTCATCTGCTTTGATCAAATGACGCAGGTAAGCTCTGGAATAGTTGCGACAAGTGTAGCAATCACATTCAGGGTCAAGAGGCCCAAAATCAGTTGCAAACTTGGCATTACGAACTACCAGACGTCCTTGACTGGTCATTGTTGTTCCGTTACGGGCAATCCGAGTAGGCAGAACACAATCGAACATGTCCACTCCACGAATTGATCCCTCAATCAATGCATCGGGCGAACCTACCCCCATCAAATAACGTGGTTTATTGGATGGCAACAAAGGTAACGTGTAATCCAATACACCATACATCAAATGTTTCGGTTCTCCAACACTCAGTCCACCAATAGCATACCCCGGGAAATCCATGGAAGTCAAATCTGCGGCGCTCTGACGGCGAAGATCTTCATGCATGCCTCCCTGTACGATGGCAAACAAACCTTGATCATGCGGACGAGCGTGACTTTCGAGACAACGTTCTGCCCAGCGGCTCGTTCTTTCGAGTGATTTTTTGACATATTCATATTCAGCCGGATACGGTGGGCATTCATCAAACGCCATCATAATATCGGAGCCAAGTGCATTCTGGATTTCCATCGCCACTTCAGGAGAAAGGAACTTCTTGTCTCCGTTCAGATGGGAGCGGAAGTTAACGCCTTCTTCCGTAATTTTGCGCATCTCGCTGAGAGAAAACACTTGGAATCCGCCGCTGTCCGTCAAAATTGGACGATCCCAGTTCATGAACTTGTGCAATCCGCCAGCTTCACGAATAATTTCATGTCCTGGTCTTAGAAACAGATGATACGTATTACTCAAGATAATCTGAGCATCCATTTCTTTCAATTCTTCAGGGCTCATTGTTTTGACAGTCGCCTGTGTACCTACAGGCATAAAGGTCGGTGTCTCAATGATACCGTGAGGTGTATGTACACGTCCCAGACGTGCACCGGACTGTTTACAAGTTTTGATATGTTCATACGTAATTGCTGCCATTGGTTTTAATCATCCTCTAAAAGTTAATCGTTATACTAATGAAGCAATTTCATAATACCTTTATTAGTGAGTTATGAAATTGCTTCTAATATATCAACATGGCATCGCCGAAGCTGAAGAAGCGGTATTGCTCTTGAATGGCTTCCTCATATGCCTGCATAATATGTTCCCTGCCTGCAAGTGCACTAACCAACATCACCAACGTGGATTTCGGAAGATGAAAATTCGTAAGCATCCCATCGATCACTTTAAAGGAGTAGCCTGGATAGATGAAAATGCTGGTCCATCCGCTGCTCGCTTGCAGTAATCCATCCTCGAATTTGCTCCCTACCGTTTCCAAAGTACGGCAGCTCGTTGTCCCAACCGCAAAAACGCGGTGTCCATTCTCTTTTGTCTGGTTAATCAGGTCTGCTGTTTCTTGTGACAAGGAGTAATACTCCTCATGCATGACATGATCTTCTACAACATCTACAGACATCGGTCTGAATGTTCCCAGTCCTACATGAAGCGTGATGAAGGCGACATTAACGCCTTTGGCACGAATCTGATCCAACAATTCATCCGTAAAATGTAGTCCCGCCGTAGGTGCAGCCGCCGATCCTTCATGCTTGGCATACACGGTCTGATACCGTTCGCGGTCATCCAATGTCTCTTTGATATAAGGTGGCAACGGCATCTCGCCCAAACGGTCCAGAATCTCCTGGAAGATTCCATTATACGTGAACGTGAGTGTACGTGCCCCCATCTCGCCTTCTTCTTCAATGATCGCTTTCAGTTCATCACCGAATACGATGACCGAACCGGCTTTCAGTTTTTTACCCGGCTTAACCAGTGCTTCCCACTTGTCGCCTTCCACATTTTTAAGCAATAACACTTCCGCTTTTGCTCCGGTATCTTCTTTTGTACCGAACAGACGGGCTGGAAGAACACGGGTATCATTCAGAATCAATGTATCGCCAGACTCCAGAAAGTCGATGATATCAGGAAATGTTTGATGATTAATCTCACCACTATCTTTGTTCAAGGTAAGCAATCGGGATGCCGTGCGATCAAGCAGCGGCGTCTGTGCAATCAATTGCTCTGGTAATTCAAAATCATATAAGTTCACATTCATTTTAGTTTCATTCCTTAACAATAGTCGCATTTTGATAATAGTGTTTCAATATTGCCTGGTAATCATACCCTTCATCTGCCATACCTTTGGCTCCCCATTGGGACAAGCCCAATCCGTGGCCATTACCATGACCGATGAACATGTAGGTCTGACCCTGCGTTACAGCTCTCGCTTGACCATCACCACTCATAACCACAAGTGCATTACCGGATGACGTTCCTGTACCAGAGGAAGACAATACAGAGGCCCCATTTGAGCCGGTTTTACTGGCTGTTTTGCCGTCAGCGCCTAATACAGTATAACTTCCGGTCCCTGCAATATCAAATAAAGTGCTCGGTAATCCACCCAACGCAGAGCGGTAGGTATCTGCATATTTCACCGTCATAGCCTGTCCGTTGGCAGTGACTTCAAGTGCTCTTCCGGAAGGTCCACGCTTGGTTACTTCCAAGGTTGAGATTGAAGCAGGAACAGATGCTGTTGTTTTACCCTGAAGAGATTTAACCAACTGAGCTGACGTGAAAGGTCCTCTCACCCAGGCATAGTCGTTGGATTGAGCCACTTTTGCCAGTACAACAGCTTCGTTACCTGGATTCATTTTGGCTACAGGTTCAACGGTGGATTGAATTAACGGAATGGCACGCACATTGGTATTCTGAGCCGTTACCGTCACTTTGGCCAGTCCCGCATTGGTCTTTGTCGTTAATTCTTTGATGTTATCCTCACGAATGTACCCGCTAACGCCTGAACTGAGCATCACATGGTACCACGTATGTAATCCTGCCTGGGCCGATGTATCCCCTGAGCTAACCACATTGGTGAACACACCTGCTCCGCCGTTCCATACCTCGGAAGGATGAGCCGTCTGTCCGCCCGCGTTGGAGGAGAACACAGCTTCGATGATTTTACCACCGCTCTTGACCACTTCTCCAGCCGTTGCATCTACTGCGCTGGTTACTTTATCATTCTCCGAACCAATCCCGTTATAGGCTTGGCTGAGCGTCGTATCCACGACATTCGCTATTTTGAAACGTTCACCCTGTTGAAGCGCGTAGGATCGAGCAGCTACGGCTTGGACTTTCAGAGCCTCAGCAGGCCAGGAGGAATACACCTCTGCCCCTACGACAGAGTACAGGTATTGCTCCAGTGGAACGACGTTGACCAACGCCAGATCACCGCTCACGATGCTGATTTCCATATCTCCACGATACGTTCGCTCGGAACGCTCCACCACTTTGATACCATTGCTATTTCCTTGTACCAATGCTTTGGAATCAGTACCTGCAATGGTGTAATGCGGAGCTGTTTTCAGTGCATCCGTACTTAATCCTGCATCCTGACGGATGATGAGCCCTGCGCTATTGTTGACAGGTGAAAGACTTACCCCCGGAGCTTTGGCTTCCACACTTTTCTTCAATGTGGATAATTCCGCATCCGTTGAAGCTTCACCCACCCATACTGCATATGCTTGACTTCCCCCACTTAGTTGAAGGACTGGATAGGCACTAACTCCTGTTGATAAAAGGTTGGCTTGAGCTGCCTCTGCTTCCTGAATCGAACCATAGGTTCCAGCAGACAGGCGTTTACTTCCCGTTACAGCTGGCTTTTGACCAGCCAATTGAGCTGCTGCTACCTTTTGTATCCGTGTAACAGCTTGTCCAGCAAGTGCCTCCGTTGCATAGTTACCAGTGTAGAGCTGGTAGATCGCATTTCCATTCAAAGAGGTTGTGAACAGCAACGGCTTATCCGCGGTTGCCTGCAACAATTTTGCTGCTGCAGATGCTGCCTTAAAGTCCGCTGTTTCCAACACCTTCACTCGGAATCCATCTGCACTGAAACGGACTTGTCCTGCCGGAAGGCTTACATTTGCGCCACTCTCCGATTGAATGCTCCATTGTCCCGTCGATTCAAGCGTAATGAGTGGTGTAGTTGATTTATACGTACTACCCAGATTCGCAAACATGGCTACCCGGATCGTCTGTCCATCATTTCCTGCTGCATACGCAGGCACTTGCAGACAACCCACTGTCAAAAGAGCTGCCGCCAGTACCTTCAATCGACGACTCCACTTCTTCGTTCGTATTGCTTTTCCCACAATCAGACTCCTCTCCATGCATTTCTTTCATTTTATATCGGATTAACACGTAATTATTTCAATGTTTATGGTGAACGTTCAAATGAGCATGTTCAACAGGTTCGATTATTTCCCATCTCTTGGTGGAACAGGAAGACCCAAGTGATGATAGGCGAGATCTGTTACGATCCTGCCCCTTGGTGTACGCTGAATCATACCAATCTGAAGCAGATACGGTTCATAGACATCCTCGATCGTCTGACTTTCTTCACCGATTGTAGCAGCAATTGTATCCAATCCTACGGGCCCCCCCCGGAAGCTGTTGATCATAGATTTGAGCATCTTATGATCAATGTCATCCAAGCCACGTGGATCGATCTGGAGACGTTGCAGCGCTTCTTCTGCCAGTGTCTGCGTTATAATTCCATCACCACGTACCTGTGCAAAGTCACGTACTCGTTTTAACAAACGGTTCGCTATCCTCGGTGTCCCACGTGAGCGCAATGCAATCTCTTCCGCAGCATCTCCCACAATCTCCACACCCAAAATTTCTGTAGAGCGTGAGACGATGTAAGCCAGCTCATCAACCGTATAGAATTCCAAGCGACTGATAACACCAAATCGGTCTCGAAGTGGCGCAGACAGCAAGCCAGCGCGCGTTGTAGCCCCAATCAGAGTGAATGGCGGCAGATCCAACCGAACGGAACGTGCACTTGGACCTTTACCAATCATAATGTCCAATGCGGAATCTTCCATAGCGGGGTACATGACTTCTTCAACCGTACGATGCAAACGATGAATCTCATCAATAAACAGGACATCGCCTTCCTGCAGATTGGTTAACAATGCTGCCAGATCACCCGGGCGTTCAATGGCCGGGCCTGACGTAGTTCGTAAATTAACGCCCAATTCGTTGGCAATGATATTGGCAAGTGTTGTTTTACCAAGTCCAGGTGGTCCATATAACAAAACGTGATCCAATGCCTCATTACGAAATTTGGCAGCTTCAATATATATCTTTAAATTTTCCTTCACCTGATTCTGCCCGATATATTCGTTCAGATACCGGGGACGAAGGCTCAACTCAACATTCTGGTCCTCCATCATCAGGTTCGCGGAAATAATCCGATCATCCATGTTCATCCCTACCTTTTTTTGCAGGCTACAGCTAAATTATAATATGCAAATTGTATTATCCCGTAAACAGCATTTGCAGCGCCTTTTTCATCAACACATCAACGGAATCCGCTGTAGTAACATCCTTTTTCATTTTGAGCCATACTTTATCAAGCTCACTGTCAGTATACCCAAGTGCCTTGAGACCTTCACGTGCCTCATCCCAGGCTGAACCACTTCCTGACTCTTCCGATGGAGGAGCGAACAAACCTGTTGCATAAGCTGCCGTGCCAAAACTATCCAGCTTATCCTTGAGATCCAGGATCATGCGTTGTGCAGTCTTCTTGCCAATGCCTGGCAATTTGGTCAAGAACGTAAGATTCTCCTGGTAAATCGCCGTAACCACATGTTCTGGTGTACCACCAGCGAGTATGCCCAGCGCTACTTTTGGACCGATACCAGATACTTCAATCAGTTTACGGAACAAACGCTGTTCATCTCGTGTAACAAATCCAAACAGCAACATCGCATCCTCACGCACATGATGGTGAGTGTACACCGTAATTTCGCCTTCTTGCTTCGCAAACGCAAATGGGTTCGGACAGAATACGCGATACCCCACACCATGAACATCCAGCACAATATAATCATTCTCTACATGAATGAACTGTCCTCTTAGAAAATCAATCATTTTCGCAATACCTCATTCAACTTGGAATTTAATGTATAAGAGTGTGCGTGGCACACAGCTACAGCCAATGCATCCGCTACGTCATCCGGTTTAGGAACGACCTGAAGACGCAAGAACATTTTGACCATCTCCTGTACTTGCTTCTTCTCTGCTTTACCGTACCCAACAACGGCCTGCTTGATCTGCATTGGCGTATACTCTGCAATAGGTAAACCCTTCTGCGCGGCAGCGAGTACCATAACTCCTCTGGCCTGACTGACAGACATCGCTGTTGTAACGTTCCGATTGAAAAAAAGTTTCTCCAGCGCTACTGCGTCCGGTTTGTATTTATCAATCAATTGCACCATACCTTCATATACGTGAAGCAGCCGTTCCTCTTCAGGGGTATGAGCTTCCGTCTGAATACATCCATATTGTACGGGTACCACCTTACTGCCGATTTTATCCACAAAACCAAAACCAACAATCGCAATCCCCGGGTCAATTCCCAAAAAACGCAAAACCATCTCTCCCTCACAAAAGCGAACATATGTATCGTTCATTTCATTATAACAAAAGATAGACCCTGCGGCAGGAAAAACTTTGTCTAACCGATTACTCGTCTTTATTCGTGTATTTTTTACATATTTATACGTAT
Organism: Paenibacillus sp. FSL H8-0079; assembly: GCF_037991315.1. Classification (NCBI taxonomy): domain Bacteria; kingdom Bacillati; phylum Bacillota; class Bacilli; order Caryophanales; family Paenibacillaceae; genus Paenibacillus; species Paenibacillus sp. FSL H8-0079. The sequence goes on from NZ_CP150300.1 coordinate 5,165,505, forward strand.
TTTCATGTATTTCAATTCAAACAACAAAAAGGACATCTCTTCGATGTCCTTCATCACATTCCACATATTTGGGGGTCTATCCCTAGTTTCGTAAACCCCCAATGCTATTGCTATACCCACCATCTTATCAGTACTTCAGCATCTTAATGCTTTAGGTGAGGACTATTGGACTACCCTCCATTGCGGATTAGATGATGGTCTTCATCCACTGCATAGTCACTGAACGTAGAGATTACGCTATCATACTCATCCTTATCCTGAATTCGAATGCCCTGCTGCAATTGCTCCAGTACGCCTTCAGGCAAAGAACTCTCCAACGTCCCAACATCCAATTGAAAGAATGTACGAATGACCTTCTCTTCTGCTGGCTTACCCTCATACAAATTAAGATTACCTACAGCATCTATGCTGATATACGCCTGCTGTTTACAGAGCGGTGAAAGGTCATCTACACGTTGCTTCAGATGCAGCTCATCGGATGTGCCAACGTTAGCATCCCATTCCGGATGTTGAGCCAGCAGCATCTTCAACTGTGGTCTAGCCATCTTGCCTAACTGCTCTGTCTCCACTCCGCAGATGTACTGTGTTTCCAAAACTACACTCGTTAAATGATCCGGATCAGCATCAAGTTGCTCTACTAACGCCTGAATCTCCTGTTCAGATCTTGTTTCCTGCGTAACAGGTCCCATCACACTGGTTGCCTCACTGAAATTAGTCGTGAGCAAACGTTCAATCGTAGATGAGATAGGCAAACCGCTATAAGCCAATATGGTAACTACAAGTAAAGCCGCGGTCATCCATAATGTTCGTTTCCACCGTCGCCAGCGTCTCTTGAATTGTTTCCTGAAGTTAAACGTGTTCACATGAACCCCTTCTATCACTTTTTAAACCTATTGTGACCTAAATAACGGGGCTTTATGCAAAACTAACTCGTCGTCTGAAGAGGGGAACCCGCACGTGTTATGTTAGTGCGCATATTGTGATAGTATCCGACTTGTAATGATCGTAACTTATAAAGATAAACATAAAAAAGTACTATCTATAATTAGATAGTACTTTTTCGAGATCGGGATGACACGATTTGAACATGCGACCCCCTGGTCCCAAACCAGGTGCTCTACCAAGCTGAGCTACATCCCGTTATATATACCGGCGAGAGGACTCGAACCTCCACGGTTTCCCACTCGATTTTGAGTCGAGCGCGTCTGCCATTCCGCCACGCCGGCAAATTTGAAGTTATAATGGCGCGCCCTGAGAGATTCGAACTCCCGGCCTTTTGATTCGTAGTCAAACGCTCTATCCAGCTGAGCTAAGGGCGCAAAAATTGGAGCGGAAGACGGGAATCGAACCCGCGACCCTCGCCTTGGCAAGGCGATGCTCTACCGCTGAGCCACTTCCGCATGCGGTACTAATAAGTATAAAAATGGCGGAACCGACGGGATTCGAACCCGCGATCTCCTGCGTGACAGGCAGGCATGTTAGGCCAACTACACCACGGTTCCAGATCACTTTCTCAAAGGAAAGTATAATTGCGGGGGCAGGATTTGAACCTGCGGCCTTCGGGTTATGAGCCCGACGAGCTACCGGGCTGCTCCACCCCGCGTCGTTATAAAGTTTATATGGTGGAGGCTGAGGGGATCGAACCCCCGACCCTCTGCTTGTAAGGCAGATGCTCTCCCAGCTGAGCTAAGCCTCCATCTATATGACCCGTAGGGGATTCGAACCCCTGTTACCTCCGTGAAAGGGAGGTGTCTTAACCCCTTGACCAACGGGCCTTACTGGCTCCCCGAACAGGGCTCGAACCTGTGACAACTCGATTAACAGTCGAGTGCTCTACCAACTGAGCTATCAGGGAATAATATGCATTTGCATTGCAAATGCAACTCATCGTACAACGTCCACATGCAGAGCTTGTTTTCTATGTATGATGAAAGAGTTCGCTTGGCGGCGTCCTACTCTCCCAGGACCCTGCGGTCCAAGTACCATCGGCGCTAGAGGGCTTAACGGTCGTGTTCGGGATGGGTACGTGTGGAACCCCTCCGCCATCGCCACCAAACGCGTAGCTTACATTTCAGAGTTGTTGTTCTCTGAAAACTAGATTCGAAACGAAACACGCGAATTATCACTTGCTAATTGGATAAGCCCTCGACCGATTAGTACTGGTCAGCTCCATGCATTGCTGCACTTCCACCCCCAGCCTATCTACCTCGTCGTCTTCAAGGGGTCTTACATACTGGGAAATCTCATCTTGAGGGGGGCTTCACGCTTAGATGCTTTCAGCGTTTATCCCGTCCGTACATAGCTACCCAGCGGTGCTCCTGGCGGAACAACTGGTACACCAGCGGTACGTCCATCCCGGTCCTCTCGTACTAAGGACAGCTCCTCTCAAATTTCCTACGCCCACGACAGATAGGGACCGAACTGTCTCACGACGTTCTGAACCCAGCTCGCGTACCGCTTTAATGGGCGAACAGCCCAACCCTTGGGACCTACTTCAGCCCCAGGATGCGATGAGCCGACATCGAGGTGCCAAACCTCCCCGTCGATGTGGACTCTTGGGGGAGATAAGCCTGTTATCCCCAGGGTAGCTTTTATCCGTTGAGCGATGGCCCTTCCATGCGGTACCACCGGATCACTAAGCCCGACTTTCGTCCCTGCTCGACTTGTAGGTCTCGCAGTCAAGCTCCCTTATGCCTTTGCACTCTTCGAATGATTTCCAACCATTCTGAGGGAACCTTTGGGCGCCTCCGTTACTCTTTAGGAGGCGACCGCCCCAGTCAAACTGCCCACCTGACACTGTCCCCGTACCGGATTACGGTACTAGGTTAGAACCTAGATACGATCAGGGTGGTATCCCAACGTTGCCTCCACACAAGCTGGCGCTCATGCTTCAAAGGCTCCCACCTATCCTGTACAGATCGTACCCAAATTCAATATCAAGCTGCAGTAAAGCTCCATGGGGTCTTTCCGTCTTGTCGCGGGTAACCTGCATCTTCACAGGTATTAAAATTTCACCGGATCTCTCGTTGAGACAGCGCCCAAGTCGTTACGCCATTCGTGCGGGTCAGAATTTACCTGACAAGGAATTTCGCTACCTTAGGACCGTTATAGTTACGGCCGCCGTTTACTGGGGCTTCGGTTCACAGCTTCGGATTGCTCCTAACCACTCCCCTTAACCTTCCAGCACCGGGCAGGCGTCAGCCCGTATACTTCGCCTTACGGCTTCGCACAGACCTGTGTTTTTGCTAAACAGTCGCTTGGGCCTTTTCACTGCGGCCCCCTCGTGCTATTCACACTACCGGGGCACCCCTTCTCCCGAAGTTACGGGGTCATTTTGCCGAGTTCCTTAACGAGAGTTCTTCCGCGCGCCTTAGAATACTCTTCTCGCCTACCTGTGTCGGTTTGCGGTACGGGCACCATCACCTGGCTAGAGGCTTTTCTTGGCAGTGTGAGATCATGACCTTCGCTACTACAATTTTCGCTCCCCATCACAGCTCAGCCTTAATGATGTGCGGATTTGCCTACACATCAGCCTTACTGCTTAGACGGACATCCATCAGTCCGCGTCACTACCCTACTGCGTCCCCCCATTGCTCATAACGGCTTACGGTGGTACAGGAATTTCGACCTGTTGTCCTTCGACTACGCCTTTCGGCCTCGCCTTAGGTCCCGACTTACCCTGAGCGGACGAGCCTTCCTCAGGAACCCTTAGGCTTTCGGCGGATCAGATTCTCACTGATCTTTTCGTTACTCATACCGGCATTCTCACTTGTATAATGTCCAGCGCTCCTTACGGTACACCTTCAACCCTTATACAACGCTCCCCTACCCCTGATGCAAAGCATCAAGCCATAGCTTCGGTGGTGTGTTTAGCCCCGTTACATTTTCGGCGCAGAGTCACTCGACCAGTGAGCTATTACGCACTCTTTCAATGGTGGCTGCTTCTAAGCCAACATCCTGGTTGTCTGTGCAACTCCACATCCTTTTCCACTTAACACACACTTGGGGACCTTAGCTGATGGTCTGGGCTGTTTCCCTTTTGACAATGGATCTTAGCACTCACTGTCTGACTCCCGGAAGTAAGTCTATGGCATTCGGAGTTTGACTGAGCTTGGTAACCCTTGCGGGCCCCGCACCCAATCAGTGCTCTACCTCCACGACTCTGTTTTCCGAGGCTAGCCCTAAAGCTATTTCGGGGAGAACCAGCTATCTCCGAGTTCGATTGGAATTTCTCCGCTACCCCCACCTCATCCCCGCATTTTTCAACATGCGTGGGTTCGGGCCTCCAGTGCGTGTTACCGCACCTTCACCCTGGACAGGGGTAGATCACCCGGTTTCGGGTCTACGTCCACGTACTCAGTCGCCCTATTCAGACTCGCTTTCGCTGCGGCTCCGGCTCTTCACCTTAACCTTGCACGGGAACGTAACTCGCCGGTTCATTCTACAAAAGGCACGCCATCACCCCTAAAACGGGCTCTGACTTTTTGTAAGCACACGGTTTCAGGTTCTATTTCACTCCCCTTCCGGGGTGCTTTTCACCTTTCCCTCACGGTACTGCTTCACTATCGGTCGCTAGGAAGTATTTAGCCTTGGCAGATGGTCCTGCCGGATTCATACGGGGTTTCACGTGCCCCGCACTACTCGGGATCCGTCTCGGAGGGAACCAACTTTCAACTACAGGGCTTTTACCTTCTTTGGCGGGCCTTTCCAGACCTCTTCGCTTAACCGGTTCCTTTGTAACTCCATGTGAGACGTCCCACAACCCCAAAGAGCAAGCTCTCTGGTTTGGGCTTCTCCGCGTTCGCTCGCCGCTACTGACGGAATCACTATTGTTTTCTCTTCCTCAGGGTACTTAGATGTTTCAGTTCCCCTGGTATGCCTCTGCATAACCTATGTATTCAGTTATGAGTAACTGGAAATTACCCCAGCTGGGTTTCCCCATTCGGACACCCCCGGATCAAAGCTTGCTTACAGCTCCCCGAGGCAGTTTCGTTGTTCGCCACGTCCTTCATCGGCTCCTAGCGCCTAGGCATCCTCCGTGTGCTCTTAGTAGCTTAACCATATTGCTCCGGTTTTGACTGCTCGCTTCCCTTGTTTTGCTTGCGCAAAGCCAAAAGTCGCTCCCATTCAATACCATCGCAAAAGCAATTTAACTACCGTTTTTATTGAAACTTGTTTACACAAGTTCAGCTAAAAAGGAATGTTCTAATTCGCGTTTGTTTCGTTTCGATATCTAGTTTTCAAAGAACAAGCTCCATGCAAAAGCAAGCTGTTTTGAGAGTTTGAGCTCTCAAAACCGAACAACGAGTGAGTGTTTTGCAGCTAAGCTGCTTATTTGAATGTTTCCGTTGCAGGAAACGATTCTCCATAGAAAGGAGGTGATCCAGCCGCACCTTCCGATACGGCTACCTTGTTACGACTTCACCCCAATCATCTATCCCACCTTCGGCGGCTGGCTCCTTGCGGTTACCCCACCGACTTCGGGTGTTATAAACTCTCGTGGTGTGACGGGCGGTGTGTACAAGACCCGGGAACGTATTCACCGCGGCATGCTGATCCGCGATTACTAGCAATTCCGACTTCATGCAGGCGAGTTGCAGCCTGCAATCCGAACTGAGACCGGCTTTGTTGGGATTGGCTCCATCTCGCGATTTCGCAGCCCGTTGTACCGGCCATTGTAGTACGTGTGTAGCCCAGGTCATAAGGGGCATGATGATTTGACGTCATCCCCACCTTCCTCCGGTTTGTCACCGGCAGTCTATCTAGAGTGCCCACCCGAAGTGCTGGCAACTAAATATAAGGGTTGCGCTCGTTGCGGGACTTAACCCAACATCTCACGACACGAGCTGACGACAACCATGCACCACCTGTCTCCTCTGTCCCGAAGGAAAGATACATCTCTGCATCGATCAGAGGGATGTCAAGACCTGGTAAGGTTCTTCGCGTTGCTTCGAATTAAACCACATACTCCACTGCTTGTGCGGGTCCCCGTCAATTCCTTTGAGTTTCAGTCTTGCGACCGTACTCCCCAGGCGGAGTGCTTAATGTGTTAACTTCGGCACCAAGGGTATCGAAACCCCTAACACCTAGCACTCATCGTTTACGGCGTGGACTACCAGGGTATCTAATCCTGTTTGCTCCCCACGCTTTCGCGCCTCAGCGTCAGTTACAGCCCAGAGAGTCGCCTTCGCCACTGGTGTTCCTCCACATATCTACGCATTTCACCGCTACACGTGGAATTCCACTCTCCTCTTCTGCACTCAAGTCACCCAGTTTCCAGTGCGATCCGGGGTTGAGCCCCGGGATTAAACACCAGACTTAAATGACCGCCTGCGCGCGCTTTACGCCCAATAATTCCGGACAACGCTTGCCCCCTACGTATTACCGCGGCTGCTGGCACGTAGTTAGCCGGGGCTTTCTTCTCAGGTACCGTCACCTTGAGAGCAGTTACTCTCCCAAGCGTTCTTCCCTGGCAACAGAGCTTTACGATCCGAAAACCTTCATCACTCACGCGGCATTGCTCCGTCAGGCTTTCGCCCATTGCGGAAGATTCCCTACTGCTGCCTCCCGTAGGAGTCTGGGCCGTGTCTCAGTCCCAGTGTGGCCGATCACCCTCTCAGGTCGGCTACGCATCGTCGCCTTGGTGAGCCGTTACCTCACCAACTAGCTAATGCGCCGCAGGCCCATCCCCAAGTGACAGATTGCTCCGTCTTTCCAGTTCTCTTCAGGCGAAGAAAACAATTATTCGGTATTAGCTACCGTTTCCGGTAGTTGTCCCAAACTTGAGGGCAGGTTGCCTACGTGTTACTCACCCGTCCGCCGCTAACTATCAGAGAAGCAAGCTTCTCTTCAAGTCCGCTCGACTTGCATGTATTAGGCATGCCGCCAGCGTTCGTCCTGAGCCAGGATCAAACTCTCCAATAAAGTATTGAAAAGAGCGATAAGCTCATTTTGAATCTGACGAGATTAAAAATCTCATTTGTGCTCCAGTCGATCTAAGCCAAGGCTTGTCTCAAACTTTCGCCGTTCATTCTGCAAGCAGAATGTTTACTCACTCGTTGTTCAGTTTTCAAAGATCAAACTTGTTTCATTATTTCTTGTGTTTCCCGTGTCAGCCGTGTGTTTCAGCGGCGACTTAAATAATATATCATACGGCTGAATCTAATGCAACAGTTTTTTTTCATTTCTTTTCTGTTAGTAGTTTTGCACCAGCTAAAGCTATCGTATCCGTTCCCTAATTTGTCCTATCATAATGGTGCGCTCATAGGGTACAAATATTCTAACATACTAATGAAAGGGTTTACAACACTTTCGTAATAAAATGCTCCGCATCAATCCTGAACAGCCACATCTTCGTTATACGTGCGTGAATCAATCTATACTCAAACAAACGATAAGCCAGCTCACAATTACAGAGCTGGCTTATCGCTGATATAACAATCACTTTACTTCTTCAACAATCACAAACTTCTAGATTAGTTTTGTATCCATGGATTACGACGCTTTTTGTTTGATTTCCGTTGGTTGGAGGTAGTCGCTCCTTCTCTGGATGTTTTCCCAGACACGGTCACCTTGGATTTATTCTTCAGAGGAGCCTTGGTTGTTCTGCGTTTCGCAGCTGCCGGCTTATTCCCGGCTTGCTTGGACTTCGCCTCCGAATCCGCTCCAACCTCTTCAAGCGCTACCTGACTTAAGTTAGCGTCGTCACGGCCCCCTTTTTTACCACCCTTACTTTGGCCTTGTGGAGGGTACAATTCACCAAAAGCACCAAGCGGGGACGGCGGAACCATGTTTTGGGTTGGGTACGGATTTTGATAAGCATACTCGATAGGCTGGTTTGGCATCGTTGATGTGGACATTTCAGGCGGCATACCGTACGAAGGACCATACATATTCCAAGCCGGATCCTGATAACCATGTGAAGGATAAGTATACTGAGGCACATGTGTATGTGAACCACATCCGCATGGAGGGTAAGGAAGCATCGAATATGGGGATATAAAAGGCGGCTGATGATTCATATGACTAGGTGCGACATACGATGGGAATGGACTATTCACATGGGCAGCTGGCGATATTGGAAATGAGTTGTTTTGCATTTCTGGGGACAAATTCGGCACAACGTTGTTGTGATTATGGCTCTGCTCCGCCCCAGTCCACGGACTGTTCGGCAGATCACTGCCACTATAAGGACTAATTTCCGGAATCCCTGGAAACGGTGCATTGTTGCTCGCTCCTGCCGTGTACATGTCTTGTTGAACACCATACACCTCTTGTACAGGAACGGGGATTTGAACATAAGGGTGCTCCGCTGGCGCATGATGTAACTTATTACCACAACCACAAGGTTTTTTCGTCGCTGGTGCAACCTCAACTGGAGACTTTGTATTAGGCATTACAGGCAAAGGCATAATTTCAGGCGAAAGATTGGGCATTGTGTATTTCTTGGATTCTGCTACAGGTTTTACATGAACTTCAGGTTTAACCTCTTCTTTTTTGTGCGTTTCCTTTTCAGGCTTCACTTCAGGAAGCTCAGGCAACTGTGGCAGTGCCTCCAGTTCAGGTTTCACATTTGGCTTTACCGGATTGGCTGGTGGTGGAGCAGGCACTGGAACTGGAACTGGAACCTCAGCTACTGGAGCAGGAGGAGTTGGTACAACTGGCGCCGGTGGTTCCGGTTCTTTGACTCCTGTGTATTCCTTACCTTCAGGCGACAATTTTTCATGCGCAGCAATGTTGCTGGCACCCGAATTAGATGTGATGTTTCCTTGTGCGTGCATGGATGGAATATAAACAGTCTCCCCCACCAGCAGAGCGTTCGGATTTTTCAACTGTGGATTGGCATTGATCATATCTTTTAAAGGAACTCCCCAGGCTTGTGACAACTTCCATAACGAATCTCCTTGCTGAACCTTGTGACTGTGCAGCACGCCTTCCGGTTTCGGTGTTACTGGCTCTGCAGGGATTTTGACCTTCATGCCAATATCCAGCTTGTCGGGATTTGTGATTTGCGGATTAGCCGCGATCAATTTGTCCAGCGCTACATTGTATTTTTGGGACAGCAGATATAATGTGTCGCCTTTTTTCACCATGTGTATTTTCACAGGGAACTAACCTCCTAGACGTCATACTTGGGCAGTACATTCGCCCATACCGTTACTACATCCTATGCAGAAACCGGGCTAATGACATCAACTAAACAAAAAAAATCCTCCTGTCTCTAAAATCCCCATACGCCAGGTATGTTGAATTTTATCGGACAAGGAGGATTCCTGTTCCCTATGCTATTCGCTCAAACTTAAGATTCCCACACTTTATAGCCATCTTTGTCAACAATCTGACGGAATGCTTCCAGCAGTCTCAGCGTTACCGGACCTGCTACACCCGTACCAATTGTTCTTCCATCGACTTCATATGCAGCGATAACTTCTGCAGCTGTCCCGGTGAAAAAGACTTCGTCTGCGATATACACATCATGCAGGGTGAATGGCACTTCTTTTAATTCAAGCTCCAGTTCGCCACATAGATCGATAATCGCTTGACGTGTAATTCCTTCAAGTGCTCCGAGATAACAAGGCGGCGTGTACACTACACCATTTTTGATGATGAAGATGTTATCACTTGAACCCTCAGTAACGTAACCTTGGGAGTTCAGCATAATCGCTTCACCAGCACCTGAATAGTTAGACTGGATTTTAACCAGGATGTTATTCAGATAGTTCAATGATTTAATTTTCGGATTCAATGCGTCCGGAATGTTCCGGCGTTGGGATACAGACACTGCTTTCAATCCAGTAAGATACGCTTCCTCCGGATAGATCGCCAATTGTTCCACGATGATGATCACAGATGCCTTAGGGCAACGTAACGGGTCCAAGCCCAGATTACCAGGGCCGCGCGATACAATAAGACGAATGTAACCATTACGCATATCATTGCGGCGTACCGTTTCAGCCATGACTTCCAGCATCTCATCAATGGACAGCGGGATGTTCAAACTGATGGATTTCGCCGAATCATACAAACGATCCAAGTGGGCCTTACATCTGAAAATGTTTCCGTTATAAATCCGAATACCTTCGAAAATCCCGTCTCCATACAAAAATCCATGATCATATACCGAAACGGTTGCGTTCTCCTTGGTCACATACTGACCATCCAAATAGATCCATTGTTCTGCCACCGATGACTGCACCTCCATAAAATATCCATTCCCTAAACTCCGAAACGTTATTAACCCGTCCATTGTACACCAAATGACAAGCGATTACTCGCTCATTCTACCCCGACTTATGACAACCTTCTAACATTCACAACCACCATCAGGTCGATTACCTCGAAGGATATGTATAACAAGGATAGCTACCAAGAACACGCACCTGACAATTCAATGCCTCAATCTCGGCCATGGCTGCGGTCAGCAAAATCGAATCGACCGTTTCCACAACATCAATGTAAAAATAGTAACTGCCCAATCGTTTCTTCGTTGGACGAGACTCGAGACGGGTCAGGTTCAGCTTCCGCCAGGCAAAAGCCGACAATACCTGATGCAACGCACCCGGTGCATCTTCTGGCAACGTCACCAGCAAGCTGGTTTTTACATGATCCGGTTCACGCGGAATGTTCACAGGTTCATGGCCGATGAGCACAAAACGGGTATAGTTGTTGTCATGATCTGTAACTCGTTCAGCCATAATGTCCAGGCCATGCTTCTGAGCAGCAAGCTTTGTACCGATCGCCACCCAGCCCTTACCCGGATTCTTTTTCACAATTTCTACAGCTTCGGCTGTACTGTTCACACCTTCAAGGTCTGCCCCAGGCGAATGCAGCCGAATAAAATTCTGACACTGCGGAATAGCCACAGGATGGGACATGATCTTAGTAATTCTACTGAAATCATACTCGCCACTCTCTGTCTTAAATTCCGAGCCATGTCCAATCACATTCTGGATGGATGGGTATACCCACTCTGCTTGCATCGGAATATCCACTTCATTCACAAGCCAGTCCATATGAAGACTAACGGAGCCTTCAATGGTATTCTCAATCGGAATAACACTGTATTGTGCATTCCCACTATCCGTTGCTCGAAAAACATCCGAAATCAGCTTGAAGTGAAGCAAATCTAACGGTTCACCGTTAAACAAGAAATCAATCGCTTCATGAGAAACGGAGCCTTCAGGTAATACTGCAATTCGTTTCATGCATTAACTTCCCCTTTGATTCTGTCCAAAAAAGGACGTTCGTCTTGATCAGGTAGCAAGGTTACACCGTCCAAATCCGGATCGAGCCACAGTGCAGAAGCAGTTATGCCCTCCCGCTCCATGGTGTTCAGCAAATATTGTTCCAATTCCGCTTTGCGGGTGTCATGACGATCTACCAAAGTCAACACGGTCGGTCCAGCTCCGCTCAGGGCAGCTCCCAACGCTCCATGATCGACGGCATGTTCCAATATCTCAGCCATGCCTGGCACCAATGATGCCCGATATGGTTGGTGAATTCGATCTGACATCGCCTTCTGAATCATGTCCAGTCGTCCACTTGCCAAAGCGGCAACGAGCAGTGAGGATCTGCTAATGTTATGCACCACATCAGACATGCCAAATTGCTCTGGAATCACATTCCTTGCTTTTGAAGTAGACAGCTGGAATTCAGGTACAATAACCAAAGCCTGCAAATCCTGGTGTGGTTCAATACGTATATGATCTACCTGTTGACCATTCCATGCAGCCGTAATAATACCGCCATACAGAGATGCTCCCACATTATCAGGATGCTTCTCAAGGGATGTGGCCATATCCAGGAGCTTGGCATCCGATAAAGGAGCGCCAATTAATGCATTCGCTGCCGCCAGTGCACCAACGATGGCTGATGCACTGCTCCCGAGTCCCCGCGTAAGCGGAATATCGGAATACATGGAAATCTCCAATTCAGGTACAGACACCCCAGCTTCATTGAATACCATCTGTGCAACTTCGTATATCAAATTCGATTTATCTGTTGGCAGGCCTGTCAAATGATTGCCATGAAGATGAAATGTCGTCTGCTCGGCAGGTTTCATTTCCAACCAGGCATACAAAGACAATGCCATGCCCAGGGTATCAAACCCTGGACCGAGATTGGCTGTGCTTGCAGGTATTTTTACGGTTACCTTTTCACGCAAACTCATACAGATTGCTGCTCCAGTTGTGCAATGGCCGCCATTACTGCTTCTTCCGTATCTTCAACAACAAGTGGCTCAGTCGCTACTGTTTTGATCGCAATATTAGGATCTTTCAGGCCATTACCAGTGAGCACACAAACGACAGTCTCTCCGCCTTTAAAGTACCCTTCACTCTTCAGTTTGTATACACCGGCAAGGGAAGCGGCAGAAGCAGGTTCTGCAAAAATCCCTTCACGAGAAGCAAGTGTACGATACGCCGTCAGGATTTGTTCATCAGTTACATAGTTAATCTGTCCGCCAGATTCCTCAGCTGCAGCTACTGCTGTTTTCCAGCTTGCCGGATTACCAATTCGAATCGCTGTTGCCACCGTTTCAGGTTCAAGGATCGGTTCGCCTTTGACAATAGCCATCGCACCTTCAGCTTCGAAACCAACCATGCGTGGCAGCGTGTTGGATTTGCCTGCCTCTTTATATTCTTTGAAACCTTTCCAATAAGCCGAGATATTACCCGCATTACCGACTGGAATAGCCAGAACATCCGGTGCTTCGCCAAGTTGTTCAATCACTTCAAACGCCGCTGTCTTCTGTCCTTCAATCCGGAATGGATTCACGGAGTTTACAAGTGTGATCGGATGTTTGGCTGTAATCTCACGCACAATCTCCAGTGCACGGTCAAAGTTACCATTGATCGCAATCACTTTAGCTCCATAGATCATGGCTTGGGCCAGTTTACCCAGTGCAATGTTGTTATTCGGGATCAGCACGATACAATTGAGACCACCACGTGCGGCATAGGCCGCTGCAGCTGCTGACGTATTACCTGTGGATGCACACATGATCGTGCGACTGCCCTCTTCCAGTGCTTTGGCAACAGCCATAACCATGCCGCGGTCTTTGAAAGAACCCGTAGGGTTCAAGCCTTCGTATTTGAAATAGAGGTTCAAACCGAGTTCCTCAGACAGATTCTCTGCATGAATCAACGGTGTGTTTCCTTCCTGAAGCGTAAGCAGGGGTGTATTTTCATTAACCGGAAGGTGCTCTCTGTACGTTTGCAAAAGTCCTTGATATCTCATTGTGGGTAAACTCCTTTATGTTTTAATAATCTAAAATGATGACCTTTTGTTACGCATATGATTAACTTGTACGTTATAACTGAAATAATTGAGATGCTCTAAGTGATACGGAAACTTATCCTTCCACCCGATACACACTCTTAATGCGGCGAATGACGCTGAGTGATTCAAAATGTTTTAACACTTTATCCATGCTCGCTTTACTTGCATTATGTGTAACGATAATGATCTCGGCATCCGGGTTGTGCTCATTCGGCTGTTGAACAACCGAGGCCAGACTGACATCATATTCTGCGAAAATTTGTGTGATTTGTGCCAATACTCCGGCTTTGTCGTCTACGTGTAGTAAAATAAAATTTTTCGACACGATCTGCTCGTCGCTTTGCAGTCGCTTCGTCTTATAAGACACAATCGCTTTTAGACCGTTTACGCCAAGCTTAAGGTTTTTGGTGACCGCCACAATATCAGCTACAACAGAAGTCGCCGTTGGGAGTTCTCCCGCACCTGCACCGTAGAACATCGTCTCCCCTACAGCTTCGCCGTGTACATATACTGCGTTGAATACACCGTTGACTGAAGCAATCGGATGATTCTGTCTAACCATAGTCGGCTGTACGCTAATCGTGATCTCATCGTCAATACGGTCCGCAATACCAAGTAATTTCATCTCATACCCGAGTCTTCTGGCATACGTAATGTCTTCACGGGTCACGGAGGATATGCCTTTAACGGTTACATCCTTCAACTCCACATTGGTACGGAAACCGAGCGTACTCAAGATCGCCATTTTGCGAGCTGCGTCAAGTCCTTCCACATCGGAGGTTGGATCGGATTCGGCGTATCCCAAAGCCTGTGCTTCAGCCAGCACTTCTTCATAGGATGCACCTTCCTGACTCATTTTGGTCAAAATAAAGTTCGTTGTTCCGTTCACAATCCCCATAATGCGGGTAATCCGGTCGGAAGAGAAACCTTCAATCAGTGTACGAATGATCGGAATACCTCCCGCAACACTCGCCTCATAGAACACGTCACATTGTTTTTCCTGTGCCTTCGCCAAAATCTCCGAACCATGCAGGGCCATGAGATCCTTGTTCGCTGTTACGATGTGTTTCCCACGTTCCAACGCTTCAAGAATATACTCCTTCGTCTGATCAATGCCGCCCATGACTTCAACGATGACATCAATATCCGGATGACGAATGACTTCCCAAGGATCTTCCGTAAGCTTGGCACGGTCTACAGCAATAACACGTTCTTTCTCTGTATTTTTCACTGCGATCTTCTCGATGACAATCGGCGATCCAACCTGACTGCTCAGATCCTCCTGATTCCCTTCCACAATGCGAACGACTCCCGTTCCGACAGTTCCCAGACCCAACAATCCGACTTTTACCGGTTTCACTAACGATCTACCCCCTAATGTCTATTCTTGTCCGTCAGTCCTGTATGATAAAGCCTAATTAACCTTGGCCTACAATACGTGTGCGTCTCACTCCAGGCATATCTTGCATCCGATCCAGCATTTCTCCAATTTCTCCGTGAAGATGTGTCGTCTCCACTGAAATGACGACATTGGCTCTTCCCTGAAGCGGGATACTCTGATTAATTGTAAGTACATTGGCCCCATAACCAGCTACATGTCCAAGCACACGAGACAAGATACCCGACTGATGCTCCAGATCAATGGAGATGGTTACAATTCTCTCCCGCTCAAGCTGGTTAATCAGATGAATTCCATCTTTGTACTTGTAAAAGGCACTCCGGCTTAATCCGACCTGCTCAACCGCCTCATGCACTGTTTTAACATCACCGGAAGCCAGTAGCTCTTTTACCTGCATGGTCTTCACCACAGCCTCTGGTAAAATATCTTCCCGTACTAAGTAATAGCGTTCGTTCACAGAACGTCCTCTCCTCAAAGACTCATGTATTCATATAGTGGACATTATATAGGATCTACGCCAAAAGGGCAATACATGACACGCCTATTTTTTGAAATACGTTCCTCACAGTATACAAGCTTATCCCTCTCCCATGTCAGGAAAAACAAAAAAACGCAGAGTTGTGGGTCAACTTCCCACTTCTCTGCGTTCATATATCTATTGGTCTCTCCACGGAAGACGGCTACTTAGTAGTAACTGCTACCTTCCACGAATTCGAATTCAAAGTCTCCGATGCGCACGATGGTGCCTTCTACAGCTCCGCGCTTACGCAACTCAGCATCTACACCCATATAACGCAGTGTACGTGCGAGTTTCAGTATAGCCTCGTGCGAGTTCAGTTGCATCCGTTTCATCATGCGGTCAATCTTGGCACTTTCGACAACGAACATTTCATTCTCACGCACAATTTTGAAACCATCGTCTTCTTTTTTGTCCAGACTATATACTTTACGTTCAGATACATCTGCTACCTCTTCAACCACTCGCTCGTCTGGAGCCTGATCTAGCAGATCAGCTGCACGATACAGAAGTTCTTGAATCCCTTTACGAGTCAAGGATGAAATTGGCATCACTTCAATATCAGGTTGAACTTCACGAACTTGCTGTAAAAATTGCTCCAGGTTCGCTTCAGAGTCTGGCATATCCATCTTGTTAGCTGCTACAACTTGCGTTCTCTCGGCGAGAAGCGGATTGTACAACTTCAATTCGTCATTGATTTTCTGCCAGTCTTCAAAAGGATCGCGTCCTTCCGAACCCGACATATCTACGACATGAACAATAATACGAGTGCGCTCGACATGACGCAGGAACTCATGTCCCAGTCCGATCCCTTCATGAGCACCTTCAATCAGTCCAGGCAAATCGGCCATCACGAAGCTTCGGCCTTCTCCTACACCGACTACACCCAGATTCGGTGTAATGGTTGTGAAATGGTAAGCACCGATCTTTGGCTTGGCTGACGAAACGACAGAAAGCAATGTGGATTTCCCGACACTCGGGAAACCAACAAGACCAACATCTGCCATAACTTTTAGCTCTAATACGATGTAACGCTCTTGGCCTTCTTCACCATTCTCGGCAAGTTCAGGTGCAGGGTTGTTCGGTGTGGCAAATCGGATGTTACCCCGTCCGCCCCGACCACCACGAGCAATAACAACCTGCTGACCATGACGTGTCATGTCCGCCAGTACTTCTCCACTGTCTTCATCCAAAATGATAGTTCCTGGTGGAATGCGCACAATCATGTTCTCAGCGTTTGCACCGTGCTGACTCTTATTACGTCCCTTCTCACCACGTGGGGCCTTGAAGTGACGCTGGTAACGGAAATCCATCAACGTCCGCAAACCTTCATCCACGCGGAAAATGATGTCAGCTCCTCTGCCTCCATCGCCCCCGGCAGGTCCGCCGTTTGGTACATACTTCTCACGACGGAACGAAATAATTCCGTCCCCTCCGTCTCCGGCTTTCACATAAATCTTCGCTTTATCTACAAACATTGGTTAACCCCTTCTTCCTATATTCCACACGGCATTCTGAATTGTATAAACGTATCCTCAGACGGAAGCTGCTCCGTTCTGACTTTTTTCCCTTTGAGTACGGCACTAAGCTGCCGTAGTGTTTCCGGATCGGGTGTTTGATCCCCATCCAGTCGGACAACCACATCTCCATGATCCTGTCCGAAATTTAAGGTCAGTTTGCGAACCTCTCCCCAAGAAGACCGGCCGCCGCCATATTGATAGGCCCTGATTGCATCCGCAATCGCCCCGGTAAGTGACTCGCCATCCTCGGGAGAGACCAGAGCACTAAGCTGCAACTCATCTTCTATTTCCACATGCAATTCCAGCGCAATTCCACTGGCGCGAAAAGACTGAAGATAAAATACGAGGGAAGGAATACCTAATCTGGAGATTCGGCTTTCTTCTGTAACCCGCTCTTTTATTCTTTCCACACATTGCAAGGATTTATCAAGTTTGCCCAGCCGAAGATATCCATATAACACCTGAAGGTCGTTCATCCAGTCGTGTCGATGATGATTTAATGAAGCAATTGCTGTCTTTTCCATGGATTGTATGATGGCTCTGCGTTCCGCCTCCGCCTGTTTCTTCATCGCATTCACAGAAATGAGCAATACTGCGACGGACCACAATGCGCACAAGACGCTTGAGATCATCGCCGGATACAACATAACGAAAACCAAAGGAATCAGAAGTGAACATGCCGCAATCCACGGCACTCTTTTCCAAGATTTCATGGCTTCTCCCCGTTCTACAAAACTCGGTTGGTCTACACCCACCGTAACCAAGTATAACATGTCTTTTCTGCCAGTTCATTATCGAATAACCGTTGAATACAAAAAACCTCCGGCAAAAATGCCGAAGGCTCCTTAGGCGGAATGCCGATATTACGCTTCTACTGCAGCTGCTACAGGAGCAACGTTAACAGGATAGATGCTTACTTTTTTACGATCGCGTCCCCAACGTTCGAATTTTACAACGCCGTCGATTTTCGCGAACAAAGTGTCATCTTTACCGATACCAACGTTAGTTCCTGGGTGAATTTTCGTTCCGCGTTGGCGAACGAGAATGCTACCACCAGTTACAGTTTGACCATCAGCACGTTTAACACCCAGACGTTGAGCATTACTGTCACGTCCGTTCTTCGTGGAACCTACACCTTTTTTCGATGCGAATAACTGAAGATTTAATTTCAACATGATTGGTTGTCCTCCTTCTTTGCTTATTTGAATTGCTGTATTTTAATATACTTCCCGTATGACTCTGCAATATTAGAGAGCATAACCACCATGGATTCGAGTAACAATTGTACCTGGGACCAGGTTTCCCCTCTCTCTAACAAAGGTAAAGAACCGCTTAAAAAGCCATTCTTCATCTTGGCATCCATTTCGACACCGGTCAATGTTTCAATCGAGTTCACCGTACCCACTGTAACAGCGGATACCCCGGCACATACGATGTCTTCTCCACGCTTGGCAAAATTAGCATGCCCTTCGATGGAAAAGCGTTCGATGTTCCCGTCCTCATCACGAAAGATTTGAACGATAATCACTTATCGCACCTTCTTTACGCTTTGATTGTTTCGATAGTTACTTTAGTGTACGGTTGACGGTGACCTTGCTTCACATGGTAGTTCTTTTTAGGTTTGTATTTGTATACGATAACCTTTTGTCCTTTGCCATGTTTCTCCACTTTAGCCGTTACAGTAGCTCCGGAAATCAATGGTGTACCTGCTGTCAAACCTTGATCGTTAGATACAGCCAGGACACGGTCGAACGTTACGCTTTCGCCATCGTTCGCAGTCAATTTCTCGATGAACAGAACATCGCCCTCTTGGACTTTGTACTGTTTGCCGCCTGTTTCAATAATTGCGTACATTTGCCTTGCACCTCCTCATGTCTCAGACTCGCCCGTTCTCAGGTGACAGTGTCCTTGCGGAACTGTTCTTATACCCGGCCAGTGCGGTTACAGCATGTGCAAGACCATTAGGCTAAACACATACTTGAAGATTATATCACGCAACATTTCAAAAATCAATGCAAAGGTGAAATATATCTTTTTCCCGTACCATGACAGGAAGAACACGGCTCCACATAGGGTAACGTACTCTCTTCCCGCACTTTTTTGCGTGTCAGTTCAAGCAAGCCCAGCTTGGTCCAGCCCATCACGAACGCTTTGGTCCGATCCTTTTTAAGCTCGCCCTCCAAGGTTGCCGCCACTTCATGCCGATTCGAAGCTTCCTCCATATCAATGAAGTCGACAATAATCATGCCACCAATATCCCGCAGGCGCATCAGACGGGCAATCTCCACTGCTGCCTGCATGTTGGTCTCCGTCACGGTCTCTTCCAGACTGTCACCGCCAGCTCCCGTATATTTGCCTGTGTTCACATCCACTACAGTCAGAGCTTCGGTATGATCAATAACGATATATCCGCCTCCAGGCAGCCATACTTTCCGAGCAAAATCCTTGTTCAACTGCTCCTGCACACCATAAGCAGCAAAGATGGACTCTGTTCCCCGATACACCTGTACTTTGGGTTGATGACCGGGACTCATCTCTTCCAGCAATGCTTTTACCTCGCGAGCTTGTCCTTCACTATCGGTGATGACCTCATCACTGCCTGGCGTATACACATCTCTGATAATTCGCTGTACCATGCTATGATCCCGATGCAATAGGCTCGGGGAAGGCAAACTATCCGCTTTTTCACGAATCAGGTACCACTGCGCACGTAATGTTTCCAAGTCTGCTTGAATGGCTTCGTGCTGTTCTTCTGCAGATACGGTTCGGATAATAAGCCCTTCTTCATCCCGTCTCAGTTGTTCTCCAAGTGCCTTGAGGCGGGAACGATCTCCCTCACGGGCAATTTTCTTGGATACCGCCACATAGTCGGCAATAGGCATGTAGACAAGCCAGCGGCCCGGGAGTGAATAATGAGTCGTCACCCGGGCTCCCTTGCCTCCTACCGGTTCCTTCAGAACCTGAACAATGACTTCCTGACCCGGACGAAGCAACTCCGAGATGGAAGGCTTCACCTTGGCCTGCTTCTCCAGATGGGGATGCAACACATCGTCCACATATAGAAACGCATTCTTTTTCTGACCAATATCCACAAAAGCAGCCTGCATACCCGGTAACACATTCACGACCCGTCCCTTGAAAAAGGACCCCAGCAGTCCACGCTCGCGTGTACGTTCTGCCGTGAATTCCACAGCTTTGCCTTCTTCCAGAAGCGCCATTTGCATGAGGTTATGTTCATTATGTACAATCATTTGTTTCATGGCTTCACCTCTAGAAGACAATTCAATTCATCCACATCCATTTCAGTATCTTTACATTTCTCATCGTACATGTATTAACCCATTTCAGAACAGGTCCACCAGAACACTACAATTTATCGGCATTTTGTTGAAAATAGGAACCGATAATGCGTTGTTCAGGCAATACTGCCATAATTCGTCCCTGTCTGTTCATCACGTATACCATATGGTATCTTTCTCTCTTTAATAGACGCAAAATAGTGTCCAAAGGTTTCGCTGGAAATGAGATTATTGGCTGCGCCAAACTGCCAGTAGCCGCATGCCGAGCGAAAGCACCCTCCCGATTCATGAGAAAACGGATAAAGCGATAGGGCACATTTCGGTAATCCGTCAGGTTGGAATAGAACAAAAAAAGACCGATTAACAGAATGTTGAGTGGTAGACCGTAGTCTCCGGTAAGCCACCGGCTGATAGCATATAGAATAACCCCTGCGCTGCACAGGATGCTAATTCTGTAAGTCCACATTAATGTTGTATAGTAGGGTGCCCACAGACTGACAAGCGCTTGAACAATTTTACCTCCGTCCAGGGGCAGTACGGGTAGCAGGTTAAAGAGGGCAATGAGCAGATTCCCCTGAATGATGTAGTTCAGAAAAACCGGATCGCCCAGATTGCCATACTGCAGCAGCCAAACCATGCCAACCATCAGCATGTTTTGCAATGGACCTGCCAGAGCGATCATGATTTCTCTGAAGGCCGTGATGTTGCCTCCATCTTCAATTACCGCTACTCCTCCAAAAGGAAGCATCTGGATCGACAAGACACGATAGCCAAGAAGGGCAGCAGCCGCAGCATGTCCACATTCATGAATGAATACGATGGCAAACAACGTAATGAGTTCAATAAAATGTCCTGTCAGAAGAGACGCCATCATGATAATCACAAAAAACGGATGAAACGTAATACGTACTCCCCACACCCTAATCAAGGGCAACGACTTCCGCTGGGTCTACGTAATCCTCACCCTCTTTGACCGCAAAATAGAGCGTGGCCGGTTGTTCACCACCAGTAGTCTTGAGACTCCCAACCGCATTCCCCGCTTCAACCCAATCGTTCACGATTACTTCACTCTCGTTCAATCGACCATATATTGCCGTGACATTGCCTGTATGCCGGATGACAACCGTGAACCCACTTGCTGCATCGCCAATAACCTCCATGACACGCCCTGCATCAGAACTTGCGACCTGTATACGTTCTGCACCTGCGGCATCAGGAACGATCTCAATTCCCTTCATACTCAGCGCAAATGGCTGAACTACTGTGCCCGAGATGGGTTTGCCCAGTAACTGCCGAATGCCGGAACCATTAACAGCATCTGTCGTATGTCCGAGAACCGGAAGAAACGAAGGTGTTCCTCCAAAGTGCCGTTCATACCAGGCTGCAGCAGAGGCAAAATCCATATCTCGATGGAGTGCATCGGCTATTACTGTTTTGGGTGATGTCGTCCACGATGTATCCAACTGAAACAGACCCCATACTCCGCCAAATATCAAAGCGCTAATGACCGTCCGCCTTAGAAGTGACTTAAACAGGTTGAATCTTGAATGCCCCCCTGGAACGAAATGACCATTCTCTTTTTTCCACAGCCATTCCGGATCTCTTTCCTGTGTCCCCTCACCAGTTGTAAACGGCTTCCGTTGTATAATCTCATTCTTGTCCAATAGCGAACCTACTTTTTGCTCCTGTAAAACTTCAACAGTCGCACCGTCCATCAGTCGCCGAATGCGTTCTTCTCTTCTCTGCTTGATTCTGAGTTTCGTGTTCATGGAATGTCCTCCCGCCGAGGCTTGTTTACTACATCCTATGAAGAGGCGGTTGATAATATGAACAAGCCTGCCCTCAGGTAACAAAAAAAGCCGGGCTATAAGCCACGGCTGTCATGTAGTCAGTTGATGAATAATTTCGTTTAACGAATTAACCCATTCCCAAGAACTTTTTGAAACGAGTAAAAGCGCCCTTTTTCTGCTCCAGCTGCATCAATGGGACCGTATCTCCCAGAATGCGTCGTGCAATGTTGCGATACGCAATCGCCGCAAGTGAATCCGGATTCATGACCGTAGGTTCTCCTGAATTGGCCGCTTTGATGACCAGCTCATCATCAGGTACGATGCCAATCAGGTCAATATTAAGTACTTGTAAAATACCATCGATATCCAGCATATCACCTGATTTAACCATATTATTGCGAATTCGATTCACCACCAGCTTCGGTGATTGTATGTGTGAACTCTCCAACAGGCCGATGACACGATCCGCATCACGTACTGCAGCATTTTCCGGTGTAGTGACCACGATGGCCTGATCTGCTCCTGCTACCGCATTTTTGAAGCCCTGCTCTATGCCGGCTGGGCAATCAATAATGACGTATTCAAAATCTTTTTTCAATTCAAGGATAATATCCTTCACCTGTTCTGGCGACACCGAGTTTTTGTCTCTCGTCTGCGCCGCAGGCAACATATATAATTCTTCGAAACGCTTGTCTTTGACCAAAGCCTGATTCAGACGGCAGCGGCCGTCCGCAACGTCGCACAGATCGTAAATAATACGGTTTTCGAGTCCCATCACGACATCCAAATTACGAAGGCCGATATCGGTATCTACCAGACAAACCTTTTTGCCGAGCAGCGCCAGCGCTGTCCCGATGTTTGCCGAGGTGGTTGTTTTACCCACGCCGCCTTTACCCGAAGTGATCACGATCGCCTCTCCCATGAGCTACACTCCTTTAAACACATTAAAATCTCGGCGCAACCGAACGATATTGCTCATCTTGTCTATCTGCATCTGATTGTCCTGTAAGTAAGCAAATTCCATTCCGGTCTCTCGGCTCTCCCATTCATCGGGAGGACGACTGATGATATCCGCAATCCGCAGCTGCGTCGGTGCAAACACCGAAGCGGCAATAATAGCTTCTTCGTCCCCGCCAATTCCGGCATGAGCCATACCTCTGAGTGAACCCAACACATATATATCTCCGGTACACGTCACCGTGCCCCCCGGATTGATATCCCCAAGAAACAGGAGATTTCCTTCATGATGAAGCACCTGACCTGAACGCACCATACCACACATGGTCACAATCGGCGGCGGTCCTTTAACCTCCGGTTGGAGTGCAGGTGAGTCGATGGATCGAATAAGCAGATTCCCTTTTTGTTTCAATATATCGAGGATTGCTTCTTTCTGGTCCTCTGTCACTTCGCGGGCACCCAACTTGATATCCACATGAACAATCGGTCCGGTCAAAATATTTTGATGGCTGTGTTCCAGCTTATAGCGGAGCTCATAGAGCAATTCCTCGAATTCACATTGATCGTCCAACAGGAAAACCAGGCCGTCTCGGATGCCTTTAATCGTTACGTGATTCGATTTTACCGTCATAAGCCTGTCCCTCCCATCTCATTACATTTCGTGCCCGGGGCCCCAAGTTCCTGCTTTGCGCTCCATAAATGTATTTAAGAAGCTTCTTCTGTCTTGCTCCGTCTCTTGCCGATCCGCTCCAGTTGTTTCCGAAGCGGGACATAAATGATCAAGGCAAACACAAAATGAACGAACAAATTAGGAATCATGTATTCAAGCAACGCCCAGTCAAAGGTCACGTGGTTAAGTTGGAAGAGCTTGTACAGGAAGAATAGCATGGTGTCATTAAGCAGACTTCCCAAAATGACAACTGATACCATAACCGGCAGTGGTGCTCGCGGTGCTTGAAAAATGAGTCCCATCATGTATGCCGATAATCCCATCGAGAATCCGTAAGGTCCAATCATCTCGCCGTAGAATACGACGTCATGCAATAGTCCAAAAAATATACCGAGTACTAGTGCCGTGTGCCGATGATGATACACAGCGATAAACAAAATTACGATATAAACCAGATTGGCAGAAATACGCATCTGCCAGCCAGAAGGAATGAGCAGCGGCAAAATCGTGCCTTCCGCAATGAACAAAACGAATAGCAACAGGAACAAGACTTGCTTGCGCGTCACCATTATTCTTTTACCTCAGGCGGGATAATGACAATCAGCTCTTTCCAGTCAAGGAAGCTAGCGTATGGTTTGATAATCGCAGTCCTTGTTAAACCGTACTCACCAACTTCAACTTTCTCCACTTCACCAATCCGCATATACTTCGGAAAATTATTGATGATTCCGGAGGAGATGATCTCATCGCCCTCTTGGATATCAGAATCCTCTGAAATCTTGGTCATCTTGAGCATGCCTGTCTTCGGATCATAACTCTCAATCATACCAAACACTTTTTCCTTACCTACTGCCGTTGCTGCAATGGCATTGGATGTTGGATCATTGGCGTCCATGGACGTTAACAGATTAACCGTTGATGTATATGAGCTGACATGACTGATCACGCCGACCAGCCCTTCCTGCGAGGTAACGGCCATCCCCGGCTTTATTCCCGCATTCTCACCGATATCAATGTTAATGGTTCTGCTGTTTGGATCCGAATTCGCACTGATAACTTGAGCAATTCGTGAACCGTAATTATACCGATTCTTCTGTTCCTCTGTGAAATTGAGCGCTTTCTGAAGTTGCTCATTCACTTGCTCCATATCATTATACTTCAGCCGATCTCGGGTATAGTGCCCCATAGCGATGCGAAGCTCTTCATTCTCTTCATATACCGTACGCATGTTCGCCACATCTTTGAAAAAGCCCGCTACATAAGAAGCGGGCTTGTAAAATACGTATTGTACAAATCCAACTGAATCCTTCAGGAATTTCTCCGGCCAGGATAGAGTGGTTCGCGGACTGAGCGTAAAGCCCATTAACGCGATAAATGTAACAAGGCCCACCAGCAAAACAAAAAGTCTTTTGTTGCCTAGCAGTTTAAACAGTTCGAACACCCTCTAACATCCATTATTCTCTTCCGAGCCATGCCCGGCGGGGAGACTGTCAGACTTGTAGTCCCTGCGAGAATATCAGCTGATCCTCCCCTGTTAAGCGGGTAATAGCTCATCCCCGGGGTTAACCGGGTACTCTATAACGATACCTTGCCACTTAGTCGCAATGCCAAGTTAGGCAAATACCAATTAACGTTTGGAACGAACTGCCGAACTGCTTCTGCTTTTGAACAAATGAATATTCTCTAGCGCTTTACCTGTTCCGATCGCTACACAATCCAGCGGGTTCTCAGCCACAATGACAGGCATTCCTGTCTCGCCAGCCAGAAGCTTGTCCAGGTTGCGTAGAAGCGCCCCACCACCTGTAAGAACGATACCGCGGTCCATGATATCAGCCGCAAGTTCAGGCGGGCATTTTTCCAGTGTTACTTTTACCGCTTCAACAATCGCATTCACCGTATCAGCCAACGCTTCGCTGATCTCGTCCGAAGTAATCGTAATCGTCTTCGGCAGACCTGTAACGAGGTCACGTCCACGAATTTCCATCGTTTCTACTTGCTCTAGTGGCATTGCTGATCCGATATCCATCTTCAATTGCTCTGATGTACGCTCACCGATCATCAGATTGTATTGGCGTTTGATGTACTGGATAACGGATTCATCCATCTCGTCACCCGCTACACGAACCGAACGGCTCGTAACAATACCGCCAAGTGAGATGACAGCCACTTCTGTTGTACCACCACCAATATCAACAACCATACTACCCGTTGGTTCCCATACAGGCAGATCTGCACCAATGGCAGCTGCAAAAGGCTCTTCAATCGTGTAGGCTTCACGTGCTCCAGCCTGTTTGGTTGCATCTTCAACCGCGCGTTGTTCTACTGCCGTGATCCCGGATGGTACACATACCATCACGTTCGGATGACGCTGGAACATGGAGCGTTGTTTCTGAGCCTCACGAATGAAATATTTGATCATCGTTGCCGTTGTATCGAAATCGGCAATAACGCCATCTTTCATTGGACGAATGGCACGGATGTTACCTGGTGTACGTCCAATCATTTTTTTGGCGGCTTCACCCACTGCCTCGATAGTTTTTGTATCTGTCCGTATAGCGACAACCGAAGGTTCGCGCACCACAATTCCTTTTCCTCGTACATAAACCAACGTATTTGCTGTCCCCAAGTCAATACCCAAATCTTTCGTAAAACCACCAAACATAACATAATCTCCTTTTCTGCCTCATATAGCCGCCCTATTCTGATCCAGAGCGTAACAATTTCATTCCCACGCAACCCGTGGAGCTAATATTCGCATTTGTTTTTTTGCATTTGTAAAGTGAACCTATCTTTTACGGACAACGCCGTTAACATTCATAGGAAAACATCAACGCCAACCATTATATTATACTAAGCCCTTCTCCTTCAAACTTACGTACGTTCCATCTCCGATAATAATATGATCAAGCACGTCAATGCCAACAATAGCACCTGCTTCAATCAATCGCTTGGTTATTTGGATATCCTCCGGACTCGGCGTAGGATCACCACTGGGATGGTTGTGTGCGCACACAATTGATGCGCTGCTGCATTTGATGGCAGCCCTGAACACTTCACGCGGATGTACAATCGAAGCGTTAAGGCTACCCATGGAGAGTGTTTCCTGGGCAATAATATGATTTTTGCTATTTAGAAAGAGACACACAAAATGCTCTTTCTGCAAGTAACGCATTTGTTCCATTAGGATATCGGCTGCATCACGCGGTGTACGAATTGAAGTCGACTGTATGAGTCTGCTCTTGGCAATTCGATGCCCCAGCTCAATGCCGGCTTTCAATTGCACAGCCTTGGCATTACCGATCCCCTTCATTGCAGTCAATTCTTCCAGACTCAGATCCACCAACGAGCGAATGCCACCCGCTTCGGCCAGAATCCGCTGTGCCATATGCACCGCGGATTCCTGTCTTGTGCCTGTTCGAAGTAAAATCGCCAGCAATTCAGCATGGCTTAAGGCGCCCGCCCCGTATTCCATCATGCGTTCTCTCGGGCGTTCTTCCTGGGGGATGTCGCGCATCATATATTGAGGCGACTCCATATGTTCCCTCTTTTCAGTTCAAAACGTCAATTGGCTTCATTCATGTTCGCGGCAACACATGGACGCCAAACCCATCCAACATATCACTCAGCAAGGATAAGGGCAGGCCAACCACATTAAAATAACATCCTTCAATACGGTCGATCAGTGAAGCGCCAATGCCCTGAATCGCATAAGATCCTGCCTTGTCCGAAGGCTCTCCTGTCTGCACATAGGCACGGATGGTCGCATCCGACAGTTCTTTCATCGTTACATCGGTCTGGCGATAATGAACTACAGACTGTCCATTGCCTGCATCAATACAAGCGACACCGGTAAACACCCGATGTTCACGTCCCTGTAGTCGGGATAACATACGTTCAGCATCCGCATCGTCTACGGGTTTGCCTAGAATCTCACCGTCCAGAACGACAACGGTGTCACTACCCACAATGATGGCTTCCTGCTCACGGCCTTCAAGCCCGCGATACACGGCAAGCGCCTTGCGCAAAGCAAGCTCCTGTACCGTCTGTTCAGGTGTCCACTCTGGTGGTGTATCTTCATCGGCATGACTTGGTATTACATCAAACGCTAAGTGGAGTGATGCGATCAGTTCTTTGCGCCGAGGCGATGTGGAAGCCAGAATAATAGGGCGCTGCTGAGTGTTATTCATCATGAACGGCTCCTTATGCTACGGCAACATCCTGTCCTTATCACGATAATAGATGTCACTGGTTTATTTTTTTCGTCATAACTCGTCATTCTCCTACAGTCTGCGATACAGCCACACAGCGGCAATAATACCGATCAGACTCAGGAGGCTCATTTGAAATTGAAGTGAAATATCATAACTGATAATATCCAGATCAGCCTGTGGCGACCAACGTATGGTCGTGGCTTTCGTAAGAAAGGCTACTGCCTTTACAGGCTGCAGTGCCTTGGCGATCCACGCTCCGGCTATCCAGCCGAGCAGTAGAAACAGCAATAACATGCCGAAGTTTTTTTTCATCGGTAATCTTCCCTCGCCATTTTTTGACACCCACATTATTATACGGGGTTTTGTACGTCAATACAAACACAAATCCGGCAAGGGGAACTATTTCCAGTTCCTTGCCGGATAGGTATTTCCAAGCGTTGTTATGGGAAAGAGCATGTTACTGCTTAATCGCTTCGAGCCATTTTTTCTGCTGCAGCACATATTCCATCAGATCAGATTGTACGGACCACATATGCACATCATCCGGGTTTTTGTTATACTCCACAATAGCCGTAATTGCACTGTTCATCGATTTCTCCATTCCGCCAATAATAGGTTGTACCTCTGCGGTCAGGCCGGGTGAAAGACTATTCAAACCGGTCAACCATGACTGGTGCTTATTCTGGATCGCGGTCATCGCTTCTGCGGAGACTGCTGCCGGAGCAGACTGTCCCAGCTGCTGTATGGACAAGGTAGACAATTGTTCGATCAGTGCAGAACTGTTCGTGAAGAAAAGCTGCACATCCTCTTGTTTGCCTCCGAATATAGCTGGATTGATCTCAGGGTTCACGATCTCTTTGACGTACAGTTCGACTCCCTGAGCTTTAAGCCTGGAGCTTAGCAGCTTGGCCTCTTCACGATCAGCCGAAATGCCTGCATATACCCGATTGCCATCTTCAGGATCAGAACCTGCGGCTATACCTGCCTGTGCCAGCTCAAGCTTGGCCTGCTCCGCTCGTTCGGGGGAACTGAACACACCGTATTGAAGTGCATAATACGTGCTGCCAGTTGCAGCTGTCTGGAGCTGCTGCGCTGTGCCTGCAACCCCCTCCTGACCTGTCACGGTGGAAACGGCCTGATTGACGGGAAGAAGCTCGCCTGGCTTCGCAGCTCCTTCTTTATTGAAAAATGAGAGAATAACCATGCCAAAGAGTGCTCCTGTAACGAGTGCCCCGGTAACTGAACCAATCATTTTCCAGCCCCTTGGGGGGCGATTGCGCTTATAGGAATAGTTCTCCGAATCTGCAAGCCAGTCATGGCCTTGATCATCATGCGTATTGGACAGATCGCGACGTTCTTCCTCCGGATCATCTGTGTGATACTGATAACCATGACCAGATCGGTTCCCAAGATAGTGGACTTCATCGAAGCTCGAATTATGGCTCACCCGCTCGTCAGGTTCAGGTACAGTAGAGCTTGTCAGCACCGTCTCTCCCCAGTCTCCGGGGATATCCTCTGGCGTCCAGGACGGGGTTGTATCCATCCGCTTAGGCGTTAGCGGTTGATTGTGCGGCAAATCTTCACTCAACATCACCAATGGACTGGACGTGGATATCCCCTTGTTTTCAGGCTTGTCCGACTCATGATCCCCGAAGCGAAACGTCATTCTAGCATTGCTCACCCGTACCCTCTCCTTTGTCCCATTTATATCAGCTATATGCAAAGAGGGGAGAATACATTCCATGTAACGCAAAAAAACGCCTGCTTCTTATCGAAGACAGGCGGTTTCTCAATTGATTTATTTCAAACCTTTGGCAAGTGTATCGCCGACTTTCCAGATATCACCTGCGCCCATAGTAATCACAAGGTCTCCTGGCTGCAGACGATGCTGCAAATCAGCCACAACTTCCTCTTTCGTTGGGAGGTAACGTGCAGAAGCATTACTGTTTTGAACGATCAGTTCAACCAGTCTGGCTGAGGTTACCCCTTCGATCTGTTTTTCGCCCGCAGGAGAATAGATATCGGTAATAAGCACTTCATCCGCTTCCGCAAAAGCACGACTGAACGCATCCAACAGGAAGAACGTCCGCGTATAACGCTGTGGCT
Source organism: Paenibacillus sp. FSL H8-0079 (assembly GCF_037991315.1). Lineage (NCBI taxonomy): Bacteria > Bacillati > Bacillota > Bacilli > Caryophanales > Paenibacillaceae > Paenibacillus > Paenibacillus sp. FSL H8-0079. The sequence continues at coordinate 5,195,252 of NZ_CP150300.1, forward strand.
GGAATACAGCAATAATGCGTTTGCCCGTTGCTTTGGCCGCACTAATGGTAGCTTCAATCTCAGTCGGGTGATGAGCATAATCATCGATGATCAGCATATCACGCGCCTCGCCCAATACCTGGAATCTGCGTTTGGCTCCGTGGAACTGGATGATCGCTGCCACGATCTTCTCAAATGGAATGCCTGCTTCCAAACAGGTAATTACAGTAGCCATCGCATTATATACGTTATGCTTACCTGGCACCGATAACTCCACCGTGCCCATAGCAGCACCCTGATGATTCATCGTAAAGGAGATCCGGCGATCGCCCAGTACGATATCTGTTGCCGTATAATCCGCTGCACGATCAATACCATACGTTGTAATCCGTGACTTGAGTTCTGGCAAAATCGCTTGAACATTCTCATCGTCAGAACATACAATCGCTGTTCCTTCTGGACGAATCTGACTCAGGAACTGCACATAAGCCCTTTTGAGCTCCTCAAAATCACTATTGTAATTCTCCAGATGATCTGCCTCAATATTGGTTACAATACCGAGCCATGGATGGTACTGCAAAAACGAACCATCGCTCTCGTCCGCTTCAGCGACTACCCAGTCGCCTTGACCGGCTTTCGCGTTGGTACCCACATTCATGATTTCTCCGCCAATAATGTATGTCGGGTCTGTATCACATTTATCCATAACAAGTGCAATCATGGATGAAGTGGTTGTTTTACCATGAGCCCCAGCTACAGCCACACCTTTACGTTCGTTCAACAAACGTGCAAGCATCTGGGAACGATGCAGAATCGGAATGTTCAGCTCTGCAGCTGCTACCCGTTCCACATTATCCGCAGGCGCTGCCGTAGAGTAAACAACCAGGTCTGCTCCAGTGACGTGCTCTGCCGTATGTCCGATATATATTTTCGCTCCCTTGGCTGCCAACTTCTCGGTCAACTCTTGTGAAGCGACATCCGATCCGGTAACGGTGTATCCCATTTCCAGCATAACTCTTGCGATGGCACTCATGCCATATCCGCCAATACCTATAAAATGAACGTGTTCCGATGTATTTAACAAAACTTTCACCAACCTTTTTCAGAATCGGTTTGATGCAAAAGGGCTGCCCGCACATCCGCAATCAGGTACAGTGTGCCGGAGACCACCCCCAGATCTTCCGCTTCCGTCCGTGACTTCAATAGATCAAGTGCCTTTGCCCATTCGGGCTCGACGATGATTTCCAGCTCCTGCTTCGCAATGGCGGGACGTACCCGTTCGACAATTTGCAGCAATTCGGCTGCATCCATTTTGCGTCGGAAATCTGGCTCGGTCAGGATCAGCGTATCCACTAGTGGCAGTATATGCTGCAAATACGCTTCGTGATGCTTATTCGCCAACATACCCATCATCAAAATTAACTTGTTGTAAGGATATACTTCTCTAATGCTCTTGGCCAGCGACTCAGCACCCTCCGGATTATGTGCTCCATCGAGCACAATTCGGGGTTCATCGACGACTTTTTCGAATCTCCCTGCCCAGAAGGCATTCTCCAGTCCAAGTGCAATATCGTTGTCATCCAGCATAAACGCCATGTATTGTCTGAGCAATTCAAGCACCATCAGTGCGGCCGCTGCATTGTCACATTGGTGTGAGCCCTGCATGCGGATGCGAACGTCCAGGTCACGAAACGGTCCTGAAAAATGAAAAGATTGTCCGCTCTCATTGCTCTCCAGTCTATGATAAGAGAAACGATCTCCTGCCAAATACACGGTTGATTGAAGCTGCTGTGCTTTCTCCTGAATCACCTTCACAGCTTCGGGTTGAGTCGCGCAGGTCACCACGGGTACTCCCGGCTTGATAATCCCTGCCTTTTCGCCAGCAATCAGCTCAATCGTATCTCCAAGCACATCCGTGTGATCCATACCAATGTTGGTGATGACGGACACAACAGGTGCAACAATATTCGTTACGTCCATCCTTCCCCCTAGCCCCGTCTCCCATACCACAACGTCAGGGTAGCATTCTTCTGCATAATACAGAAGCGCGAGAGCCGTGGACACCTCAAACATCGTTGGTGATCCAAGCGGAGTGGAGGCCATTTCGATGACCAGTGGACGTAACCGATTCGAGAGCTTAAGCAGAATCTCTTCGGGAATATCCTCACCATTGTATTGAAAACGGTTCGTAAACTTGGTGATATAAGGCGACGTAAAGGTGCCCACATCATATCCAGCCTGAAGAAGCACTGACGTCAAAAAAGCGCAAGTCGAACCTTTGCCGTTCGTTCCCGCGACGTGAATAAATTTGAGACGTTGGTGTGGATTGCCTAACATGGACATCAGACCCTCGATTCGTTCCAATCCAGGTCGGATGCCAAAAGGAATAAGGCCATTGATCCAGTCCACGGCCTCGTCATACGTAAGTAAAGGAGCTGCTGCATCTGTCCCGTCTAATTCCGTCATCTGATTCACCTTCGGTCCCGAGTTTGATTGAAAAAAGCGGCCGGATGGCATACTAGCTCTCCATCCGACCCAGATATATTAACCTTTCAGTTCCTTGATTCGTGCAATCACTTTATCCCGTTTGTCGGAATAATCTGCTTGCTTGGCGCGCTCTTCCTCAATAACCTTGGCAGGAGCTTTGGCAACAAAGCCTTCATTCGCCAGCTTTTTCTCCACACGGAGTACTTCGCCCTCAAGGTTCTGCAACTCTTTCTCCAGGCGAGCCACTTCCTGTTCGATATCAATAAGACCTGCGAGCGGCAAGTATAGTTCTGCTCCCGTAATGATCGCAGTCATTGCCTTATCCGGTGAGCTTAGATCCAGCCCACTATCGAACTCGGACGTATTACAGAAACGTTTGATGTAATGGCTGTTACGCTGAATGATGCTGGACGTCTCAGCACTGTTAGCTTTGACCATCAACTCGATCTTTTTACTCATAGGCACGTTCACTTCTGCACGAATGTTTCGAACTGCACGGATGGTATCCATGAGCAGGTTCATCTCGGCAACAGCCTCTGGGTTCTCAAGAGCAGGATCGTATACCGGCCAAGATGCCAGCGTAATCGTCTCACCTTCATGCGGCAGATGCTGCCAGATCTCTTCGGAGATGTATGGCATGAACGGATGAATCAGGCGCATGGTCTGATCGAGCACATAAGCCAGCACAGATTGTGTTTTCTTCTTGGCAACCGGATCTTCCCCGTAGAAGGACAGTTTCGCAAACTCAATGTACCAGTCACACAGGTCATCCCAGATAAAGTTATACAGTACACGGCCCGTTTCCCCAAATTCATACGCTTCGATTAGACGCGTAATATCGCGGGAAGTTTCGTTCAGACGGTGCAAAATCCAATAATCGGCTGTACCAAGCTCTCCGCTAATGTCACGTTCCTCATAGGTGAATCCTTCCAGATTCATCAATGCAAAGCGCGAAGCATTCCAGATCTTGTTGGCAAAGTTACGAGCCTGCTCCACCCGTTCCCAACGGAAACGTAGATCCTGACCTGGCGTGCTGCTGGTTGAGATCATGTAACGCATTGCATCTGCGCCGTATTTCTCAATTACATCCAGCGGGTCTACACCGTTACCCAGTGATTTGGACATTTTGCGTCCATCTGCGTCACGAACAAGACCATGCATCAGCACATCCTTGAACGGAATCTCATCGGTGAATTCCAATGCAGTGAAAATCATACGTGCAACCCAGAAATATATGATGTCATACCCTGTCACAAGTACACTTGTCGGATAATAACGTTGCAAATCTTCCGTATTTTCCGGCCAGCCCAATGTGGAGAACGGCCATAATCCGGAGCTGAACCAAGTATCGAGTACGTCTTCGTCCTGTCTCAGCTTGCGGCCAGCATTCTCTGGCAGCGTCGTCGGATCTTCAGCAGATACGATGATTTCACCCGTTTCCTCATCATACCAGGCAGGAATACGATGTCCCCACCACAGTTGACGGGAAATACACCAGTCACGAACGTTCTCAATCCAGTTCAGATACGTTTTCTCAAAACGGTCTGGAACAAAATTAACCCCTTTGCCGCTCTGTTGCTTCTGAATCGCTCTCTCCGCAAGTGGTTTCATCTCAACAAACCACTGTGTAGACAGATACGGCTCAACAACAGCTCCGGTACGTTCACTGTGTCCAACCTGATGCGTGTGATCCTCGATGTTGATCAATACGCCCTGTTCTTTCATGTCAGCAACAATCTGCTTGCGGCAGTCACTGCGATCCAGTCCCTGATACTTGCCAGCCTCTGCATTCATTGTGCCGCTCTCATCCATTACCGTAATTTGAGGCAGATCATGACGAAGACCTACTTCAAAGTCATTCGGATCATGCGCAGGCGTGATTTTAACTGCACCACTCCCGAACTCTTTATCCACATAATCATCAGCGATAATTGGAATTTCACGTCCGATGATAGGCAGTACAAGTACTTTACCAATCATATCTGCATAGCGCTCATCCTTCGGATGAACAGCAACCGCGGTATCACCCAGCATCGTTTCAGGACGCGTCGTTGCCACGGTAACGTAGCCACTTCCGTCTTTGAGCGGGTAACGCAGATGGTACAAGTGACCCTGAACCTCTTTATATTCAACCTCAATGTCGGACAGTGCTGTCCGGTTCACCGGGTCCCAGTTAATGATCCGTTTGCCTCGGTAAATAAGGCCTTTTTCATACAATTGAACAAATACTTTGCGAACCGCTTGGGACAGACCTTCATCCAGCGTAAAACGTTCACGTGAGTAATCAAGCGACAGTCCCATTTTGCCCCATTGTTGACGAATGGTAGTGGCATACTGATCTTTCCAGTCCCATACCTTCTCCAGAAACTTCTCGCGTCCCAGATCATAACGAGTCAGACCTTCTTCACGCAATTTCTGCTCTACCTTGGTTTGGGTAGCAATACCTGCATGGTCGGAACCCGGAAGCCATAGCGCATCATAGCCCTGCATCCGTTTCGTACGGATTAGAATATCCTGTAATGTAAAATCAAGCGCATGCCCGATGTGCAGCATCCCGGTCACATTCGGGGGTGGGATAACAATCGTATACGGCTCGGCATCTTTGCGTTGACCGGCTTTGAAATATCCACGTTCCATCCAGGTGGAGTACCATTTATCTTCTGCCGCCTTTGGATCGTAAGTGGTCGGCATTTCTGTTGCAGCTGATTTTTTTTCCTCAGACATGTGTCATTCCTCCGTTACTTCATCATCTTCGCCAAAAAAAACAAAAAAAACCTTTCATCCATCAAAGGACGAAAGGTTAGCTTTCGCGGTACCACCTTTGTTTCACGCCGACAGCAAGATAGACTTCACCCTCTGTACATGACGTGACACTTCAAGCAGATAACGGCTGCTACCGGCCCATCCTACCTCAGCAATAAATGACGATACATCTCATTCATCCCTTGTATTCAAACAGGCAACTCCCGGGCGACTTCGATCAGTTGGTTCCTGCGGAATCTCACAGCGCTGCAATTCCACTCTCTGAAAGGTCATACTGTCTACTACTCCCGTTCCACGTTGTTCATCAAAAAACCTACACACATCATACCTTGCTCGTGCGCGATAGTCAACCTGACAACAGCGGAAAAAGAGCGCTGGAATGCAGGTTTAGGACGAATCATACAAAAACCCGCAATCCTCAAGGGGATCACGGGTCGTAACGAAGGCTTTATCTACGAATTAAGGGATGTACAATATCTGACCTTCTTCCACAACCTGCTCAGATAATCGGTTATACAACTGAAGTTCCCTCGTGCTCAATTGGTATCGATCTGCAATGGCATCCAGTGTATCTTCTCGCTGAACGATACATAGTTTCACCTTGCGGAATGGGGTCTGATCCACGATCGTTCCCAGGAACAGATTCTTCCATTCTACATCATCAGGAGGATATGCTTCTTCCTGTACTACACCAGCAGGAACCTCGTCGCCTCGCTCCACTTCAGCATCGCGTGTCGCTCTGCCAGAGGATAACAAGGAAGAGATACCTACGCCCTCCTCTTGCCGTGGTGCAGATTCTTTTTTGCTGCCAAAAGCAACCTTCAGCTCCGGCTTGTCTTCCGTCTCAGCTACAGGTTCAGGAACAAATGCTTCGTTCTGCACGAACTCGTCTACCCCAGTCGCTTCAAAAGCCGGCCGCTCTTCCTCGGCGTTGCCTGGTTCGGACGAAGCGAATACACCCTGCCAGTTCTCTGCCTGTGATTCAACCGGAACATCAGCAACTGCCTGATTCTCCTGCTGAGGTACAGATCGGGCTGATTCGAAGTGCCATACGTCCGGTGCGTCCGGTACATCTGGTGCTGCCAACTCATTAGATGATTGCGCAGGCACCTCAGAGGCTTCTTGATCTGAGCTTCTCGGGTTCGCAGGCAATGCATCCACGGAAGGCTCGGACCACGCAGAAGGCTCTTCCTCCAGAGGCAGCAATGGTTCCGACTCAGGGTAAGAAGCTAGCCGATCAGCGGTCTCGGCCATAAATGACGAGATAGGAGAAGGTTCGCTGTATTGCTCATGGGATGCCAATTCATCTCCATTCGCTGCCAGAGATGCAAGATCTTCGTTTGCATCAGGTTGTCTGTTTTCGTTAGCGTACTCCGCACTTTGCTCCTCGGACTGAAGTGGCTCGGCCGAAGACGCATTCGCATATTCCTGCAGATCAGCGAATTCCGGGGCACCATATGCAAGTTCTGCTGCATTCGCAAGTCTCTCTTCCTCACTCCGCTGGAGCAGATACTCTTGTGCAAATGCATTGGGATCGCCGGCTGGCTGGTCTGCTTCATCGGAACGGTTGGATTGCTGAGGGTCAGGTGAGTGAACAACTGTAAACTCATCTGCCGACCATACTTGAGGCTCCTCAACAGGAAAGCCCTCGATGCCTCGCAGTGATAACACGCCTGTAATGTTCAGACTGCGATTGGATAACAGATCCACGTCAAAATTTTCGATCTCGATGGAAATATCCTCAATCGATCTGACCCGGTTCAGCGGCACCGTGATCTCCACAGGAATGAAATGTTTGAGCTCCTCTGAAGCCTCATTTTCTCCTCTGTACGCACCTGTAAGTAAAAGATGTCCTCTTAACGTGGCATGATCATCCTGCCCTATGACTTGAATGCGCGGGTATAGTTCAATTTCCTCCAATTCCTCAATTGCAGGGACTCCCTCAGACAAATGAACGCGCTCATAAATATCGAACCGCAAACCATAAGGTTGATTCAACAAAGGTGGCGTCCTCCTTTCGGCATATGTTCACCATGATCCTTCTCATGGGACTGATCCATGGTCCAAATCCTTCGTTACCCCATCTATATGCCTTGAATGAGATGAGCATGCCACCTTTTGAAAAACCTTGCTATATATGTTCAACTCATGGTTATTTACACTGTCACTCCAATGACAGAACAACCTTCTGATCGCTGTTATCCCCAGATTTTTTTCATTCCTTTTTATAAAGGGAAAATCCGGGGATAGCTTATGCTTCCGAAGTAGCTTTCTTTCAGAAAGCTTTTAGGCGAACGCTTTGCTTCTTCTGGTTGTTTCTGTCCTTTCCGTTTTCGTGTAAATAGTTAGTCGAACTTATATAGTGTATTAGTAAGACCCCTCTAGCTCTGCCAATTGTGTGAAATCGGATGGCCAAGGGTCATTCACTTCAATCATAGCTCCAGTTAACGGGTGGCTAAACCTCAACACTTCTCCGTGAAGCGCCTGCCGCCCAATGACATCCGCTCTCCCACCATACAACTCGTCACCTATAAGCGGATGTCCTACATAACTCAGATGTACGCGAATTTGGTGTGTTCGTCCTGTATCCAGCTTCAATCGTACAAGGGTTGCTCGTTCCCATACTTCGACGATCTCCACATGAGTAACAGCTTCCTGTCCACCTTCCGAGACACGTCTGCGCTGCTTGTGATGTCTATCCTTGCCAATCGGAGCATGAATTTTGTGAAGTTCAAGGGGGATTTGTCCACCTGCAATGGCTACATAATGGCGACCAATCTTTTTGCGACGCATCGCTTCATCCAGTTTGGCGAGGGCAAAAGCATTTTTGGCATACAGGACAGGCCCGGTTGTATCCTCATCCAGTCGATGAACATGGCGTACGCTCGCCTGAATTCCGTTCATTTCATAATAGGAGGCAACCGCGTGATCCAGCGTGATCGCCTGATCAGCACGGCTTCCATCTGGATGCAGTTTCATGCCTGCCGGTTTGTGCATAACCAGACAGAAATCATCCTCATACAGTACATCTACCTCAGCCCAGCGTGGCTCAACATCGATTGGCTGGGACGCAAAAAGGGCCAGCCGAAGCCGGTCCCCTGCGAGTTGTATTCCTCGGTTTGCTTTAAGCTGACGGAGCAGTTTCTCCGGAAACTGAAGCTCAGACAATAGCCACTGCTCTGCGGCCATCTGTTTGTCGGAACTACTTGTTACGGCTTTCCCTGGCATCAGCTCAAGCCATTCCCCGCGGCGTTTCCAACTTTTGATGGTCATAGCGATTGAAGAGCCTTCCGATTCGCCTCGATCGTATCATCAATATCTTGCTCCGTGTGCACACCAGAGACAAACATACCTTCGTATTGCGAAGGCGCAACACTCACACCTTGATCAATCATGGCCGCGAAATAACGACGGAATTGATCCAGATTGCTTTCTTTGGCAATATCATAATTGGTTACGGGAACGGCACTGAAGAATGGACAAACCATGGAACCCACACGGTTAATGGTTATCGCGACACCCGTCTCCGCTGCATTTTTCTCAAAGCCTGCTTGCAGACGTGCGGACAGTGTCTCCAGACGGTCATAGACCTCTGGTGTTAACAATTTGAGCGTCGTATATCCTGCTGCCATAGCCAGCGGGTTCCCGCTCAGTGTACCTGCCTGATAGATTGGTCCTGTTGGAGCAATCTGTTCCATCAGATCCCGACGACCACCATAAGCACCAACCGGGAGTCCGCCACCGATAACTTTACCTAGACAAGTCAGGTCAGGCGTAACACCAAACCGTCCCTGAGCACAGTTCAACCCAACACGGAAACCGGTCATAACTTCGTCAAAAATGAGCAGGCTGCCATATTGCGTCGTCAAACTGCGCAAGCCTTCTAGAAAACCGGATGCCGGAGGTACAACCCCCATGTTGCCCGCCACAGGTTCCACAATAACAGCGGCCAGTTCTTCCCCATAACGTTCAAAAGCAAGTCTCACGGACTCCAGATCGTTATAAGGCACCGTAATGGTATTCACAGCTACGCCTTCAGGCACGCCTGGACTATCTGGCAGACCCAACGTTGCAACACCTGAACCCGCCTTGATTAGCAAGCTGTCCGCATGTCCATGATATGAACCTTCAAACTTCAGAATTTTACTGCGTCCGGTTACCCCGCGTGCCAGTCGAATGGCACTCATCGTTGCTTCTGTACCGGAATTCACCATCCGTACGATATCGATGGAAGGTACACGCTCACAGACCAGTTTGGCCATCTCGGTCTCCAACAAAGTAGGTGCACCAAAGCTTGTTCCTTTAAGAGCTGTTTCACGCAAAGCTTCTACAACATCAGGGTGTGCATGTCCCATGATGAGTGGACCCCACGATCCCACATAGTCAATAAAAACATTGCCATCAATATCGTAGATTTTGGACCCTTCGCCACGCTCTGCATAGATCGGGGTAAGTCCCACCGATTTGAATGCGCGTACAGGGCTGTTCACACCCCCGGGTATGTACTGCTTCGCTTCTTCAAATGCGCTGCGTGAGCGCTCATCATTACGACGATAACCTTGTTGTGCAGTCATGAGTATCCTCCTTAATCTAATTTATTTCTCAGCCAACCAACGGGAGGCGTCTTTTCCGTAATACGTAATAATCATATCTGCACCTGCACGTTTCATGCTGAGCAGAATTTCCATCGCGACTTTCTTCTCATCGATCCAGCCTTGAATCGCCGCTGCCTTTACCATGGCATACTCGCCACTAACGTTATAAGCGACAAGTGGAAGATCAAATTGATCTTTGATGGTACGCATGACATCCAGATACGAAAGGGATGGTTTTACCATCAACATGTCCGCTCCCTCGAGCACATCCGTTTCGGCTTCACGCAAAGCTTCGCGTGCATTGGCCGGGTCCATCTGATACGACTTGCGATCCCCGAATTGTGGCGTTGAGTCTGCTGCCTCGCGGAATGGGCCATAGAATGCGGATGCATATTTTACGGAATAGGACATGATCGGAATGTGACTGAATCCATTCTCATCCAGCCCGGCACGGATCGCTTGTACAAATCCATCCATCATGTTGGATGGTGCAATAATATCCGCTCCTGCTTTGGCTTGGGACACCGCTGTTTGCACGAGCAGATCCAGTGATTCGTCATTCAGCACATCTCCGCAGATGTGACCATCAATCTCCACGGTGTGTACCATACCGCAGTGACCGTGATCCGTGAATTCACACAGACAAGTATCTGCAACAACCAACAGCTCTGGATACCAGGATTTGATCAATCTTGTCGCTTCCTGAACAATGCCATCTTCAGCAAAACCAGATGAACCCACACTGTCCTTGGTCTCCGGAATACCGAACAATAGCACCGCTGGAATTCCAAGCTCGGCAATTTCCGTTACTTCCTCTTGAAGACGATCCAACGAGAAGCGGAACACGCCAGGCATCGATTTGATTTCGGATTTCACATTTTCTCCATACGTCACATAGATCGGTTGAATAAAATCATCTACGGTTAAATGGGTCTCTCTGACCATATTACGAATACCTGTGGATTGGCGTAAACGGCGATGCCGTATAATAGGAAAACTCATATGTGTAAAACCTCCCTGAAAGTTAAATAGAGCAAAAAGGGAAGCGCGCTGGTATCCTGTCGAATTCAGCACGCTTCATATGTTGACATGATTACATGTGTATTAATTTCGAAGTGCGCCTTCTTTGGTGCCTGTCCGTTTCCAGTCGCATAGCACTGTGATCAAGCTATCCATCGTTGCTTCCTCTGCCATCAGTGTAACCTTTAGTCCAGCTGCCTCTGCCGTCTTCGCTGTAACAGGTCCGATACACGCAACCTCCACATCTTTCAATAAAGGCAGTGGATCTTGCAATCCCATACGTTTCAACATGTTCATGAAGTTGGTAACCGTCGATGAACTTGTAAAGGTCACCGCATGAATGCCGCCTTCTTCAAGCAGCTTGAGCAGTTCGTCATCATCCTCACCAGCGAGGATTGTATCATAGATGATAGCTTCGGTGACTTGAAGTCCTCGTTCTCTCAACTGGTCACGTAACCACGTACGTGCCAGATCGCCGTGCGGAAGCAGCACTTTCTGACCTTCCTTCAGCTCACTTTCAAAAGCCTCAAGCATGCCTTCGGCCTGGAAAGGACCTTTGACGACCTCAGCAACGATGCCATGTTTGCGTAAAGCGTCTGCTGTAGAAGGTCCTACGGCAGCAATTCTCGCTTGATGAATCGAGCGAATGTCTTTGCCTTCCTGTTCCAGATGACGGAAGAAAAACTCAACGCCATTCACACTTGTGAAAAACACCCAGTCATACGTACTTAAAGCACTTAAGGCGTCTTTGACACTTTGCTGCGCAGATTCACTGGACGGCATAACCGTCTCAATGACCGGAAACTCATACGGTTCCCCGCCAAGCTCCTCAATGCGATTCACGAGTTCACTCGCCTGACTGCGAGCACGAGTCACCAGAATTCGTTTGCCAAACAGCAGCAGCGCTTCAGCCCATTTCAACTGTTCCCGTTGATTCACGACATCCCCCACCACAATAACAGCAGGCGGTTGGAAATTGGCCGCAATCACTTTCGCTTCTATATCTTCAAGGGTACCTGTAATGGTATCCTGTTCCGCTCGTGTTCCCCAACGAATCAGAGCTACTGGTGTTTGCGCTGGACGACCATGACGAATCAATTGTTCGCTGATATATCCAATTTTGGCAACCCCCATCATAAATACAAGTGTGCCCGTTGCATTCGTCACTTTATCCCAATGGATGCTGCGATCAAGCTTGTCCGGACTCTCATGCCCCGTAATGATAGAGATAGAAGAAGCATAGTCACGGTGAGTCACAGGAATTCCGGCATACGCAGGTACACTTATTGCAGCTGTAACCCCAGGTACAATCTCAAACGGAACTCCGTTTTTGTGCAGCAAATCCGCCTCTTCGCCCACGCGTCCAAAGATCGTCGGATCGCCACCCTTAAGCCGAACTACAACCTTACCTTCCAGAGCCAGATCAACCAACAGTTGATTGATCTCTTCCTGTTTCATCGTATGCCGATCGGGGCGCTTGCCCACATAAATCTTGACCGCACCGGGCTTCATTTGTTTTAACAACCTCGGACTTGCCAAACGATCATAGACTACAGCATCAGCTTTACCGATGGATTCCCATCCTTTTACCGTAATCAGCTTTGCATCCCCAGGACCTGCTCCTACCAAAAAGACCTTTCCCACCATGTCTTCATCCCCTAACTTCTGCCAGTATCTGCTCTGCTCCCCGTTCAATCAATCTCCAAGCCACTTCTTCTCCCAGACGAACCGGATCTTTCCCGGTCAGAGCTTCCTTGAGAATCAGTCCACCATCTGGCGTGCCAACCATACCTGTTAATTGTAACGTGTTTTCTCCATTCAGGGAATCCGTATCTTCCTGAGGCAGCCATACCGCATGAGCACCAATCGGAACCTGACATCCACCATTCAATACACTGAGAAAACGGCGTTCCGCCTGTACAGGAAATGCTGTCTCCGGGTCGTTATACAGCTGCAACAAGTGCAATAGTTCCTCATCGTCTTCACGACATTCGATACCGAGCGCACCCTGACCCACGGCCGGAAGACAAGCTGTTTCGGTCAAGTACTCGGTAATCCGGTCTTCCCAGCCCATTCGGTACAATCCTGCAGCAGCCAAAATAATCGCGTCGAGTCCTTCGGTCTCCAGCTTCCGCAGACGGGAATCGATATTACCGCGAAGTGATTCCAATTGTAAATCTGGACGATAGGCCTTCAACTGACTGGATCGGCGCAGGCTGCTTGTACCAACTCTCGCCCCTTCTGGTAGTTGATCAAGCGTAAGTCCACCATTGGAAATCAGCGCATCCCGTGGATCTGCACGACGGGGAACAGCCCCATTGATTAATCCTTCGGGTAACTCGGAAGGCATATCCTTCATGCTGTGAACGGCCATATCAATGGTATGATCAAGCATCGCCTGTTCAATCTCTTTGACGAACAATCCTTTGCCTCCCACTTTTGACAACGTTACATCCAGAATGAGATCTCCCTTCGTAACAATCTTATGTACTTCAAAGTCAAAAGCTAATCCTTCCCGCTCACAAATGTCGCGTAAATCCTGAATGACATGGCCTGTCTGGGTTAGCGCAAGCGCGCTCTGTCTACTACCAACTTTAATTGTACGCATATCTACACTTCCTCCTGATTACGGGATATCCAGTCCCCGATTTCTTCTTCGGTCCACCACCGGAAATGGCCTGTACGAATATCTTCTAATATGTTCATTTCAGTTAATTGTCGGAGCAGCGTGCTTCTGAGACTCGGAGAGGATACGCGTGACTTCACCTCAGTCCTCATCTGGTGCAAAAACTCCAAGTACGTCTCATACTCATCACCGAACTGTTGTTCAAGTGTAGCACGTATCTCGGCAGCTGCTGCTGGCCCCGCTCCTGCTGTGGATATAGCTATGCTTAATCTCCCACGTCTGACCACGCTTGGCGTAATAAAGTTGCTGTGCTCGGAAGACATCGCGTCATTCACCAGTATGCCCGCGGCCTCAGCATCCCGAACCACACTTGAATTGACCTCTGAACGGTCAGTGGCTGCATATACGAGAAAGGCCCCCCGCAAATCTCCATTGCGGTAGGACCGGTCTATCCATTGAATTCGGGATTCATGATGCAGTTGTTTTAATGAGGGAGTAAGCTCCGGACTAATGACCGTAATCTGTGCCTCGGCATGCAGCAATCCCTTTATTTTACGCTCGGCAACACGTCCACCACCAACCACGCAGCACTTTTTGCCTGAAGTATTTACAAATATCGGCGTGTAACGGTCCATATCTTTCACTCTCCCGTCCAACGATGAAACGCTGAATACGCATTGGATAAAAAACTCATTATGACAAATCCGTATCCGATCAGCGTCCATCTTGCCATAATAATCGTAGAGAACTGTTTTCTTCTCTTGGATATGAAGTAACCCACATAGATGGCTATAGCAAGACCTGTCGCAATAACTTTGAGATCCAAGAGCAGTGTCCAGCGTGTTTCCGCTACAATGGACAATACCGCAAGCATCACAGAAACACCCAGGAGCGGTGTACCTATGAAATTAGCACCATCCATGTATTTGCCGATCACTTCCAGGCTTGGCATTCGCCGCATCGTATCATTCCACTTTTTTTTCTTCAGCTTGTGGTGCAAAAACAGATATAACAAGGCAAATACCGTACCAACTGTTAACGCCGCAAAACCGAGATTCGCCAAGGTAATATGCATAATGAGTAATCCATGTACCGTTTGCCAATTGTGCAGTGATATCTCTCCAGCCGTGAACCACAGTCGGTTCAATACAGTAACGGAAAAACCAACAACATTCAGCAACAGAATCACAAATTCAGAACGTTGGATGCGAGTCATGGCGAGAGACATCAGCACAATGCTGAATGAAAATATAAACAAAAAATCAAAGGTCGTGTAGATGGGGAAATGACCTTCGGTCCACATGCGCAATATGACATGCGTGACCTGTAGCCCCCAAACCACAACAAGAAACCCTGTGCCTGTCCGCTTCGCCCCCGCATTGCGTCGAATGCAGTCCGAGAAATAGAACAGTAGGCTCAGGGCATACATATAGATTAGAGCTTCATAGACTTGTTCAGCAAGGGTCAAGCTGCCCACCCGCCTTATACGCCTGCCGGAGCATAAGCCGGCACGGGGTCTTGCCGGTTTTCGTTAAGGTGAGCGGCTGGTTTGCCCAGAGCCGTGGCATCACTCTGATTTACTTTTTCAGTAGCCATCTCTACTGCATCTTCCAGAGCAAAAATCTGAGTAAACATGCGCAGAGCTTCATCACCTTGTTTCGTACCTGCCATTTCCTTGATCCGGTTAATCGGATCTGTCGTCATTTGATTCACTATACTCTTGGTCAAACGACGAATGACTTTACGTTGGTGTTCATCGAGCTCAGGCAGTTTATTGAACAGGCTATCCATTGTTTCTTCATGAATGGAGACACCTTTTTCCTGTAAAGCGCGAATGACGGGACGAACGCCCAACGTTTTGAGCCAATGGTAATAATCCTCCATCTCAAGCTCAATCATTCTCTCAATCTTGGCAGCTTCCACTTTACGCATCTCCAGATTGCTCTCCACGATTCCTTCCAGATCATCAATATCGTAGAGAAACACGTTGGACAATTCACCAATCGCCGGATCAATATCACGTGGAACCGCAATATCAATCAGAAACAATGGACGAGATTGACGACGCTTCATACTCTCCCGTACCACTGCTGCATCCATGACATAACGTTCAGCTCCAGTGGAACTAATCACAATGTCAACTTCATTCAGTCGCTCTAATGCCTGTTCCATCGTACAAGGTGTTCCCCGGAACTTGGCTGCCAATTCTTCGGCTCTTGCGAGCGTCCGATTCGCCACGATGACTTCGGATGCCCCGTTGGCATAGAGATGTTTCACGGTCAGTTCACTCATTTTTCCGGCACCCAAAATGAGCACCTTCTTGTCTGTGAACATACCAAAGATCCGCTTGCCCAGCTCGACAGCAGCATAACTGACAGATACGGCGCTCTCCCCGATGGAAGTCTCCGAATGTGCCCGTTTGCCCAGCGTAACTGCCTGTTTGAACAGCATATTAAACCAGGTACCTGTTGATTTCTCTTCCTGAGCTTTAAGAAAAGCCTGTTTCACCTGTCCAAGAATCTGAGTCTCACCAATGACCATGGAGTCTAGTCCGCAGATCACACGGAACAGATGGCGCATGGCTTGATCATCTTCATATATATATAAGTGCTGCGTAAATTCTTCCCGTGGTACATTAAACCATTGTTCCATGAAAGTTCGAATAAAATAACCACACATGTGAAGACGGTCTACCACAACGTACAACTCGGTACGGTTACATGTGGCCACGATTACACCTTCCAATACACTCTTGGTCAGCTTGAGCTGCTGCAGCGCTTCAGACAAGTCCTTTTCTGCAAATGTGAATCGTTCCCTAACCTCTACAGGCGCCGTGCGATAATTCAAACCAACGACAACGATGTGCATTGCAAGTTCACCTGCCTAATAAATTTCCAATCAAAGTGCTTACTGCATATGTCTATCCATTTATGATTGACAAGGTTAATTATATCACACATCATAGCCGTCACCGGGTCATTTTTATGAAATGTTTATGAAATCACCATGTTCATCATCATATGCACTGTCATTTATTGTAGTGTCTCACCAAAGTTCACCGTTATGCGTTAAAAAATGCTTATCATGAATATTCATAACGATTGGATAATAAAACAAATAGCCATGGAATCATTCCATGACTATTACGGTTATCCGTTAATTTCGTTGGTTTCTTCCTCTTCAGGAGCACCCTCTACATCCAGAACTTCTGGTGCATACTTATCGATGCGGGCATGGCGGGTGATAATGTCCCATAACTCTTCTTTCCCCAATCCTTCTTCAGATGAAAAAGGTACAAACAGATCCCCTGAACGAAGACCCAGTGATTCCTTAATGACTTTGATATATTTGGCTCTGCGTGTTTTTGGAATCTTGTCCATCTTGGTTGCTACTACAACCAAAGGCAGTCCATTATGACGAAGCCATTCGTTCATCATCTTGTCCTCCTTGGACGGTTCATGTCTCATATCCACCATCTGCATGACCAGTTTCAATTCCTCGCGTCCCAACAAGTATTTCTCCATCATTTTGCCCCAGGCAAAGCGCTGCTCTTTCGAAACTTTGGCATAGCCATACCCCGGGAAATCGACGAAGTAGAGATCCTGATTAATTTTATAATAGTTCAGTTGCTGCGTCTTACCCGGTGTTGAGCTTGTCCGAGCCAGATTTTTACGATTGATCAAACGGTTGATCAGTGAAGATTTCCCGACATTGGAGCGTCCCGCCAAAGCAATCTCTGGCAGACCGTCCTCAGGGTATTGTTCAGGCCGAACGGCACTGATAATAAATTCAGATTGATTTACTTTCATATTGTATCTTTCCTCTCTTGAACGCCTGTGCTAAGCATAACCTGTTGATGGTATTATGCCATGGATTGTTCTATCATACCAAAAAAACCGTTCCAGCGGACGCCGAAGCCTCCGCAGAACGGTCTACTCTTCATACGAACCTTTCGGATATGTGGATTACAGGTGAATTCCTGCCTGTTCAACAAGTGCATGCTGCAGCACCTGATCCATATGGGCTACTGGGACAAATTCCACATCTTCCTTGATGCTGTCTGGAATGTCACGCAGGTCCCGTTCGTTATCCTTGGGCAATAATATTTTTTTATAGCCAGCACGATGCGCTGCCAGTGATTTTTCTTTCAGACCACCAATCGGCAGTACACGCCCACGCAGTGTTATTTCACCAGTCATGGCGATATCCTTCGAAACATGTTTGTTCGTCAAGGCTGAGATTAATGCTGTTGCCATCGTAATTCCAGCAGACGGACCATCCTTAGGAATAGCTCCTTCCGGAACGTGGATGTGGATATCGTTCTTCTCATGGAAGTCAGGTGCAATCCCGAGTTGTGTAGCTTTGGAACGAGTGTAACTGAATGCGGCTTGTGCCGATTCCTTCATGACATCCCCCAGTTTACCTGTGAGAGTCAGTTTACCTGTTCCAGGTACAACCGTCACTTCAATGATAAGGGTATCTCCACCCACTTCAGTCCAAGCAAGACCTGTTACGGTACCAATCTGATCTTCCAGTTCGGCCATACCATAACGGAACTTGCCAGGTCCAAGGTAGTCTTTGATCGCATCTGATGTGATGTTGATCTGACCTTCTACACCTGATACGACGTTCTTGGCAGCTTTCCGGCACAACGAAGCCATCTGCTGTTCCAGATTACGCACACCGGACTCCCGTGTATATTCACGAATTACACGCAACAGCGCGTCATCCGGGATTTCCAGTTGCTCTTCTTCCAGACCATGGTCCTGTTTCTGTTTGGGCAGCAAATAGTTTTTCGCAATTTGCAGCTTCTCCAGCTCCGTGTAACCAGGGATGTTGAGCATTTCCATCCGATCCAGCAAAGGACGCGGAATGTTGTGTACCGTGTTGGCAGTTGTTATAAACATAACGTTGGATAAGTCAAACGGCAATTCTACAAAGTGATCACTAAACGTATTATTTTGTTCCGGATCAAGCACCTCAAGCAGCGCTGCGGAAGGATCTCCGCGGAAGTCTGAAGCCATCTTATCAATCTCGTCCAGCAAGAATACCGGATTGAGTGAACCTGCCGTTTTCATCCCTTGGATGATACGCCCAGGCATAGCCCCTACATAGGTACGTCGGTGACCACGAATCTCGGCTTCATCACGCACGCCGCCAAGAGATATTCTTACAAACTCCCGACCTAGCGATCTCGCGATCGAACGGGCAAGTGATGTTTTACCGACCCCTGGAGGTCCAACCAGACAGAGAATCGGCCCTTTGAGCTTCTTGACGAGCTTCTGGACAGCCAGATATTCAAGCACACGCTCTTTGGGCTTTTCCAATCCGTAATGATCTGCATTGAGCACGTCCTCGGCTTTTTGGATATCCAGATCATCTGCTGTCATCTGACTCCAAGGAAGGCCAAGAAGCCAATCCACGTAGTTTCGAATGACTCCACCCTCGGCTGAACTTGCAGGCATTTTCTCCAGTCGATCAATTTCTTTCTCGACCTTTTCTTTCACCTTGTCCGGCAAGCCGAGTTCTTCCATCTGAGTGCGAAGTTCCTCAACCTCACCCGCACGGCCTTCTTTTTCACCCAGTTCTTTCTGGATCGCTTTCATCTGCTCGCGCAAATAATATTCCTTCTGCGTTTTCTCCATCTGTTTCTTCACACGTTGGCTGATCTTGCGTTCAAGCTCCAGCACTTCGCGTTCGTTGTTCAGGATGTCGAGTAATTTCTCCAAACGTTCCCGAACGTCGATGGTCTCCAGAATTTCCTGCTTATCCTTGATCTTCAAGGACAGGTGACTCGTGATGACATCGGCTAGGCGCCCCGGTTCTTCGATGTCGGACACTGCTGCAAGTGTCTCGGGTGTCACTTTTTTGGACAGATTAATATAATTTTCGAACTGGTTCAGAACGGTACGCATCAAGGCATCCGTCTCCGGATGCGTATTCTCCTCTTCAGGCAGTTCTTGTGCCAGCACTTCGTAATATTCCTCGTTGTCCGTATATTCAATAATTTCAGCCCGTTCCAAGCCTTCCACGAGTACACGAATCGTACCGTTCGGAAGCTTCAGCATCTGTCTGACCTTGGCTACGGTTCCGATTCTGAAAATGTCTTCTTGTGTTGGTTCTTCAATATTTACCTCGGCTTGGGAACATAGGAGAATCAAATGTTCTTCTACCATCGCTTTTTCTAAAGCCTTGACCGATTTCTCCCGGCCCACATCGAGATGCAGTACCATACTCGGGTAGACGAGAAGTCCTCTTAAAGGCAGTAAAGGAAAACGACGACCTTTCGCTTTGCTCGGTCCCATCGCTTTCGCACCTCCAATGGCTCTCAGGTTGTAGTCATTCATTATTCTATCAAATGTTCACATAAAAAACCAATGAAGGGAAGCGCTTAGCAGCTTCCCGAATCTGTAACCTGTCCTGGACGAGGCACGTCAGCACGCAAATAGGAAGCGGATGCCGGTGGAAAAATCTCCGTTGCAGGTGTAATCGCCTCATCTGCAAGCTTCGTTTGTTCCATCTGTTGCGATTCTGGAACCCATGCGAATACCTCACGAAATACGTCCTGCACCGTATCTACCGGAATAACGCGCAAGCCCTCCAGATTCTCAAAAATGGACTGCCAGTTCTCCGCCGGAATAATAACGGTCTTCGCTCCTGCCTGAAAAGCAGCCTCCACCTTGGCCAGTACGCCACCAATCGGCTTGACCCGACCATGGATGCTGATCTCACCAGTCATCGCTGTCTCATGATCCACAGGGCGTCTCTGAATGGCTGATGTAATGGCAGTCGCCATAGCGATCCCGGCTGATGGACCATCAATAGGCGTCCCGCCCGGGAAATTCACGTGTAAATCGTAATCATTCGGACGAATACCCATGGCTTTTAATACGGTTAACACATTTTCAACCGAGCCTTTAGCCATACTTTTTCGCCGGAGTGTCCGTGAACCGCCTCCAATCTCTTCTTCATCCACAACCCCCGTAATGTTGATCCGGCCTTGATCTTTGAGAGCCGGAACAGCAGACACTTCGATTTCCAAAATGGTTCCCATATTCGGTCCGTATACCGCCAAGCCGTTAACAAACCCCACCTGCGGCTGTGAAGGGACCTTACGATCAGGTCGTGGCTGAATCTGGCTGCTACCAGCCACCCACTCCACATCGGACGCCTGAAGCGTCTCACGTTTCTCTGTCAGCGCAAGCCCGGCAGCGAGCTGGATAATATTGACCGCTTCACGTCCATTGGTTGCATATCGCTTGACCACATCAACGGCATCCGGGCATGGGCTGAACCCAATTTTCTGCACAGCGTCTTCTGCAATTCGCCCAATCTCCTCAGGTAATAAAGGACGGAAATAAACTTCCATGCAGCGCGAACGCAAAGCTGGTGGCAGTTCATGAGGCGAACGTGTCGTTGCTCCAACCAGGCGGAAATCGGCCGGCAGGCCATTTTGAAAAATATCGTGGATATAAGCAGGAGTATGCGTGTCTTCCGAGTTATAGTACGCACTCTCCAAAAACACCTTGCGATCCTCCAGCACTTTCAACAGCTTATTCATCTGAATCGAATGCAATTCACCAATCTCATCAATAAAAAGCATTCCCCCATGCGCTTTCGTGACAGCGCCCGGTTTCGGTTGGGGAATACCTGCAACGCCCATGGCTCCTGCTCCCTGATATATCGGATCGTGGACCGAACCAATTAAGGGGTCCGCAATACCACGCTCATCAAAACGGGCTGTTGTTGCATCCAACTCCGTGAATTTCGCGTCTGGCTTGAAAGGAGAAGTTGGATTCTTCTTGGCCTCTTCCAACACGACCCTTGCGGCAGCTGTCTTCCCGACTCCGGGAGGGCCATAAATGATAACATGTTGCGGATTCGCACTGCATAAAGCAGCTTTAAGGGCACGCAGCCCGTCTTTTTGCCCAACTATATCGTTAATAGTAGCTGGACGCGTCTTCTCCGACAACGGCTTGGTGAGTGAGATTGAACGCAGCTTACGCAGCTTCTCCAGTTCCTTGCGAGATTCACGCTCAACAGCACTGCGGTTCGTTTTCTGGCCACGTAGCAGGTTCCAGAAATACAAACCAATCACCACTCCAAAAAATAACTGAATCAACATGATGACCATACCAAATTCCATGTCTTCACATCCTCCTATTTTGTCGCTATTCTCATATGAGATCATGCTAATACTTGGTAGTATAGCCTTTTCAACGCGACGTAAACGGGCGATGCAGAATTTGTATGCGAGAAAATAAAAAGCCCACCATCGCTGGCGGGCTGTTACAAAAACAAGATATGAATCAATCAGTGCGAACGACCAGGAATAACCCCTGTCTCTTCATAGGCTTCGACGATTTTGTCGATCTCTTTTTTCAATTCCTCAACCATGATTTCTTCAGGCACTTTACGAATCATCTTACCATGACGGAACAAGAGACCTTCTCCACGAGCACCAGCAATGCCGATATCCGCTTCTTTGGCTTCACCTGGACCATTAACTGCACAACCCAGCACCGATACTTTAATCGGCACCTTAAGTTTGGAGATATACTCTTCCACTTCGTTGGCAATGGAGAACAGATCGATGTCCAAACGTCCACACGTCGGGCAGGAGATCAATGTAGCTGCATTTGTAATAAGTCCAAAGGTTTTGAGCAAATCACGAGCAACCTTGATTTCTTCCACCGGGTCCGCACTCAGCGAGATCCGCATCGTTGAACCAATACCCATGGACAACAAGGCTCCCATACCTGCAGAGCTTTTAATTGTACCGGAGAACAGTGTACCTGCTTCGGTAATCCCGAGATGCAACGGATACGGAATGATTTGCGCTGCTTTGGTATACGCTTCAATAGCCATAGGCACATCCGATGCTTTGAGAGACACGATGATATCATGGAAATCAAGCTCTTCCAGAATACCAATGTGATACAATGCACTTTCTACCATAGCATCAGCTGTAGGATACCCGTACTTCTCAAGCAGATGGTTTTCAAGTGAACCTGCATTTACCCCGATGCGAATCGGAATGCCGCGGTCTTTACAAGCCTTAACCACTTCTTCCACTTTAGCACGTTTACCGATATTACCAGGATTAATCCGGACTTTATCAATACCATTCTCAATCGCAAGTAAAGCCAGCTTATAGTTGAAATGAATATCTGCTACAAGCGGTATGTTAATGCGTTTCTTGATTTCCTTGATGGCTGCGGCAGCTTCCTCATTATTCACTGTTACACGTACCACTTGACAGCCGGCTTCTTCCAGTCGCAAAATCTCTGCAACCGTCGCCTCAACATCTGCCGTTTTGGTTGTACACATACTCTGGATAATGACTTCGTTACTGCCACCGATCGTTACGTTTCCCACTTTCACGGGACGTGTATCTTGTCTTAAATACATGAGTGATTTCTCTCCCCACAACGTCAAAGCTCCACCCTGACAGAGACACGAATTCGCCTTCTGCCAAAGTGGAGAACTGACAAGTCTATATTTCAGAGTTCAAACAGGATTCAGGCTTTCATTAGGCGCTTTCTTCCTGCTTATCGTCCTTCGATTGGCTTAGTTCAGGCACGACTCTTTTCTCAACGACTTCTTCGGTAATAACACAGTTCGTAACATCTTCACGTGAAGGCACTTCATACATGATTTCAAGCATGATGCCTTCAATGATGGCACGCAAACCACGTGCACCTGTGTTACGTTTGATTGCTTCTTTTGCAATCGCGAGCAATGCAGCTGGTTCAAATACCAGATTCACATTGTCCAGCTCAAGCAGTTTTTGGTACTGTTTGGTAAGCGCGTTTTTCGGTTCGGAAAGAATCCGTACCAACGTATCTTCATCCAGTGGCTCCAAAGTGGAGATGACTGGCAGACGGCCTACAAATTCCGGAATCAGACCGAATTTCAGCAAGTCTTCCGGCAATACCATACCCAGATATTCACCTGGTTTCAGATCTTGTTGCTCAGCAACGGTATTGAAACCAATGACTTTTTTACCGATCCGGCGTTTGATCATTTGCTCCAGACCATCAAAGGCACCGCCGCAAATGAACAGGATATTCGTTGTATCAATCTGAATGAATTCTTGATGAGGGTGTTTACGACCACCTTGTGGTGGTACAGAAGCCACGGTTCCCTCAAGAATTTTCAAGAGTGCCTGTTGAACACCTTCACCCGATACATCACGAGTAATGGATGGGTTTTCGGATTTACGCGCTACTTTATCAATCTCATCGATATAAATAATGCCACGCTCTGCTTTTTCCACATCATAATCAGCAGCTTGGATCAGCTTGAGCAGAATGTTCTCTACATCCTCACCCACATAACCCGCTTCTGTTAATGAAGTAGCATCAGCAATAGCAAAAGGTACATTCAGGATTTTTGCCATCGTTTGCGCAAGCAACGTTTTACCAGAACCCGTAGGTCCTAACAGCAAAATGTTACTCTTCGACAATTCAACATCTTCAATCTTGCTTTGCGTGTTGATCCGTTTGTAGTGATTATACACTGCAACAGACAATGACTTCTTCGCTTGCTCCTGACCAATAACATATTGATCCAGGATATTACGAATTTCTTTCGGTTTTGGAATATCTTTGAGGTCTACTTCTTCATCATGACCGAGTTCTTCCTCAACGATTTCGGTGCAAAGTTCGATACATTCATCACAAATGTACACGCCTGGTCCAGCGACCAGCTTACGTACCTGTTCCTGAGATTTACCGCAAAAAGAGCATTTCAGTTGCCCTTTCTCATCGTTAAATTTAAACATGAAACCACCCCTTTAGGAATTGATCGGTCTACTGAGCACCTGGTCAATAATGCCGTACGTCTTAGCTTCGTCAGCGCTCATGAAGAAGTCACGGTCTGTATCCCGCTCAATTTTATCAAGAGACTGACCCGTACGATCGACGTATATTTGATTCAGTTTCTGACGTGTTTTAATAATCCATTCTGCGTGTATCTTAATATCCGCAGCCTGTCCTTGAATGCCGCCGAGCGGCTGATGAATCATCACTTCGCTGTTCGTCAGCGCATATCTCTTGCCAGGTGCACCGGCTGTCAGCAATAAAGAACCCATGCTTGCTGCCATCCCTACGCAAATGGTAGATACATCCGGCTTGATATATTGCATCGTATCGTATATACCCATCCCTGCAGTGACAGAACCACCAGGTGAGTTAATGTACAAGCTGATATCCTTTTCAGGATCGTCGGCTGCCAAAAACAAAAGCTGTGCTATGACAAGATTGGCTACATCGTCATCAATCGCACTGGTTAGAAAGATAATGCGATCCTTCAGCAAACGCGAATATATATCGTAAGACCGCTCGCCTCGATTGGTTTGTTCTATAACCATTGGCACCAGACTCATGAGACCAACCTCTTTTCTACATGTAATTAGACATAGGCCACCTGTAAAGCAAACCCAAATTCATTCTAACACTTTCCTGTGACAATGTCATTTTTCACAAGAGGTATCAGACATCAGTTCGTTTACTTTTTTGCCTGATCATATTTAACCATGTTTTCTATGTATGTGCAAATTGAAGCCATCCTATGCCGTATTGCGATTTTTTATTTGCACGAAGTGTCATAGGTATGTAAAAACTGTACACGGATCAATAAAATTAGTACTCATCCATATTATTACTTCATTTTCTATAAAATGGATGTCGCAATTTAAAAATAAGGCACGCAATAATTCACGTGCCTTATCGTTTATTCAACTGACAAGTTGATAACAGCTTGTCTTATTTTTCGTCAGCTTCTGCAACAACTTCTTCAGCTGGAGCTTCAACCGGCTCAACAACTGTGCTGTTCTCAAGGAGAACCTCAATCGTTTTACGCAGTTTAACTTCATCACGAAGGCTGTCCAGGGAACCATTACCCTCGAGGATGCCACGGATCTCATCAGCAGGACGCTTGTAAGATTCAGCCATTTTTTCGAGTTCTTGATTCACTTCTTCGTCAGATACTTCAATGTTTTCCGCTTTACCTACAGCTTCAAGCACCAGGTTGTTGCGAACACGTTTGGAAGCATCTTCTTGCATTTGTCCTCTCAGGTCAGCTTGAGTCTGTCCGGAGAAGCTCAGGAACATTTCAAGGTTCATACCTTGGTTGCGCAGACGGTTGTCGAAATCACGCATCATGTTCTGTACTTCGCTCTCTACCATTGCAGAAGGAATGTCCACTTCAGCGTTCTCAGCCACTTTTTCTACAACTGCATTTTCTTGAGCAGCTTTGGCTTCGTCAGCTTTACGGGATTCCAATTGTGTTTTCAAGTCAGCTTTGTACTCTTCCAGTGTGTCGAATTCACTAACATCTTTAGCAAACTCATCATCCAATGCAGGAAGCTGTTTGCGTTTGATTTCGTGAATTTTCACTTTGAATACCGCTTGTTTGCCAGCAAGTTCTGCTGCATGGTAGCTCTCTGGGAAAGTCACTTCTACGTCTTTGAAGTCGCCTGTGGAAAGACCCACAACTTGCTCTTCAAATCCAGGGATAAATGTGTTGGAACCCAGTTCCAGGGAATAACGCTCAGCTTGTCCACCTTCGAAAGGTACACCATCAACGGAACCGTCGAAGTCGATTACTGCAACGTCGCCGTTTGCAGCGGAACCTTCGTCGATTACAACGAGTTCAGCGTGACGTTGTTGAAGACGCTCAAGTTCTTCAGTCACTTCTGCGTCAGTTACTTCACCTTTTGCTACAGCAACTTCGATTCCTTTGTAGTCACCCAGGGTAACTTCTGGTTTCACAGTTACTTTCGCTTTGAACTTGAATGTTTCTCCTTTAGCAAATTGTTCAACATCTACGTCAGGACGATCAACCGGGAAGATATCCGTTTGGTCGATTGCTTCTGTATAGGCTTCAGGAAGCAAAATGTCGATTGCTTCTTGATAAAGGCTCTCTACACCAAAACGTGCTTCGAAGATGGAACGTGGTACTTTACCTTTACGGAATCCAGGTACGTTTGCTTGTTTTACCACTTTATTAAAAGCTTTGTCGAGTGCTGCAGTTACACGATCTGCATCCACTTCAACCTCAAGAACCCCAAGGTTCTTCTCTATCTTTTCCCAAGTTGCTTTCATTGTATACTTTCCCCTCCAAAATTCACATGTTCACGTAGGCAATCACGTACAAAATAACCATTTTAGTATAAACAAGATTAGATTCTTTTTCAAGGGGAATCCCTTGATACAGTTTAAGGAAAACGTTTCCGGCCTCGTTTAACCGTCCAAACCAGCAGATACAAACTGTTTCATCGAACGATAAGCCTGCTCCAGTCGAAAGCGCATCGCGCCTGTCACAGCATACATTGAGCGCGTATTTTCCTCATCATGCGAGCCACCCAGACTGTCTGCAACGGTCATATGTAGAGCTGCTGCCCATATATCTGTCATGGAATCATTTTCTTCCAGCATCGATACATAATCACGGGTTCCATACACCGCCATGACATATTGTATCCACAGTTCCTGGGCAAAATAAAAGAGCGTAGGTTCATGAACCTCCGTCTGATCTGCCACTCGTTCCAGAATCTGAACGATTTGGAGCGGGAATTCCTCTGGTTTAAGAGGCACGGTATCAAGCTCCACCTCTACCTGCTCTTCGCCTCTCGTAAACAGGATCATACCTTGAACACCTCGACGACGCAAGGTTTGCAGCACCCGGAACTGAAGCAAAGGGTGAAGCGACTTATCTTTTAACCAACTCGTAAGTGCCTCGTCAATCTTCGGCAGATCAAGATAGGCCAGTTGCTCCAACGCCAGCATCGTCTGTTCAGACAACGGTTCTTCCATTACTGTACGAAGCATCTTATCAGCATAACCATCATCCTGTTCAAGCTTCAAACGGGCATGCTGCCTCGCCATGTCTTCCTCACTGATCTCTTCCTCTTCCTGTTCCTCATCAACGGCAGGTGAAGTTTCTTCATAATGAGGGAACGCAGCCTGAAGCCATTCGAGCAGGGCCCGCCACTCATCATAGTGGCGCTCTTCCTGTCCCTGACATTGCAGCAAAAAGTGAAGCAATTTCATCGCTTCACCATACCGTTCATTTTCAAGCATCACTGTCAATTGAATCTGGTAATAGTCCAGCGTCTTAGGAAACAGCACAATATTGTTGTTGTGCTCGGTTTCCGGGGTCGTGGATTCCTTAATGGGAGCACCTCCTCTATATCCTGAATCTCCAGTCGGAATCAACATAAATAGATGTATATATTTAAACGATTGTCGATCTATTTTCTGAGTTCTCCTGATATTCTAACATAACCTTAAATATAATGAAAAAAACGTTACTGCCGCCAAATATCATATACGAAAAATAGTTTAAAATAAAACGCTTGATATTCCTGTTTGCATATGATAAAATCAATTTTGCTTGAAAAAATTCATGTCTCAGTAGCTCAGCTGGATAGAGCAACGCCCTTCTAAGGCGTCGGTCGGGGGTTCGAATCCCTCCTGGGACGTATTAAAAGAAAGCTTCCTTCGGGAGGCTTTTTTTTTTTTGCGTTCTGGGGATGAGAACCCCAATGGTTCGTCGGAGCATTCGCTTCGTTAGCACTACTTCGCAGTCTCGACTGCAAGGAGAGTATCCCTCCTGGGACGTATTAAAATAAACTTCCTTCGGGAAGTTTTTTTTGCGTTCTAGGATGAGTTTGACCCATTTCATTGCTCGATATTGACATAGAATGTTATGCTTGCGGAGTGGATAATGTAACAATCCATACATATCAACTCATTAGGAAACAGGAGATTTTATCATGTCATCTTCAATACAGCAACACGCATCTATCCAAGCCGAAGAAGAACATTCTTCCGCATCCAAAAGATTCGGCCTGTTATTAGCAGGCATTATCGTCATCGCTGCTACCATGAGGTCACCGATCACGGCAACCGGTCCCGTTGTGGAGATGATCCGGTCCGACACAGGTATCGGTCATACGATGGCAGGGCTTCTGACCTCGCTTCCTTTACTCGCTTTTGCAGCAGTCTCTCCTTTTGCACCACGTCTTGCGAAACGTTTAGGACTTGAATCAGCCTTGCTGATCGCTATCGTCATCGTAACTCTGGGGGTGGCGTTACGTTTATTGCCCTCTGTCTTAGCCTTATATGCAGGAACCGCAATATTGGGATGTGGCATTGCGTTAAGCAATGTGCTTTTACCCAGTTTGATCAAACGCGATTTCCCATTGCGTGTAGGTATCGTGACCGGACTATACTCTGTATCCATGAATATATTTGGCGCTATCGCCTCAGGCATGAGTGTGCCAGTAGCAGGAGCAACCTCCATCGGTTGGCGCGCTTCTCTGGGCATGTGGGCCTTGTTATCCATATTGGCACTTCTCCTGTGGCTCCCCCAAGTCGCTGCGGGACGCCAGCGAATGTTATATGTGGCCACCCAGAGTGAAGGGACACCTGTGCGTCTACGGACATCATCCCTGGCTTGGTTCATTACATTATTTATGGGTCTGCAATCTCTAATCTTCTATACGACGATTACCTGGCTTCCCGAGATTCTCGCCGAACAAGGCTTCAGCCCCACCTCAGCAGGCTGGATGCTCTCCTTGATGCAGATGGTTAGCGTACCCGTTACCTTTATCGTTCCAATCCTTGCTGGCAGAACACAAGACCAGCGTGTGCTAACCACGGTAACGTGCTCATCTTTAATTGTCGGGTATGCTTTATTGTTAAGCGGCCTCCCTTCACTCGTTACCATCGGCGTCACGTTGGCTGGAATAGGTGCTGGCGCTTCGTTTGGACTGGTGACGATGTTCTTCGTCCTTCGCACAAAAGATGCCAGACAAGCTGCCAGTCTGTCCGGTATGGGCCAATCAATCGGTTATATGCTGGCGGCAGTGGGACCTCTACTGTTCGGCATGCTTCATGACTGGACAAAAGGGTGGACCCTTCCATTGCTGATACAGGTTCTTCTCGCCATCGCTTTACTCATCGCAGGTATCCAGGCCAGCAAGAATCGAATGATCGGGTAGTCATACAATTCATTTAATAGAAAGAACAAAATGAAACGGCCTCCATCCTGCAAAATCAGGATGGAGGCCGTTTGTGCATAGAACAATTCCTTCATTATACTAATCAGCTTGAATGAGGAAGAGCTTACTTCACTTTTACCGTAATCGTGTCTGTGCTGGTAACTCCGGCTGCGTTAATTAACTCAGCTCGATACGTATATGTGCCCGAAGCTTTCCCGGACAGTGTACTCACAGCACTTTGAGCAAGAGGTGTAACCGCACGGAGTTCTTGCGTGTCAATCAACTCATCATTTTCATAGAGACGGTACTCAGAGGCATTAGTCCCCCACCACAGGTTCATGGTCACCTTATAGTTGCCGTCGCCATCCCAGTTATCCTGAGAGAGAACTGCTTTGCCTGGCGTTGCATTGGTAACCTGAACAGTCAACGTCTGACTACGCGTTGTTCCCTTGTCGTTCGTTAGCTCGGCCACGTAAGTATATGTGCCATTGGCTTTGGCCGTAACCTTGGTTTGAGCAGACTGCGCGGAAGGCGCGTTATAAGTCAACTTCTGCGTATCAACCAAAACCCCGTTCTCATATAACTTGTAGCTAGTTGCGTTCTCGCCCCACCACAGGTTCATGGTGACGATATAAGAACCTTCTGGCAGGCCGTTGCCTACCCAGTTATTGTGTGACAATACTGGAGTGCCTGGTGCTTTGGTAGCCGGAGTTTCAGGTTCGGTCTCCACAGCTTCCAATTTCAATGCCGTATTAGCTGTACCCGAAAGCCCCTGTTGGTCTTTCACCGTAAGTTCAACAACATATTCGCCCGCTTCGATCCCTTCCAAAGGAAGGCTGAAGGTGCCATCTGCTTGTACTTCAAAAATACCCTCTTTTTGAATCGAACCATCTTCTTTTTTCACAACATACGTTGCTTCCAAGGAAGCTGCTGGATCAAACGCAATATTCCATCCGCTGGCAAGCGCAGGGGCAACACGGAAGTACAAGTCTTCCACGCTACCATTAAGGACTGCAGATTCATCCACTGTGAACTCCAACGCTTCTGGTGCAGTTACAGCAGGAGCTGTCTTTTTCACCAAGAACGGAGAAGTATCTTCCTTGTATGTTTTGCCGTCCGTACCAATGGTCGTGATATCAACGGTGTATAAACCATCCGGAATCTCAGTTACTTCATCGGTTGTGTAGTCTGCATATGTGCCGTTCCAAGCAAGGTTATATCTTGCATTTGCACTAAAGTTAAAATAGTTACCGAAAATGGAGCCGATATAACCGTCTTGATAATATCCACCTTCTGGGTTAAGACCATCATAAATCTCAATCAGGGCAAAAGTCATCGGATTATAGAATTCCATCGCAACATTCAGCGTATCCAATGTACCATCAGCTTTCAATGGATAGTGGAACGGATTTTTTTCAGTACCTTTTACCGTCTCAATATATTTCACTCCACTCAACGTAACGTTGAAATGAGCAACATATGGCACTGTAAAGGTATTGGTTCCGTTCGACAACTCAATGTATCCTTGGGCTTCTGTGACCCCAGTAACCCCTCGTGGAACGGTGATTGTCACTGCAAGTTCTTCCTCACCATTCAGTGTGAACGAACTCTTGTCTACGGCAACGGATACGCCAGCGACATTACGAGTCGGATTCACATTTACGGTGTAATCTCCACCGCTACCATTCAGCGCTTCAACTTTGATCGTTTTGGTAATCGTCTTTTCGTCTGTACTCAGGAAATTACCGTAGTTGATGCTTCCGGTGATATTTTCCTTTTCAACAACAGAGCCACTCTCTGTGTATTGAGTAACATCAAGCACTTTCACCAAAGCAGCAGGATCAATAGTGTTCACAGCCTGAATACGGCCCGCACCTTGATCAAATACATCAAACTTGGTCGTATCCAGCACTTTACTATTGTTCATGAGCGCTACTTTGATATCAAATGGCGTCCAGTCGGGATGCTTCTCAATCAACAGCGCAATCAAACCTGCTACATGAGGTGTAGCCATACTTGTACCTGTTTTACGATCATAAGCTTGTGCGTAATCTGCGTCTGGCTCATCCTTGCCGTAGGCAGGAATCGTAGACAGAATGCTTGTACCTGGTGCAACAATATCCGGTTTGATGTCCAGCGTGACCTTAGCAGGTCCACGTGAACTGGATGAATTCATTTCATCGCCCGGAGTTTGGGAACGTTCAAAATCACTAAAGCTCACTTCAACGGCTTGTCCTACGTCCAGTTCAGCCTTGATCACATCCCCATCTTCCTTGGACATGCTCAATGTCGGAATGAGTTCAAAGTTATCGCCCAGACTTACACCGATCGGACCCGGAATGTTGTTATATACAATAACAGCCACGGCTCCAGCCGCTTTGGCATTGGCGATTTTCTCTACAAATGCGAGTTCACCCCGCTGAATCAATGTTACTTTACCTGTAAAATCCTTTCCTTCAAAATCAGTTGGTTTACCCAGTGCTGCATATTCAAGTCCAAATTTCCCTGTCAAAACAGTTTCAGGATCTGCTGACAGGCTCCAGCCCATCAGATCCAGACGGTAAACCGACTCTGTGATAGACAGTGGAGCTTCAGTCGGAGCAATCACAGACTCTTCTTCCACAGGAGCAGCTTCAGGAGAAACTTCAACTGGTGCAGATGGTGATGCAGATGGCGTATTTTCTTCTGTTGTAGCTTCTTCCACAGCTTCTTCAGAAACTACGTCTTCCACTGCTGCAGCACTTTCTTCAGTAGCAGTTGCCGGTACGCCTTGTTCTGAAACTTCAGGTGCTTCTGTTCCAGGTGCTGTCCCCAGTTCAGGAGATTGTTCAACCTCTGGCACCGGTTGTTGTTCAGGCAACGTTTCTTCGCCTTCTTCACCAATCCAGAAGTGAGTATCTGCTGTAATAAGCTGGCTAGGACCTGTAGAGTTACCTACGGTAATGGCCATGGCAGATGCACCCGGAGAACCGAGTGTATAACGGTTAGGTCCACTGTTACCACTTGCTACAACTGCTGTCACACCGGACAACATAGCATTGTTAAGGGCAACCGAAGTAACATAACTTGGATCGTTGGCGGAGTTACCCAACGAGAGGTTGATTACGTCCATGCCATCTTCAACAGAACGATCAATCCCGCCGAGTACCCATGACGTTTGACCACTACCGTACGGTCCAAGTACACGGTAAGCATAAATATCTGCTTCAGGAGCAACACCAACAATGCCATAGTCCCCTGCTTCACGAGCAGCAATGGTACCAGCTACGTGCGTACCATGGGATGTATAATAGGCACTTCCATTGGCGTTAAACTCAGGTTCACCTGAACCTTTCCATTCTTGATATGTTGCTTCATACGGATCGCTATCATTATCAACAAAATCCCATCCACCCTTATAGGCTGGCTGTAGATTAGGATGTTCATAGTCAATCCCTGTATCAATGACACCTACTTTGACGCCATTTCCTTTGTAACCCAGATCCCATACTTCAGGTGCACCAATAAAAGGCGCTGTGTCTTTCATATACGGGTTCACTTCATCTGTCTCGGGAGCTATTGTAACTTCAAGGTCAGGATATACGCTGACCACGCCTGGGATCTGAAGCAATTGTCCCACTTGGTTTCCTTTAATCTCAATGGCTACACCATTCAGAGCATATGCATACTCTTCCAATACTTCATGTTTGATTTTCTTCTGAGTGAGGCTATGTACAAATGACTGTTGTTGTTGCTCAACTTGAGTCACAGCCTTTGTTTCCATAGAGGAGGTAAATGATTTTCCTGAGAGGGTTGATTCACCTTGCGCTACTGCAACAGGTTTATTCGAAAGCTCAACGATAACTCGGGTGTTTTCTCCACCCAGGCCTTCCAAGCTCTTATCCAAAAATGGATCTGCGGCAAGTTTTGCTTCCCGTCCTGCAAGAATCTCTCTCCATTGTTTGGCTTCGGCTGTACTTGGTAGGTTCTCAAGCTGAATAACTGAATCTCCGGGAGCGGCTCCAGCCGCTGGAAGAATAATAGAAAAGACCATCAGAACACTTAATAACGTGGATATCAATCGTTTGCTCAAGGCTATGCCCCTCCTTTTAAATGTGAGTACCTCACCAAATGATGGGTTCCTGCTGTTCGCACGTACTGCAATACCTGCTCAATTTCACCACCTATCTGCAAGAAGATTGACCCTTGGTAAATTATTCTATCAAAATACCACACTTTCCTTCTAAATACTTACAAATATGATATAGAAATTACTTATATGGGTCTTGAGTATGATAAAAATATCCATTTGTAATTATTTGTCGTTTTAATATTTTATTTTTAAAATAGTGTATCAAAAAAAGACCCAGATCCTCTTTATCAGAAAGAGTTTCTCGGTCTACATGTGGAGGATTATTTTCATAAAAAAGACTAACATATTTCTTTTAACAACAATAAAAAGATAACAAACTTAACTTTCCGGCTTCACAGCTTCAATACGCAGACGCTTGTAATCGGCATACATCGCATCTTCTTTCCAAAGATGAGGCATCACGATCCGACTCGTTTCATGGCATATTTTTTGTATCTCATCATGGCTGAAACCTGCAAAATAGTCGCCTCCAAAATGAGTCAACCAGCCTACTATACCTTGCTCACCATCTGCCAGTCTGGTAGGACGGTCGTAGTGATAGGCCTGTCGTACCACAAACCCACTTTGTTCCAAAATATAGCTATATTCTCCGATCGAAGGGAAATACCAAGGATTTCGTTCTGGTGCACGAATGCCCGTGTTACGTTCCACGACCTCCTCTAGTGCATCCACAATGATCTGCACGTTCCCTTTACCGCCGAATTCTGCGACAAAACGCCCTCCGGGCTTCAGAGACTTCCAGATGTTATCTACAACAAGCTGCGGATTCCGCATCCAGTGCAGTGCCGCATTGGAAAAGACGGCATCATAGGGTCTAATCGTCTCATACTGATGACCATCTCCTTCCACGAATTCAATATGGGGGAATTTCTCCCTCGCACGGCGAATCATGTCCGGAGATGCATCCATGCCAATAACCTCAGCTTCCGCCAGAGAAATTTCATACGTCAAATCCCCAGTCCCGCAACCCAGATCAAGGATGTATTCCCCTTTCCGGGGTTGAAGCCATGAGATCAGGTTTTTGCCGTATCCGGATACAAAAGCCAGTTTGTTGTCATACTCATCTGCCTGCCATTGATTTAATGATTTCATGGATACCACCGCCGCTTTCTTCGTTGATAACCACATTGTTACACAGATTTGTTTATTGTTTAAATATATATAATCTATTCAATTGATAGGATAATCCTATGAGTTATATGAGTAATCTCCTTTCTTAATCAGATCGAGGTATATAATAGCTAGATAAAAAAGCTCCCCGAGGGGAGCTCTTAATCCTTTCAACCTAAACCTTGTTGATCAAAAGTCGATCCTCCGTTTTATGCAAAACAATCACTCATCCAACGGCTTAGGCAATCACTGTCATCAGGTAATCTTCATTCTTCACTTCTGCTTCAGCGGTTTTCAAAACATCCAGGTATTTGTAGGAATTTGTTAAAATAACTGGAGTTGTTGTAATATAACCCGCAGCCTTAATCTGCTCGATATCAAATAATAACAGAAGTTGTCCTCGTTCTACACGATCTCCCTCCTGAACCTGCTTCTCAAAATGTTTTCCTTTGAGTCGTACAGTATTTACACCGACATGAATCAGAATTTCTGCACCTTCATCCGACGTTATACCAATGGCATGTCCCGTTGGAAAGACTGTCGTAATTGTTCCATTCACCGGTGAAGTCAATCTTCCTTCTGATGGTTCAATTAAGATCCCCTGCCCCATGGCACCTGAGGCAAAGGCTTCATCCGGTAGCGTTTCTAATGCTTGTACTTTACCTTGTAAGGGACTGTACATGATTTCTTTTTTCACTTGGGTAGCTCCTGCTTTTACCGGTGTCGTTTCCGATGCAGTTTGAGTCTCTGGCTCCGGATCTTCAAATCCAAATACATAAACAAGAATAATGGAAAGTACAAGAGAAACCAGTAAACCAATTACTAGAGATAAGAATCCGCTGGTTACAGTAGGTAGCGCCAACAGTCCAGGCAGGACGAATGCAACCGCCTCTGCTCCACCCATACCGATAATAGCTCCGCCAACAGCCCCCGCAATACAAGCATATATGAAAGGTTTTTTCAGTTTTAACGTTACGCCGTAGATCGTAGGCTCTGTAATCCCAAATACAGCAGCCAGTGTGCTGGAACCCGCCACAGCCTTCAATTGAACATTTTTGGTTTTCAAGAATACACCAAAACCTGCGCCTACTTGAGCAATAACTGCAGCACTCAGCATCGGCAACATCGTATCATAACCAATAGTAGCTATGTTACTAAGCATAACGGGGACAAATCCCCAGTGAACACCGAAGATAACAAAAACTTGCCAGAAGGCCCCCGCGATTGATCCTGCTAAGAGAGGACTTAAATTGTAAGTCCAGGTATACACAACTGCCAGTCCCTCACTAATCAGGTTTCCTACAGGTCCGAAGGCAAGAAACGTTAATGGAATAATGATGAGTAGAGACAGCATCGGAACCAAAATGTTTCTAAGCGACTGGTGAATCAATGAGTTGAACCATTTCTCAACATAGGATTGTGCCCATACAGCCAATATTATTGGAATTACACTGGAAGTATAGCTAACCAGAATAATCGGTATCCCCAAAAAATTAAGATTCTCTGTTCCGCTAACAGCGGTAACGATTGTAGGATATACAAGTGCCCCTGCCACCGCCACTGCTACAAAAACATTAGCCTTGAATTTGCGTGCTGCTGTTATTGAAAGGAATACAGGAAGAAAATAGAACACGCTATCAGAAGCAGCATTCAAAATCAGATATGTGCCACCAGCTTGATCGATCCAGTTCAATGACACAATAAGTGTCAGTAAACCTTTTAATACCCCCGCTCCCACCAAGGCCCCAAGAATCGGAGAGAAAATACTTGAGATAATATCCACAGCTTTGCCGAGTGCATTTGTTTTTTCTGACGATTTGTCAGACTTGCTCGAATTCATATCCGTGTTCCCCAAACCCGTTTCCTCCATGATCTGATCATAGACCTTACCGACGTCATTACCAATGACTACTTGAAACTGTCCGCTACTCTCAACAACTGTAATAACGCCTGGAGTGGATTCCAAAGCAGCTTTATCAGCTTTATCACGATCTCTCAACTTAAATCGAAGGCGAGTAGCACAATGGAAAACCGAATTGACGTTGGCTTCCCCGCCAACGAGAGTGATAATTTTTGAAGATAATTTTGGATCGCTCATGCTCAGAACTCCTCTTATAGTTTGTTGTCTTGCATCTTATAGTCTCAGGTTCACAAGTTACTGTAGTTTAGAGAATGAGCCCGTACGCGGCCTTCCCCCTACAGACAAGAAAAACCTAAACTCGTGGTGAAAAGAGCATGAAAAAACACACCCGTTTCACCATCAGTTTAGGTTTTGCCTGCACTACCAGTTACACCCTAACCCCAGATGGAGGTTTGTATTCTATTAATCAAAAGTTGCTTCTCTCCGTCACACGATGAATGTGAATTGTTAAATATACATACTCGTCTTTGCTCAGCGATTGCTGATACGTATTTTCCAAGTAATCATTAATAATCAGCGTACACTCAAACGCTTTGGCATACGTCATTCTCACTTGATTAAATAAAAATTCTTCCCCACTTTGAATGACTTCTTTTCGGAGTACACGCATCGCAAAATGTTGTAGATGCCTAACGAATCTTGAATAATTAACTGAGGACTCGTCAAGTACAATGCGGTAATGGTACGTAACAATATTTAAAATATTCTGGACCATATCCGTCATTTTTAACGTGTATTTCATCTCATCACTATCTATACTTGCATTCACGATATGAAGTGCAATAAATCCAGCCTCATCTTCGCCTAATGAAATACCAAGTGAGTTTTGAATGAGTTTCAGAGCATCCAGTCCAATCTCGAATTCCTTTTTATAAAACCGCTTGATCTCAAACAACATAGCATTCTTCAGTTCAATTCCCTTTTCATACCGCTGAATGGCGAAATGGATATGATCTGTTAAGGTGATATAAATATTGTCCGTTAGTACAGTACCAAGTACCTCGTTGGCGTGAATAATGATTTCATTAACCACTTCCAGATGCGAGACCGGTATATCGTTTAACAGTTCAGTTAATTTGGCGATGAACTCATTTTCATTCAGCATAAAAATTTTATCTATTCTATCCTCATCGACAGTGTCTCCTGCCAATTTATTAAAGGCAATCCCTCTTCCCATTACAATCATTTCTGTATTTTTAAGATTTTTGGTCAGAAGAACATTGTTGTTGAGAATTTTCTCAATAATCATCATTGCTTATGCACCACCTTCATGTTAGTTTCAACAAAAAATGCCTAAAATAGTTAAAATAGCACCATGCATTTAAGCATAATGATATTCTAATTATTTTAGGCATTGCCCGCGTGACCGGTCACAATCCTTTATTACTGCTATTCTAGCATAAATTAAAGCGATTTCAACATATTTTTTTTCGATCCGATCAGGCTTTGAATCTTTTAAACATGATTCTTTTTCCTTTTATATACTTGTTGTACTCCGACGAACCATTGGCGGTTCTCTTCCTCTGAACGCAAAAAGAAAACTTCCCAAAGGAAGTTTTCTTTTTTTTACGTCCCAGGAGGGATTCGAACCCCCGACCGACGCCTTAGAAGGGCGTTGCTCTATCCAGCTGAGCTACTGAGACAAATATGTATAATAAATTTTCGGCGCGGTTCTTATTATACTCTGTTTTCTAGATTTTTCAATAGTTTTATAAAAAAATTAATAATTACACTTCAATGCGGGTTCAAAAATGTACTTTTCGGTATTATCCTCATACTCCATTACCTTCAGGAATATGATAGC
The DNA here is from genome assembly GCF_037991315.1 of Paenibacillus sp. FSL H8-0079. Lineage (NCBI taxonomy): Bacteria > Bacillati > Bacillota > Bacilli > Caryophanales > Paenibacillaceae > Paenibacillus > Paenibacillus sp. FSL H8-0079. The sequence continues at coordinate 5,233,701 of NZ_CP150300.1, forward strand.
TTGAACCAGGCTATATTGAGGAGATTGGAACAATTAGAGCAGGATTAACATAAGACATGTTCAATGTCAGAATTGCTGGGTAATCTTTTGCATACATACATTTCAATGTTCCATTGAAGGAGAGAATCGTCATGAGACAACTTTTATCAGCCCTATCCTATTTTAGTATTTTCTTTGCCCCGTTCCTGTTTCCGATCATTATATGGATTGTTGCCAAGGATGATTACATTGAGGGACACGCGAAACGCGCCTTATTCTCACATGTATTTCCCTTTCTCGCTGCCATTCCGCTATTTTATTTCTTCGTGACTGCGCATAGCCTGGGTTCTGCCGTCGGGTTTGTCATTCTATTCTTTGTGATCTACGGATTAAGCTTTGTATATAACGTGGTCAAAGGCATTCAAGTGTTACGCGAGTATGCTTAATTACATCTCAACCTGATCTGACCTCGCATGACAAACCCCGCCGTTCAATAACGGCGGGGTTTTACAGTTACACATGCAGTTACAGCAACAGATCACTGTGTACATACAGTTCAACGTTGAGCTTCTGTCTCGCAATCATCACATGTGACATGTGATGCTGGAGGGCCCTGTTAAGCCTGTCCAACCAGGTACCGCTGAAGTGTTGGACCCAGCAAACCAAAGGCAAACAGCTCACTCTGAAACCGAGCCTTATCTTCTTCGGCAGTAATGCCTTCGCTGTTCTCAAATGCGGTTTCTGTCGCCTCTTCAAATGCGGTATGCATATTATTGTTATACCAGTCAATCGCCGAATCGGAGTGATTGCGTACAATTCGAACGACTTCCAGCGAATTTCCGGGCTGTGTTGAGGCTACGTATACAAGTAATGACGGGTCTCCGGCATTTCCGGGCTGCACTTCAACCTCTGCACAGGACAATCCATCTACCTCGGTTAATCTGCGTATTTTGGCATCTTGAATGGCATACATTCGTCATCGCGCTCCTTTTCCTATGTGCTTATCATGTACTTTGTTCAATCTGGTATCGTGTCTCTGGTGTGCCCAATCGGTAAATCTCCCGATACACCTGTTGTAATACCGTTTCATACGCCCGGTTTACGGACTCCTCCGGTGTATCTGGCCAAGGAAATACCATGCCAGGAAAGGCCTCTTCCTCCTTTTCCTGCATGAGATTAAGCAGTCCCAGCAATTGCTCCGCTTCCTGTGGCGTTGCCTGAATGATCCATTCATACGATGTTACAGATGGATCCGGAATAACGGAGCGGCCCATGACAGACACATAATAATTAATACTGTCCATTGCATGTTCTCTCCTTCACAGGCATGTTGAGGCCGTTGTCCCTAGAACTAGTTTCCGAAGAGGACAGACATTTTATGCCTGCTTTCGGCATATATTTGTTACGACTTCTGACGAAAAAGACAACATTTGCTGGCTGTCAGTAATTCAGCAGCCATACGGATGAATGACTCGACCAAGAAAGGATGAACAAACCATGTGCGGTATTACCGGCTTCATACAGTGGAATCGGGATCTGACCCAGGAATCAGAGCTGCTGGTCCGTATGACGGACAGCTTGTCGAACCGGGGGCCCGACGCTTCAGGTACATGGATCTCCAATCCTTGTGCCTTTGGACATCGGCGTCTTAGTGTAATGGACCCCGAGAACGGGGCACAGCCCATGCATGCGTTACAGGGAGATACCTCCTATACCGTCGTGTATAACGGAGAACTATACAATGCACCCGAGTTGAAAAAGGAATTGCTCCAGCGGGGGCATCAGTTCCGTACGCAATGTGATACGGAAGTGTTGCTCGCCTCTTATATCGAATGGGGACCGGCATGCGTGGACCGGTTTAACGGTATTTTCGCTTTTGCCATATGGGATGGGGGTCGCGAACAAGTTTTTATCGCACGCGATCGCCTTGGCGTGAAACCTCTGTTCTACAGCAATGCCAAAGACACACTGGTATTTGGCTCAGAACCCAAAGCTCTGCTCATTCACCCGGATGTGGAAGCCGCTGTTGGCCCGGAAGGATTGGCTGAAGTCTTTATCGTAGGGCCTGCACGGACACCAGGACACGGCGTATACTCTTCACTGAACGAACTCAAGCCTGCGCACGCGCTCATCTACAACCGAAACGGGATTCGAACCTATGCCTATTGGAAACTGGAAAGCCAGCAACACGAACATAACCTGGAAGAGACAGCAGCCGAGGTACGCACACTCTTGCAAGATACACTGGAGCGCCAGTTGGCATCGGATGTTCCTGTATGTTCTCTTTTATCAGGAGGACTGGACTCCAGTGCTTTGTCTGCATTAGCCGTAGATTATTACAATCGGACGGGGCAAGGCCAAGTCAGTACGTATTCTGTCGATTATGTGGATAACGCCAAGCATTTTCAGACGCATTCCTTTCAGCCGGGTGCAGATGGGCCGTGGATTAAGCGAATGGTGGATGAACTCAAGACGGACCATCACTGGATAGAAATCGAGAACGGAGAACTGGTTCATGCGTTGACACAGGCCATGCTTGTAAGGGATCTGCCAGGTATGGCGGATGTGGACTCCTCGCTCTATCTGTTCTGTAAAGAAATCAAAAAAGGGGCCACCGTTGCCATTTCAGGTGAAGCGGCGGATGAAGTGTTCGGCGGTTACCCTTGGTTCCATCGCGAAGATATGCTGAACTCCGGTACGTTTCCGTGGTCTGTAGCGCCTGATATGCGAGCAGCGCTGTTATCCCCGGACATTCGGGAATGGATTCGACCACTCGACTATCTGGCAGACCGTTATTCGGATGCAGTGGCTGAAGTGCCTCTTCTGGATGGGGAAACGGGCAAAGCTGCACAAATGCGGGTGATGTCCTACCTGAACATTACACGTTTCATGCCTACACTTTTGGATCGCAAAGACCGGATGAGTATGGGGGCGGGATTGGAAGTACGGGTACCTTACTGTGACCATCGTCTGATCCAATATGTATTTAACGTCCCTTGGGAAATGAAAATAACGGGCGGGCGGGAAAAAGGCATTCTGCGTAAGGCACTCGAAGGTGTCCTGCCTGACGATGTGTTATATCGCAAAAAGAGTCCTTACCCGAAAACACATAATCCACAATACCTGGCCGCGGTCAAACAACAGGTACTTGATATCCTGGATGATCCCACATCGCCTATCTTGCCATTAATCGACAAAGCCCAGATCCGTAATCTTGCGTCTTCACCGGATGCCGCTTCCAATCTTCCCTGGTTCGGACAGTTGATGTCGGGTCCCCAGCTATTTGCATATCTGACTCAGATCAATTCCTGGTTGAAGACATATAAAGTCGCTATTCGTTAGAATGACCTTCTGATCTCTCATTCATCAAAAAAAAAGGGTGTCAAGAGAACAGCATAATCGCTGTTCTCCTGACACCCTCTTGTTATACACATTCATGTATGCTGAATTTCACACTGGAACCATCCATCATCACACTTTAAATTGACTCAGTGACTGCTGTAACTCTTCTGCCATAGACGAGAGATCATTGGCAGCTGAAGCAATCTCCTGCATCGCAGACAGTTGTTCTTCTGATGTTGCACTGACTTCCTCTGTTCCAGCAGCCGCATTCTCTGTTACTTCCATGATTGTCTTCATGGACACATTGATCTGCTCCACACCCGCTGCCATTTGTTCAATGGATGCAGATACCTCCTGAGTCTGACCAGCTACATTGCTAACAGCTTCACGAATTTCTTCGAAAGTACCGCCTGCTCTATGAACAAGCTCTATACCCTCTTGAACCTCCGCGGTTACTTCTCCCATGGATTGCATTGCATCACTCATGCCTTTGTTAATGGCAGCAACAAGTGTACTGATCTGTTCAGCTGATTTAGCCGATTGGTCAGACAGCTTACGTACCTCGGTAGCAACTACCTCGAATCCACGACCATGCTCGCCTGCTCTTGCAGCTTCAATGGCTGCATTCAGAGACAGCAAATTTGTTTGGGCCGATATTTCAGATATACTCTCCACCATGAGTCCAATCTCCTGAGAGTGATTGCCCAGTTCTTCAATAACCGCCGCAAGGGTCTGAACGGTCTGATGAATAGAATTCATCTGTCCAACAGCGGACTGAACTGCCTCGTTACCAGACACGGTTTTGGCTGATGCATTGGTCGCTTCATCCGACATGTTCTGCGTGTTCTCCGTCATTTGTTGAAAACCCGTGGACAATTCATTAATCGTATGGAATCCGTCCCCAACCATTCTCACCTGTGTATCCATACCGGTCGCAATCTCTTCCATCGTAACAGCGACCTGTTCAGTCGCCGAGGCGGTCTGCTCTGTACTTGCCGTTAATTCCTCGGAAGAAGCCGCAACGCGATCCGCATTGTTCCCCACCTGATGGATTAGTTGACGCAAGTTAACCATCATATCGTTAAAGGATTGAGCCAGATCCCCGATCTCATCTCGGTTACGAATCACAATGGCCTCACCTGTCAGATCTCCATCTGCAATCTGCCTAGCAACTTTGGCTACATATGCAACGGGTTTGGAGATGATTCTACCCATGAACAGTGCGATTACTGTTCCCAGAACAATGGATGCTATCCCGATCATCACGATATATAGGAGCACGTTATGAATAAGTTTATTTGCATTGACGATTCCGGTATCCAACGAACTTTGCTGATGCTGCTCCAAGGCACTGATACTCTGCTCAAACCTGGACACAATTTCTGGACCTGTTTCGAGTATTAACCTTGTAATCTCATTGCTTCTTCCTTGTCTTTTTAAGTCCATCACATTTTGAGCATAGGCATAATATTCTTCTGAAATCTCGCTTGAACGATCCAGAAGATCAATCATTACTTCGGTTGTAACTTCCGCTCGTAATCCATCGCTTATTTTTTGATAATCCTCATAAAAAGCCTGAAAATCCTGCGCACTTTTATCATTGTCTTCCACCACGAAATTTCGCAACTCCACCTGCAAGGATTTCACATCAATAACCATATTTTTAATAACAAGTAGTTTAGCTGTACGGTCTTTGATTAAATCTGTATACGTTCTTTCCACTGAACGAAATTGCGTGTACGAGATCACAACCACAGCTACCAATAAAATAAGTACCGACAAAAAACCTAACAGTAATTTACGACTAATGGAAATTCTCTTCATTCTCGTTTCCCCCGTGTGCTTAAAATGACTTGCATTCTATGATTTATGTAGTAAGACTCTTCGAAGATCTTCCCTCCTTTTGCGGAATATAGAAATGGTTAAATTTGAAACTAATTAAAATATGTTAGCACATTCACACACCCGAAAATAGGTCTTTAGTATCTACCAATACTATATTTAACGATTTTTTATATAAAATCGACAATATACTACATTTTCTATATCCAAAATCATGTTTTTTGAATCTTTATACCCAAACAAAAAAAGACCTTACCCAGAAACATCTGCTGGTGTAAAGTCTTTATCCATTTAAAAATAGTCTATCCGTTACATCTAACGGTTGATCAATACAGGATTCCGTTCAAGCAACCCACTGCCAAACGTTTCTCTGAACGGGGAATCTTCCATATGAATATAACCGATGTAACAACCACACTTTTTCATGCGACAAGGTCGATCCGCGGCCAAAGCTTGCAGACCATCGCGATACAGATGCCCAATAATTCGGCGATCCTTGTAACACCGCTTCACATGCCCCGACCCTTGCACATAAAATACTTCCGAACCGGCAGCACAACGTTTGCCCAAGCTCTCATAATCCTGCAGATTGCCTTCAAAAAGTGGATCAATCCCGCGTAAAAACTGAATCTCTTCCGGCGTGTAATACTTGGGCCGATCTTTGAAGGCATTAACCCACATGTATACATCATCCGGTAAAGCCTGTCTCATGGACTCAATTGCGGGGAATGCACTGCGGAGTCCGACAGTACCGACACTGAAAGCAAGCCCCATCTGACGCAACGTTAGACATTGTTTTACAAAAGAAGCTTCTTTCGTCTCACGAGGATGATACGTCGCCCAAAAGGCTGCTTTATTCGCATTCAGCTCCCTTGCCCAATCCAGCTTGACGGACAGGTTCGTTTGAATCGCAACTTTATCCACATGTGGCATATGTGACAACTCAACCATCGCTTCTCGGTACCACCGACGCACCAAAGCTTCACCATAGGGATTGAAGAAAATCGAAAATTGGTGCCCCTCAACTTCCTGTTCCCTCACCCAATTCACAAATTGACGCAATTGTATTTCATCCACTTCCAACGTCTCTTTGGAATCCACTGTCTTGCTAAACGGGCAGTATGGACAGTCGTAGTTACAGGAAGACAACTTCCCCCGATAATACAAAGTCGCTCTCATGAGAAAACAAACCCTTCCATCTGTTCACGAATTTCGGCAGATATAAGCCAATCTCCAATCGCATCGGAGTAACCCAGTCCTTCTTCTGTCAGACGCAGTACCTGATTACTCTCATTGATCTCCAGCTGCGCCATACCTTCTGTCAACAGTTCAGCCAACCAGACATAGTCGGACATCACATCGGTACCGAATCGCTGGTGGTAGTCAGACAACGCCAATCCCTCCCGATGCAGCAAGGCTTTCAAAATAAAGCGCCTTCTCTGTTCCTCACGGCTTAACACGATACCATAATCCGCCACATCGTAGCGCTCAGTCGCCACATAATCGGCTATGATGCTCTGTGTGGCCTTATAACTCACGCCGTACTTGGAAGCATAGTGTACTTCACTCGTATAAGAGCGTGCGCCGCATCCCAGACCAACCATGCCTTCCTCCTGACAGCTGTATGGCAGAAGCACTTTGGAGGATGACTGTTCCTTGGCAAATCTGCGCATCGAATATTGCACATAACCTTTACTTTTCAAAGTCTCACGTGCTGCTTTATACAGCTCCATCCGAATGTCCGGTCCCTGACGGCGAATATCATCAGGCTTCACGATCGTATTTTCCCGTGTATACAAGGGGTAGATAAAGATTTCGCCCGGCTCATAGGCCAACACTCTTTCCAGTGAATAGATCCACGATTCAACCGTTTGTCCAGGCAAACCATAGATCAGATCCAGATTCAACAATGGGAAATCATAACGAGTAAGCTTCTCAAGCGCTCGTTCGACCTCCTGCGGTTTTTGCGGACGATAGATGGCGGATGCTTCAGCTTCAATAAAACTCTGAATACCCATACTGACACGATCTACACTTCGTTCCTTCATAATGGACAGCTTGGCTTCCGTAACCGTATCTGGCGACGTCTCCACTGAGATTGATGCTTGCGAGGGGTCCAGTCCCATCACATGTTCAGCAATATCAAACAGACGGTTCAACTGGACCTCATTCAATAATGTAGGCGTTCCCCCACCAATCGCGAACCGCGAATACGGTCTTCGAGATGTAATAGGTGCCCACTGCTTCGCCTGACGTTCCAGCGCATCCACATAGCGTTCATGGGTATCATCCCGACGATCCGGCAGTGTGAACAGATTACAGAATCCGCAACGGGCAGCGCAAAAGGGAATGTGCATATATAAAAAATACGTATCCGTATTCTCTTTTTCCCAGAGTGCCCCCAGTGGCAGCGGTGGGTCAAGCTCCCGATATGCGGTCTTGTGCGGGTATGAATATAAGTAAGAACGATACGGGAAGGCAAGTACTTCACTGAGACCTGTAGTTATGTTGGATCCAGACGGTGTGGAATGGCCTGTTGTTGTATGTTGTGATTGTTTATCCATCGGTTTCCTCCTGTCTCTATATTAAAAAATCACGATAAGGTACCGTCCAGACGACATCATGTGCGAGCCGGTGTCCTTGATACCCGTCTTCACCGTAAGCTGTACCATGATCGGAAAAAGCCAGGCAATACGCAGGCCGGGCGCGTTTTCGCATCGCCTCGAACAATGGCCCAAGAGCCTCGTCTACATATCGAAGTGCAGCCCGTTGAGTCTCCACCGAGTCTTCCTTGGCTCCTTCTACAAAGTAACGATTCGGACCATGAATGGCAGACACGTTCAAAAACATAAATATCTTTTCATCCGGCGCCGTCTGTTCAAGTAGCTTTAATGCATGCTGTACCTGATGTTCTGTCGATTTGGGGTTGGTTACACCAAAGTTCATTCGCCAGTAGCTCTGTTGGAAATAGCCGGGCAATACTTTCGCAAGCGGGTTTTTTTTCGTAAAAAAAATGACACCGCCAATACAGATTGTACGGTAACCTTCAGCTGCGAACCCGGATACGATATCCGGTGTATCGAATAGCCAGGTGTGCGGATGTGTCTTGAGTCCGGTATTCCGGGAATGAAACAGCCTTACATGAGATGCCTTATCTGTGTTGGCAGGGGTCGGCATAAAACCACCAAAGAAAGCATGGTGCGCCGCGTATGTAAAACTGCCCGGGGTATGACGCTTCTCCCACGGACCCGAACCACACAGATTAGGACAGTTCTCCTCTTCCAGCTTGGCTACGTCATAACGTAACGTATCCAGCGTAATCATTAACAGATCATGGGAGCCCACGATGGTGTTCATATCAGGCATGTTGAATAGGCTCCTTTCGTAAAAGTTCCATTTCCCACTCATAGGTTCCGAGGCCATGGTGCTCAACCCTGTATAACAGGTCTCCAAATGGATTCACATCCAGCACATAGGCACGCGGATTCGAACCACTAGTAAGCATCACATCAATCCCGGCTGACCACGAGTTGGGAAATGCAGACATGGCTGCTTGCGCTGCCGTTCGAACTAGCGACATCCGCTGTTCATCCAGCCCTGCTTCAGCAGGTAGCATACGCTCATTGCGCAAATGCAGATTGGTGATCGACGTACGACTCAGCCGCATAATCGCATGACCCGCCTGTCCACCCGCAACCAGTTGGCGAATATCGTAGGCCCGTTGATCAAGCGTGGCTTTGGGCATCCAGCGTTCAATCTGTGCACCTTCTGCACATAACCAGTTCATCAGCGTAGCAATCTCTTCACTCCAGGTATACTTGCGTAGACGTCCTTCATTGAAAAAAATCGTCTTGCCCTGTGTCTGTTCCATCCCCATCGTCGTTACAGCGATTTCATCACCTGTTCGGGGATTAACTTGATACGCGACAACGCCTGAGGCTCCTGAGCCACTTGCGAGCTTTACAAACACTCGGTTCATACCGGCATACTTCATAACTGTACGCAGATCGGTGTAACTTCGAATCGGCTGTGAAGAGGTTAACACTGGAGGGATTCGAACCCCATGTGAGGATAAATGCTGCTGACACTGTCTTTTATCAAACATCAATTGGATGTCACTGGGATCATTCATAAATCGGACTCCAGGCCACATTTCCCGAGCTTCATGGCCGATTCGATCCAAACATGCTTTCCAGCCACGAAACCACTGAGCAGGAGCGTAGATTCTTCCCCACTCCTGTTTCAATGCAAGTGTCTGTTCTGCGGAGAATGCTTCTGCACCCATTCCATCCGTTAATGTTGGCGTATCGTTCATAGCTCCAAGGAACAGTAGCTCACGTTCCACTTCCCAATCCTCACCAGGAGCATCAATTCGAATCAAGGGTACAGGCATATTGGAATCAACTGTATCAGCGATCGTTCCGCCGTGTCTCCAGTTCTGGAGCAATTCTGCATATGGAAGTACAACCGCAGGTTTCAAACCCAATCTATGCCTGGCCTCTTGCATCCCTTGGGTTCGTCGGTTATTAGGATTTCCAATCAATAATAAGGGCTGATCTTGCGTTAGATCAGGTACATCTACTAGTTGATGCAGGCTTTCCTTCATTTCCTTTACGTCTGACATTGTCTATTCTGTTAACGACGGGTAGCGCCAGTCATCCTCATCACTCTGTTGCTGGTCGCTAACATCTACAGATATACCCGATTGGTTCCAGCGATGGATCATTTCATTGGTCATGTAATGGTAACTTAGATCAAGATGTTTCAGTTTCTTGATCTTGTCACTGGTAAGCAACGCCTCAGCCCCTTCATCGGACAACGTCCCTTGCGATAGATCCAGTATTTCAAGTTGATCCAGAATAGGTGCATCAGCTGCTGCTTTGGCAATCTCATCCTGAATTTCACTGTCTTTCAGACCCAAGTAAACCAGCTTTGGAAATAATCCTTTTTCTAGCAAAGGGAGTACATCTTCAAGTGATCCATTGAAACCATAATTATCCACACCCAAGTAAAGTTCCAGTTTACGCAATTCAGGCAACTCGGCATGGGTGATTGAAGATAACACTTCTTTCGGGAGACCGCCACATATAATAATCAATTCTTCCAGCTTGGCATGCTGGAGCGGTTCTAGACTAAGACCGCTACTGCCCATTACCGAGAAGGATTTTAATTCTGGAAAAGCACCCAACAGCGGGGTAAGATTCGTCTGAATAATCCACGATACTTCACACTCTTCGTATCCCATATCCCCGATGAACAGTTTCTTCAATGAAGGAAAGCTTGGAGCTGACTCGACTAGCGTACCTATGAACTCGTCAGGTGAATTTTCATAAGCCTGTCCCCAATCTCCGATGACCAGACTTTCCAGTGAGCTGGCCTCCGGTTTAGCTGCCAGTTCCTTAATTAATTTTTCCATACGAATGCCGTCCTCATATTCATCGTAGGATACAACAAGCTTCACTTCTTGCATGAGTAGATCCCTCCGTTTAGGTTCATATATGATTCGTTAATTTGAATGTTAACCCATACCACACAAGGCTTGCAACTTCTTCCAACTCCAGTCCCAATGAGATTCCCAATCGTGCAATGTAAACCATTTCTCATATAGGTACAAGAACATATGTTCTGATAAGTGGTCGCAGAAATAGCTATTTTCAATTAGGTATATGGATGGACCTCACCAAACCCGATCAAACACTTCATTTCACACAAAAAGCGTTAATGGCGGATGAACCATCCCATCGGAATGCTTCTGTCCTTCCATTAACGCTTTGATGTTCACATATCATGAAGTTAAATCAAAATGTTTCGTTTAGTCTCAGCCTTCAAGTCTGGATACAAGCGCTCTCAGCGCATGACCACGGTGGCTAATCGCCTGCTTTTGCTCGAGCGTCAGCTCCGCCATCGTCATCTCGTATTCAGGTACATAGAAGAGTGGGTCATATCCAAAACCGCCAGCACCTGCAGCTTGAGCCGTGATCCAGCCTTCCGCAGTGCCTTCCGATTCATACTTATCACCTGTTGTCGGATCGTACAGGACCAGCGCACAGACGAAACGAGCTGGACTCAGTAGCGGTTGCTCGGTGTCCTCACCGGATTTCAACGATTCCAGCGTCTCCAGCAACTTCGCATTATTCTGTGCATCCGTTGCTCCTTCGCCTGCATATCTCGCTGAATATACTCCTGGCTCACCGTCCAACAGATCTACGCAAAGTCCTGAATCGTCTGCCAGAACGGGCAAACCAAGCGCATCACCAACCGCTTTGGCTTTCTTCCAGGCATTCTCCGCAAACGTTACGCCATCTTCCACCACATCCGGCAGCTCCGGATAGTCAAACATGCTCTTGACCTCTTTGCCAAGCGGTGCGAAAGCATGAGCGAATTCACGGACTTTACCCGCATTGCGGGTTGCGACAATGAGGATTGGGCTGTCCAAACTCATCTTACGCTTCCCCTAATCCACGCGCGCCGATCTTAAGCGCAATCGGTCCGAGCACTTCTTTTTGACGCTCGATCATCTCCAAAATTCCCTGCTCGCCAAGTTCCAGCATGGCGTTCAGCTCACGGCGATCAAATGGTGCTTCCTCACCTGTTCCCTGAAGCTCGACGTATTTACCGCCACCTGTCATCACCAGGTTCATGTCTACCTTGGCTTTGGAATCTTCATCATAGTTCAGATCCAGAACAGGCTGTTCTCCCACAACACCCACACTTACCGCTGCAATGAAATCCGTAATCGGGAACACTTGCAGTTTGTGTTGTTGGGAAATTTTGTTCACGGCAAGCGCCAGTGCTACAAACGCACCCGTAATGGACGTTGTGCGTGTGCCTCCGTCTGCTTGAATAACATCACAGTCCAAGGTAATGGTACGCTCACCAAGAGCCTGCAGATTAACTACCGAGCGTAATGCCCGACCAATCAGACGCTGGATCTCCATGGTGCGTCCAGTTAATTTGCCACGATTGGCTTCACGTTGGTTCCGGGTATGTGTTGCACGTGGCAACATGGAATATTCCGCTGTTACCCAGCCTTTACCCTGCCCTTTCATAAAGGGAGGTACACGTTCCTCTACTGTAGCTGTACAGATCACCTTTGTATCTCCAACTTCAATCAGTACAGAGCCCTCGGCGTATTTATTCGTGTTCACTGTTAAATTCAGCGGGCGCAGCTGTTCGCTGGTTCGTCCGTTTGATCTCATTTTTTCTGCCTCCTACGACTTAAGCATCCTGTAATGTTGAACTTATTCACACTTTTAGAGATTGTTCAAAAAGCTCGCTTTTGATTACGAAAAATGCCTTAAGGCATCATCAGCATCGAATATGGAATTCAGCCGAAATGTCCGTTGCTCACGTAGTTTGCCTACGCTCCGCTACTCCATTTCTAGCTTCATCCCATCTTCTCGGTACTGAAAACCGATCTTTTTGAACACGTATTTTTACTAATCCCTTATATTTTACCAAAGAGTTCGCTTAAAAGCATCCTTAAGCATTCCTTGCTCATTAAATCGGAATTTCGTTGATATATTCAGGCTTGGAAACCGGCGCACTGTAATCCCTGTTGTCGTCACCCATGACCGTTTTTTGGCCATTCCATTCGATCTGTACTTTGGCATCCTTGCTGGCTGTGTTCTCCGCAGTGGTTAATACGACAGACTGTAACAGCTCGCTTGGCACGATATCCCCTTCGGCAAACATATCATCTTTCAGGGCAACCGTGACCGTGCCATCCTCTGCCGTTTTGACCGATTGCAGCTCCGTTCCGCCTGTCATAACCTCTTCCAGTTCTCCACCTTTGTCAGGTCCTTTGATCAGTTCGTTCAATGCTGCCTGCACCCGATCTTCACCAGGTGTAACCAGACGTGTCACTGGAACATAATATTGGATGCCCGCTGGCGAAGCAGCGGAGAAATAGACCGTTACCGGACTGCTGTTGGTCACAAACGTATCACCCAGATCCAGATTGATTCCCACAGCCCGATTCAGCGGTTCAGGCAACGGCGTGCTGTTCACAGGCATTTGTGTTAACTTTTTGCCATCCACCCAGATCTGCACATTCTCCACATCAGGCGTTCCCGTCAATGTCCACGTGACAGCTTCTAGCATTTTCCGTTCTTCCTTTGCATCATACTTGGCAAAATTACCCGAGAACTCCACGACCGCCAGCTTGTCATCCGCGTGAATCGTTACATTCTGCACAACCGTTCCCTGCGGGAGAACGCCCTGGAATCCTTCAGGCAGCATACCCGCATAGGCCCCGCCTGTGACAAGTGTGTCCAGAGCTGTCTTTGGACTGCTTGCGTCTGTTCCAGAAGGAAGTGTCAGGGATACCGGAGCGAGCAGCCCCTGCTGGTCTTGCAGATATACCGTCGTTAACGGGAGCATTGCGAGTGCTCCATTCCCTTCGGCCGCTTGAATCATAGCTGCTTCCTGGATGGGCGGTGGTGGATCAACAGCTTCGGAAGACTGTGCTCCAAACATGCCGCAGCCTGACAATACCATAGGAATACTCAGCAGCGCTGCTGCCGATACCGTACGCAAAGAATGGATCTTTCTCATGATCACGTTCCCCCTCATCATTTTTACAGTTTGTACTACCATGTATACGAGCCTTTGTCCAAAAAATAACTAAAAGATAATCGCTTCGCTGAAAACTTATAAATTCTATTATCTTAAAGAAACGTAAAACAGGTTCATACGTATTAGGAAGCAAGAGTAGGGACATTGCTAACTTCAGAGGAGGAATCGCCCATGGAACATCCTGAGCAAGAAAAAATCCCTTATAGCCTGAATAGCCGCAAGGTCGCGGAAGCAACAAGGGAATGGCTGCATAAGCGGGGCGTCACGATCCCTGAGATCGCAGAACTGGTTATGTTATTGCAGCAAAAATATTATCCAGGTCTTACGATAGAAGAATGTATCGAAAATGTGGAGATGGTTCTCCGTAAACGTGAGGTACAGAACGCTGTCCTGACCGGTATTCAGCTTGATATCCTGGCAGAACAAGGTCAGCTCATATCTCCTTTGCAGGAAATGATTGAGAACGATGAAGGCCTATATGGCGTGGATGAGATTTTGGCATTCTCCATTGTTAATGTTTATGGCAGCATTGGATTCACGAATTATGGTTATGTGGACAAGCTGAAACCAGGGGTGCTTGAACGACTAAACGACAAGAGCCTGGGGCCTGTCCACACGTTCTTCGATGATATTGTCGGAGCGATTGCATCGGCAGCGAGCAGCCGCATCGCCCATCGCAAACAATCCGAGCTTGAAGAAGCGCTGGGAGAAAAACCTGTCAGCGATGACGCTGTATAACGCGTAACTTGTTTCATATCTGAAGCCATGTGGAACATTGGACATGTGTGTGGATGCTTGGTGAATGAACTGTTCTGTTTCAATAAAATACCTGTTCATGGAAAAAGCGGCCTGATGGCCGCTTCTTTTGCATGTGTACGATACGTATTGCATGATCCACATGTTATTATTTCAGATGCTTAGGTCGTACCGTACCGATCAAACCAAAACCTTCAATCCGCTTCTGCTCAGCAACTGGCTCAGATGGTGTCCATTTCGGTCCAATCGTGATTTCCGGGCCTTTGCGCTCTCGCAACATGCCACGCAGCACCGTGATACCTAGGATGCTGAGTCCGGTAAATACATACATCATCCGCATGATGATATTGCCAGAATCCGTCCCGGTAACCATGCCATGAACCAGCAGACTAATGAACACCGGATAGGACAGCATGTGGAACATGAACCACCATTTACGGCCCAGCTTGTTCCGCAGGTCACTGGATAACAGGACGATCACTAATCCGTAGAAGGCTAACGTTCCCAGACCACTGCCGATCGGATGCACAGACGCGGTAAAAGGAATCAGAAGTTCTCCCCAGGTAAACGGGCTGTAGTGATCAATATATAACGTTAACGCATGCACGAGTCCAAGTCCGAAGGCGAGCCAGGTCGTTCGTGTATGCCATTTGAACATGGCTGCTTTCGGTTTACCTTTGGCCATAGGCATCCCTTGAGCAATACCCAGGAACACACCGGCAAAGAGCAGCACATAAGCAGCAATTCCACTAATTCGAATGATATTCCACGTCGGCAGGTAATCTACAATCCATTGTGCCATAACCGGCTCCCCCATATCTGTTAGACTTGTCCTATATCAGACTGAAGCGATGATCCGGATCAAAACCGGGCCAGTGCTCAGCGAGCGTATCCGTATTCCCTCTAAAGTAAGTACTCCCATCCCGTGTCATCCACAGGACGTCATGCCGATCATAATGTCGGTTTAACCAGCCCACCGCTTCGGCGCTCCCCAAAATGCAGACCGTCTTGGCAATAATCTCGCATTGTGACGCATGCTGACCGAGAACGGTACACTGTAGCACATCCGTATCCGCCGGTTCCATCGTACGGGGGTCAATGAGGTGATGTGCAAGGCTACCATCCGTATTCTGCCATTGTCTGCGGGAAATACCTGAAGTGGCAACAGCTCCTCGCTGTAAACGGACCGCACCTGACACATTCCCCTGATCCTGCAAAGGATCAGCTACTTGCAAGGTCCACTGCGGATGGTCTGGTGTACCCCATACTTGAATATCTCCACCTGCGTTAATCAACCCCGCCGGAATATGCAATGTTCGCTGTAACCAGTCTGCGATGCGCTCCACTGCCCAGCCCTTAACGATGCCTCCCAGGTCCAGCTCAGCTCCGGGGTCCAGATGAACCATCCGACTACCTTCCCGCTGAATCCAGCTCGGACGACTGTGGTCATATCGATCTTCCATCATTCCTGAGCATTCAGGTGTTTTCGTTTGCAAAATACGTTCAAGAAACGGAAGTTGAGGCTGTCGTTGTTGTACCTTCTCGAAGCTTAGATCATATCCCGAAGCCTGAAGAGCCTGCGAGATACCCGGTTGAAAAATCCCTTCAGTCAGTCCAATATATCCATAGGCCAAACTCAAAACTTCATCCATCGCAGCGGAGATGGGCATCCATCCGATTGAACCATTCAGACGATTCAGTTCACTGTCTGCCACAAATCGGCTGAAGCGCTGCTCCTGCGTCTCAAACCAATTCTTCACCAAGGTTGCTGCATGTTCAGCTTCTTCCCTCCCAGCGGACAGTTGCACTTCAACATCCGTGTTCATCGCACGGAATTGAAACCGGAGCGGACGAGCGACTTGCTCCGTGCGGCTCATGATGCACCTGTACGTGACTGATAGTTGCCACTGCTGTACCCGGAGTCTGTACCCTGGTTATTTTGTCCATAACGCTGAGAATCTGAATAACTTCCCTTGTCACTCATGCTTTGATCCGCTCCAGCGGATTGTGTGCTATCGGTTGTTCCATTATATTGGCTATCATTATTGGCATTGTCCTGCGTATTCCAGTTGTGGCTGTCCGTTGTACTACTGATCCATTCATCCATCACATCATCACGCGTATCTACCTGGCTTGAAGCGGTAATGCTTGTATCTGTGCCATTCGCTGCTGCATAAGCCACATCAAAGGCATCCGAGGTTCTTACATATTGAAAGAGTGCAGCCACGGTCAACGTTGCTGCCGCTGAAGCTTGCCATTTTCTCCATTGATTCCGTTTTCTTCTGGTCATCGCTCTTCCCTGCTTTCTTTAGGGTGTGTCTCAAATCTCGCCCTAGCGAAGTTCATAGATGTATCATAGGCGCGCTGGCTTAAAAATAGATGAATGAACCGTTAAGAGAGGCTAAAAAGGCCCAGAACAGGTGAATTTCCTGTCCCGAGCCTCTATATAGGATCGAATTATGATTTCATATCCATATCATCATTCCGTTAGAATCGAAAATAGAACGTGCCATCCGGTCGTTGTTTTTGCTTCACTACTTCGCGTCGAATTAACTCCTGCAGATGGGCCAACGTCTCACTCATGGCAAATCGCAGTTGATGGGTCCCGAGTCGATTGCCAAACATGTGCACACAGATGTCATACGCATTCGCCGGTGACTCCTGAATTCGCTCCGTCATCTTCTGAAGGCGTTCCTCGTGATGAGCGAGCAGATGAACTGTACGTTCGCTGAACTGTGCAAAGGGATTCCGATGTCCTGGATACGCCTGCTTGACATTCAGAGCCCTGAGACGATGCAATCCCTCCATATAAGACAATAGTGGCTGAGGGTCACTGCCTGGTTGAAGACTGATATTTGGTGAAATCTGTGGCAATACGGCATCTCCGCACAGGATCTCCATCGACTCCGGAGCATAAAAAGATAAATGGCCTGGGGCATGTCCACCCGTCTCCACAGCAACCCAACGTTTCCCGCCCATATCGAGCCACTCACCGTCTTCAATGGGTGTCACCTTCGGAAGTGGTGTGATCTGTGAAGTAAATGCCTTCATATGTTCATGCATCTGCTCGGTCTTGTCTTCCGGCATTCCATGACGACCATAATAATCAGGTAATACTGTATTAATGCGTGAATCAGGTCCCCACATATAATCGGCCTCTTGGCGGGAACGTGTGGACATTCGAACGGGTGCCCCCGTCATCTGTTGCATCCAACCCGACAACCCCAGATGATCCGGGTGATGATGAGTCAACACAATTTGATGGATATTGTCAAAGGTCAGACCGAGATCTGCCAGCGCTTCGTGCCACTCCAGTTCCGTTTCCGTATTACGCGGTCCCGGATCTATAATGGTGATCGTTCCATCCGGTTCAGACAACACATAACTGTTGACCCATCGCAGGGGAAAAGACATGGTAATCTTGACCCGGTGTATGCCCTCTGTCATGGACATCTCTTCTGTTCGCTTCATCGTACTCCCCTTCCACACGCTCTCTGTTCACTCCACAGGACGATGACCTACAAAAATCATGCGTGGAGAAGCCTGCTCGTCATATTTCTCTTCATCGTAGCCGCCATGGACCTGATCTACCCGCAGTCCGGCTTCACTTAACATCTGACTCAGTTGATCCCGTGTGTACAACTTCACACGCTCCTGATATACCCGTGGTTCATCTCCGGATGTAGTATCCGTAATGCGAATTTCCTTTTGCACAAATCCATCCTCAATCTTGCGGAGCTCCTCAATCCGTTGCCCTTCATCCTCTCGAACCGAGTGCGGCACCAGATGACGCGTCACATGTGCAGTGTTCATAAAATCAATAATATAGCTGCCACCCGGGCGAAGCATGCGATGAATGGCACGTAATACTTTCAGTTGTTCTCCGTCCTCCAGGAAATAACCAAACGATGTGAACAGATTAACTACGGCGTCGAAGCCACCTTTCAGCGGCAGTTCACGCATGTCCGCGTGACACCACGATACTCGGTGTTCGTCATCCATTAGGCGGGCTTCACGCAAAAGCACATCGGACAGATCGACTCCGGTCACTCGTAACCCTGCATCAGCAAGTGCCAGTGAGTGCCGTCCCATACCGCAGCAGAGATCCAATACTTCAGCATTGGGCTTAAGCTTCAACCAATTGATCATTTTATGTACTTCCTGATAGGCACCTTGCACATCCCGGTGCTTGTATACGAGAAGATAATCTTCTCCGAAACTCTTTTCATACCATTCCGTCATCCATTCTCGCCCTCCACATGGTCACTGGCCCCACTGTCCGTCATACACTGTTGTTCAGGCCTGATCATTTCCCCTAAGCTTTAATTTATTGTAACGTCTTTATCCTGCAAACTCAAAAAATTCCAGTACATCATCTACATTGAAGAGCCAAAATGCACACGATATAATGTTAAACATACGCATACCCTGCGAATCGTTTAACTATAAGAGGTTGTCCAAAAAGCAACAGGAGGTGTTCTTATGATTCACATCGGACTTACCGGATGGGGGGATCAGGAAGATCTCTATCCCATCCGCACCAAAGCTAAAGACAAGCTCGGTCTATACGGGAAATACTTCTCCACCGTGGAGGTGGATAGTTCTTTCTACGCCGTTCAGCCGCGGGATCGAATGGCACGGTGGGCTGCCGAGACGCCCGAATCCTTTGCTTTTATCATCAAAGCCTATCAGGGAATGACCGGACATCTGCGAGGCAAACCATACTTCACCAGCACGTCGGAGATGTATAAGGCTTTTCGGGAATCACTGGAACCGGTCATTGAAGCCGGCAAGATGCAGGCAGCCTTGTTTCAATATCCGCCTTGGTTTGAGTGCAATAAAGACAACGTGAAAGAGCTTCGTGAAGTGAAACTGAGAATGGAGGGCATTCCGTGTGCCCTGGAATTCCGTCATCGTAGCTGGTATGAAGGTGACATGCGCGAGCGGACGCTTTCGTTCCTGAAAGAGCAAGGCTGGATTCACAGCGTCTGTGACGAACCTCAGGCAGGTCCAGGTTCTATCCCCATCGTGCCACAGGCGACGGATTCCGAGATGACACTGGTTCGCATGCACGGACGTAATGTGTCCGGGTGGCATCAGAATGGTGCGCCCAATTGGCGCGAGACCCGTTATTTATACCGTTACAACAAGGAAGAGTTGTTGGAGTGGAAAGAATATCTGGAGCAATTGCAGGAGCAGAGCAAGGATGTCTATGTTATTTTTAACAACAACTCCGGTGGCGATGCAGCAGCCAATGCACAGATGATGATGGATCTGCTGGACCAGCCAGTGAAGCCCTTTCCTGACCGTACTGAACCAGAACAGGAAGAAGGACCGGAGCAGCTGGAATTATTTTGATCCGTGTTCATGACGCAGTTATTCATATTATTGGGTGAAGATAAGTGTGTTATTGCTATTATGCTGATCAGATTCGGGATTGAAATCACACTAAAAGCGGCAAGCCTGAGGGCATTGCCGCTTTCTTTAGCTGTTTACCTACTTATAGAGGCTATCCACATACATCCGTTGCGTCAAACATCAGCGCTGCGCGGCTGTAACCGAAGAATCGATAGACACCTCGCGTAGCTGCTGGTTCATTTTATGTGCCTCAATGCCAGCCAACAGCACAATGCCGATTCCATGGGTATCATTCAGATTCCATCCCAGATCATCGCGATAATACAAAGCGGTAAACGAGTACCCGGAGCCCCGGCATACCCCGTATATATTGCCTTTATAGTCAATCGACAAGCGCGTTATGCCTTCCCATCCTTTGCGTACGGCCTCCAGATAAGGCTCAGGCTGTTCCAGCCAGCCTTTCCGAATACCACGGGCATAAGCGTAGATAAACATTGATGTACAGGAAGTCTCTTCATACGAATCCGGGCGATTCAGCACCTGATGCCAAAGTCCATTTTCCCCTTGCAGCGCCAGATAACCCTGACTTAAATCACGGTAGAAAGTTAGCAGTTCCGGCCGTTTAACATGATCATGTGGCAGGATGGATAACAGTTCGGTTAATGAGAATAGCACCCAGCCGTTCCCGCGTCCCCACGGAATACCTGTCGCACGACCTCGCACAAAATCATACACATGGGACATGATCTGCTGTTCGGGAAGATAGAGGTATTTACGGAACATTAGGAACTGATTAACCGCATCATCCCAATACATCCCATCGCCTGTTAACTGACCGTAACGCATCAGAAAAGGTGTACTCATGTATAAGTCATCACACCACATCGTCTCCTGACGCATCTCCCCACTGCCGCGCACCCGATAAAAGGCACCATCCTCCAGACGCTCCTGCTCATCCGTAATGTAGCCCGCAATCCGATCCGCGGTGTCTCTTCCCCCACGAATATCGCCCAACTCCATCGCAGCGAGCAGTGTAGATCCAAACGAACCGCAATCATCCAGACTGTCTATGGCAGACAGTTGATTATTAATCCCTGCCGCACCGTACCCTTCACGATCCCACAGACCGTAGCGATCAAATGAAGTGCTCAGTTCAATATGTTGTCGCACATACTGAATGTAATCATCACGTCCCAATTCTTGTCCCGTTTGGAGAAGTCCAAGCAGGGTGACACCGAGCGGATAATTCCACTTGCCGTAATGTGTATTCTCCAGATAGGGACGAACATGCGTATCGGGAAGATCTACCCGCCAATATACACCTTGGGCGCCATCATCAAATACGGTGTCTGTTCGCACGATGTCCGTGTGGGATGATTCAGAACCGGGAGCAAACACACCTGTGTACAGCCAGGGGTCAGAGCATCCCGTAACCGGATGAGGCGGTTTCAGTCTCCAGCCTGTGGAACCCGAACGCTCTGCATCTTCCAACGTGAATCCCCACGAGTCACCAGCTTCCTGGATTACACCTTTAGCGACGAGATCCGAAGAACCGTAGCGGCGCGGGAGTTCAACGCGGAAGTTACCGCTACTTCCAGCAGAGTATACTTCCGTGCCACCCACATACAGGGTCAAAGCTCCATCATGACGACCTTTTAAAATAACTGGTGATGTTCCTGGCAAGGTTACATCCAATCTGGACCATGCGTAGGCCACAGCTGATTGTTCCGTGCCGAAGATGCGGGCAAAAGAACCCACGCTCTGCTCCTCATCTGTCCACGCCTTGCGCGGATACCAGGTAAGACCTGTTTCTTCTTCTGTCATGCCGTCACGAGGAAGAGCTAATACAGGTTCATCGACGGGTTCCGAATATAACCAGCCCTCCTGTCCCTGACGATCTGCCCCAGGCGTGAGGAAGTGCAGCGGGAAATTTTTGAACGAGGCTGTTCCGTAGATACCGCCGAATCCCACTTCTGTTTTGACAAAACATAGCAACACATCATTCCAGCCATAGTTCACGGAAATCGGAATCTGGGTTCTTCGCTCGGGAAATAATTCCTGCAACAACTCAGACTTGAACACCTCTTCACCGTTCACATAGATTGTCACCGGACTATAACAGTTCAGGCCCGTATTTAACGTTGCATTATGCTCGCTCCATAACTTGCCCCATACATACACGTACTGCCCAGCACGCGCCTCTACGCATTTCTCATTCAGATTCAGGTCGTAGCGATAATCCCCTAGCCTGCGAAAACCTCCCTGATGATAGGCTCTGAACAAAAATGAATGTTTCGGATGATCACCAATATAACGCTGAGCCACCGTTGTCAATATATCCGGAATTGAATCGTACACCTTGCCTGCAATCGCCTCGTTCTCATGAAAATAACGAATGATCGTCAGCTCCCTTCCTTATACCTTGATTCGTTCGCTTAGCCGCAATGTTTCTCCACCCTGCACTTCAACAACCTGCTGATCCGCAGTGAACCAAACCGGGATGGCAGACGGATTATGGATGATGGATCGATCGGCCGAACACTCCAGTCGTTGTACGGCTTTCCAGTAGGCAATCACTTCGATGTTCGTCGCGTACCAGATGTCGTTCCTGCCGCCAATCTGCTCACCGAACTGTTCGATGATCTCCCAGTTGTCGTTGTCATTGAACTCATAACTGTGACCCCAGACGTAGAGTAATAATGGCGTACCTGTTTTGGAATGTTGGATAAAACGTTCGGCATGCGCCGCCAAATCATGGTTATGATGACAGGTCGGATGCCATTCAAGGGGACGGTCTGGCAACGTGTATCTGCCATGTGATTCAACGGTACGAGCATAATCGATGCCAAGCCACTCCAGCTTCGTACTTAACGCACGGTCGTACCCTCCATTGGGATAGGCCATGCCTCGTACTGGATAACCGACAAGCTGCTCCAATGCTTTTCGGTCCTCCATAATCTCTTCGGTCAGGAGTTCGTTCGGAACATAAGGCAGCGTAGGGTGAGTAACCGTGTGAACGGCCACTTCATGCCCCGCATACAGTTCAGCGACTTCCCCCGCCTCAATGCGGCCTGGATTACCCAGGGTACCGGAGTTCAGATTAAATGTTCCCCGCAGGCCATACCGATTACAGATTTCCACCAGTCTGCGATCATGTACCACTCCATCGTCATAACTGAGCGTCAACGCTTTCATCACACCACCTGGATAACGATCAAACTGAATACGATGTCCCATCTTGCTCCTCCTCCAGCTTCTGCTCTTGCTCCCTAATCCCGAATTTCCTTCACGTTAAAATAACGAAAAACACCCTGACCACCACGATTCGCGAACCGTGTGTTTACAGCAAAGATACCCATTTTCGCACCAACCCAGAGGGCTGTTGTGGCGTTAAACGGTGTACCGATCGGCTGAAACTCCACTCCGTCCTCACTCCAACTAAACTGGCATAAGGCAGGTTCTCTCAGGGTGAGCCGAAGATGAATAGTCCAGCCGGTTACCTGCGAACCCTGGCCCTCCCAGTCTAATCCCGTTTCCTCCCATTCATCTGCATGCAGATGGCTATCTGCACGTTTGGTTCCGCGAATCAACGATAACCGAATGGTGCCGTCTTCTGTCTGTAACAGACACAGGCTTGCATACGAATCACCAAACATGATGAGACCTGACTGATCCCCTTCCTGTCCAGGCAGGAACGTGAGCTTGGTCGTGGCTTCAAATTCAGATGCGGGCAGCTTTTGCAAGAGAAGATGAGGTGTGCCAAACAAAGACTGAATGCCCTCCGGGTATGGATGAGCAGGTAATACCAGTCCTCCTTCCGTACCTGCATCAGCCCACTCGGGACGGGAGTTCGCCTGCCATTGCCATTGCAGTCCCAGATGATCAGCCTGAAAATCATCGGATACATCAGGCACAGTGATCGGATAGGCGGCTCCTACATCCGGTTTGATGTGCACATCCACAGGTTCACCCGTTCCATGACCTTCACGGTCTATTCCAATGACAGGCCAGCCGTCTTCCGTCCACGTCATCGGCTGAAGATGAACAATGCGCCCATAGGCATCCCGATCCTGAAAATGAATAAACCAGGACTGCCCTGATTCCAGCTCCACGTATCCTCCCTGATGAGGTCCATTGACCGGTGAGGCTCCCTGATGCATGACAATTCGATCCTCATAGGGCCCAAATACCTGTTGGGAGCGCAAAACCGTCTGCCACCCCGGCTTCACGCCTCCAGCAGGAGCAAAGATATAATAATACCCCTCGCGCTTGTAGAACTTAGGCCCTTCAATGGTCGGATGATGTTCGGTTCCATCAAAGACGATCATACCTTCGTCCAGAAGCTTGCTCCCATCCGCAGCCATCCGGCACACCTGGATTTTGCTCTTGATTCCACTGCGACTATGGGCAAAAGCATGTACCAGATAGGCTTGCCCATCCTCATCCCATAAAGGACAAGGGTCAATCCAGCCCTTCACTTCATGAACCAGATGTAACGGCGACCAGTCGCCTTCAGGGTGATCCGCCGTGGTCATAAAGATGCCCTCATCCGGTGTGCTGAAGAAGATCCAGTACTTTCCATCGTGATACCGAATGCTGGGTGCCCATACGCCTTTGCCATGAAGAGGTACACCGTATCCTGGCAGATCCAGCCGTTCTATGGCATATCGGACAAGCCGCCAGTTCACCAGGTCCTTCGAATGTAAAATAGGTAGGCCCGGTGTATGCGAGAAACTGGAGGCCGTCATATAGAAGTCATCTCCTACACGAATCACATCCGGGTCCGAATAATCCGCATGCAGAATCGGATTGCGGTATGTACCGTCTCCCTGATCCGCGACCCAGACTGGGTCCAGTCTTTGTTGTTCTGATTGGGTTGTGCTCATACGTTCACTCCTTCATCTAAATTCTTCCGCAAGTACGTGACCTGCGTCCTGTAATCGATGATGTTCCGAATCAAAATAGGTGCCTTCCAGCAGGCCAATCAACGTGTTGGTAACACGAACTTCAATGTCGTTATCCCCTGAACGAAGCCAGGAGGCTTCTCCCTTCCAGCGATACGGAGACCAGCATCGCACACCAAGACTATGTCCGTTCACACGCACTTCCGTCACATCCTGCACCCGCCAATCGCTAAATTCCAGTTCAAATGAGGCAACATCTTCCCCTGACTCATCCAGCCAGAACGTGCGTTTATAACTCATTTCCCCGCCAAAATGGGGATACAGCGGCTGCGGTTCAGGTCCGATGCGAAGGGCCGTGTCCGGTTCCCGTACGAGCGAAGCCATGCCTTCATGATGGAACTCCACGCCGAATCTTCCTTGTAGATACAAGGGATCAACGATGCCATCCTCATCTTTCGTCACCTGCACAATCACCGTCATTTCGTTGAGACCGCTATGCAGCAGCTCCGTAATATTACAAGCGATGTTATTGTGGTCGGTTATTTCGATTGGATCGAATTGTTCTTTTCCAAGTGGATGCCCATTAATCTCCATGGACCAACTGCCCGAGATCGCCGTTCTGTCCATAAATAACAGGCATGCAGGCAAAGCCGTTCTCAGTTCAAATGTGGTCGTATATCGACACTCGATCGGGTAAGCAATAGATGATTTTTTCGGTGTGCCAAATACCTGATTAAACTGGACTGGCAGAGGATACTGTTCCGATAATTCTGCCGCCTGATCAATAAACGGTTTCACAGCTACATGCTGGCTTTCCAGAATTATTCCGTTAGCATTGGAAGCCTGAAGATGGAATTGTCCCATTCGCAAAATGTTAGACTGCACCGTTTCCAGTCGCCATGGCCCATCCGAAGAAACTCTGATCTTACAGGCTTGATTCGCCCCTGCCGAACCATCCGCTCCGAACGTCGAACCCGTTTTGTCTGCTCCATCCGCCTTCGTTGTTAATGTATCTTCCGTCGCAGCATGTAAAGTAAGGCGCACAGCATGTGCTTCATAAGGCGCCAGTGTTAGTGAAATACACCATTCCCCGCCGCTGCTCGTATACGGCAATGTCTGAAGCCGCCCTGTCTCCAGATCAAGTCGTTCTGCCACAATACAATCACCCTCTGTCAGCTCCGTTCCATCCCACAGCTGTCTGGCGACCAGCTTCAATTGCCCCTTCAATTCCTGACCCTCCTGATTGGTCAAGAAAACCATGTGCTCTCCAGCCGACAATTGACGGGTTTGCATCAGCAAAGAGGCACTTTCCTCCTCCATAATCCAGCAGATGGGTTCGGGCAATACCTGATCGAGCAGGAGGGAGATCAGCTCCAGCGAAAAGTCATCTCCTTGCCCTGTTCCTGCGAGTAGAAAATAGGCATTCCCCTCACCCTGATGCCACATGGTTTCACGGTTATCGTGATCTTTTGTCACGCTACGGCCCCAGTACACCTCTTGCGGCTGCTCGCCCGCACCAAAGAACTGGGCAGATTCATCTCCCTCCGGACTTCCCGGCTGAATCTCAATATGCGGAGGCATCCCAACAGAGATGACAGTTCCTCCCTGCCGAACAAATCGCTTCACCTGTTCCCAGGCCGCGGCCTCCAGATTCAGCATCGGTGGGAGAATCAGTACGTCATAACGGGCCACGCCGATCTGAATGATGCCATCCGTTAAGTCAGCGTCAGCCAACAATTCTGGATCAAGGTGGTCATAGTCCCGTCTGTTTTCGAGCAGATGGGTAGTAATCCGCATCCAGTCCTTCGTCAGGCGCTCCAGTTGCGCGCGTTCTAATTCGTCCTCGCCGCTATACTCGAATCCATGCAGCGGATTACCCATCAGACTCCAGAATGTCGTCGTTGGGTCAAGCACAGCAATTCGAATGTCTGCTACTCCGGTGCTCATGAGATAGCTCAAGCGTCCGGTGTAATCCCCCAACTGCCGGAAATGCTTCCAGTAGGGATTCTGCAAAAATTGAGACGGCGGTGCATCATGCTTGGCAAGCCCACCAATCGTATAGAAAAAGGCGTGAAAGTTATAGAAATTGGTGCCCATGGTAGCCATGCGATCAATCATCCACTTGGCATCCTGCAGCGTCATGGACCAGCCTACACTGTGAAAACATTCAATCAGATTGCGGCTTCGGCCCAATTGCCGGGCAAGCGAACTGACCATCTTGGGATTGTCACGCATCTTTTGGCCGTAGCGTTCCAGAATCCACGATAAGGACCGTCCAATTTTCTCATGTGCCGAATCACCACCTGGCATATGGCTGAACAACTGGGTGGTCATCCGTACGCCAGGCACCTCAGCCGCGTACTGGATTCCTGCTTCCTCACACCAGTCATGCACCTGTTTGTGATAGGACTCCCGGAGAAGCAGGTGAAGTGACTGGTAATAGTCATACCGAATCCGATGCGCGTCCGGAACATCACCATATAGCAGGGCCGGTAGCGAATCGATCAGACTATAACCACAACGCTCACTGAAATAACGGGGAAGCTGTGGGGACCAAGGGATACGGCCCAGCGGTGCGATCTCATCCGAGAACATGCCTTTGATCACGCTTTCAAATTGATCTCCAACCGCTGACTTATAACGCTCATGTGTCAGTTCAATAAATCGGCTCATCGCTTCCTTATGGCAAGGGTCAACAAAGTTACCGTAATATTTGAAATCGTCGATCTCTTTTTCCTGAAATATCATCAACTCCCAATCACCCGCGGGAACATCCCATAACAAGCGGAACGCTGTTCGGTAGGTGAAGAACCGCTTGCGGTTATACGATGTGAGTCCGGTCTCCTGATAGACCTGATCCGTCTGGATATTG
Source organism: Paenibacillus sp. FSL H8-0079 (assembly GCF_037991315.1). Classification (NCBI taxonomy): domain Bacteria; kingdom Bacillati; phylum Bacillota; class Bacilli; order Caryophanales; family Paenibacillaceae; genus Paenibacillus; species Paenibacillus sp. FSL H8-0079. Next base: position 5,261,331 of record NZ_CP150300.1, read on the forward strand.
CCAATTTTGCTGCGCAGATCGATGGACTCATGCCACAGACGTTTGCCCTGTTCATCCTTGGGAATCGCCTTGGCAACCAAGACGCGTCCCCATGGCAACTCCAGATCCACAGCTTCTCCGCCCTGAACCACCAACTGATGATGCACGAGCTGACGCTGCTTCGCTTCAGGAAAATCAAGGGTCACTTCCCCACCAGCCATCCCGCTTGGATATGGATATTCATCATATAACCATACCTGCATGCTGTGAGCAGCCGCCGCTTCCACTGCAATCCGCACCTTATCAAACCACGCTTCCGACAGATAGGGAATCTGCAGTCCCTGACGTGGACAGATGAAGAATCCACCTACACCTTGCGCCGCCATCTCAGCCACTTGCCGCTTAATCTGTTCTTCTTCCATATCCCCATTCCAGAACCAAAAGGGATGAACCCGGTACTGCGCCTCGGGATTTTCAAATGCATCCCCGTTCCACATGTTGCCTTCCTCCCTGCCTGTTCAAGAGTGTGTGGTGTCCAGCTTTACCAATAACGTTCATTTCAGTTCAAATAGGTTTGTTTTGTTTTGATTATACATCAAAAACCATATTCAGGAAGTCGTATTTTCCAGAAAGTTGGATGAAATTTGGTTCGCGAATCAAGCCATTACAGCGATAAGAAAAGCCCGGCTGTTTCCGCTACACTGAAAGCACGGCTGCCGGGCTCTGGCTTATACGACTACTTCAGTGCAGCGTACAGTTCATTAACTTCTTTGACATAATCGTCTCCGCCGTTGTTCTTCCATAGAGCAACAGCATCTTCGAATCCTTTCTCATCAATCTGACCTACGATATATTTGATCCGTGCATCGTTAATGATATTGTCCAGCTGCGGTCCTTTCTGAGCGTAAACATCCGAGATCAGCGGTTCGCCAGGATTGGCGATGACAATCTCTTCGTTGGCTTTCTGCACCTGTGTAACCTTTTCACGGACAGGTGTCTGTTGAACGCGAAGCGTTCTGTCTTCCGGAACAAACATCAAAATCTGATTTAAGCCTTGCAAGTCGCGGAGTGCAAGCTTTTCAGTGCTCGGTAAGATGTAGTCTTCTTTCTTCTCGTATTGCTTGCCTTCCAGTCCGTTGTACAACAATGCCTGCAATTCCGGTTCATTCAGCTGATCGAGGAAGCTCAGCACCTTCTTCAGGTCTTCTTCCGTTTTGACACTGCTTTTGGAGATCGCAATCAGGCCGGAGTAGCCGGACGTTGGCATATCACGCAATCCCTTTGGACCTTCCATCGCTTGCAGCACATCTACGCGTCCTGTCGCATTGGGGTCTTTATCCAGTATTTTCTGATCCATGCGCTGCGCATTATCTGCTACATCCACCATGACACCGGCTTGACCGTTTACAAATGGATCAGGCAGTTTGGTCGCATCCATCACGGCAAAATCCTTGTTTACCAGACCCTCACTATAGATTTGACGGAAAAATTTCAGGGCTTCCATGTATTCTGGTGTCTCATGCGCCGGAATCAGACCTCCGCTGCCATCATCTCCCCATTTGTTGGGTGCACCGAACCATACCTGCATGTTATCCCATGGGCCCGTGAATTTGCTGGCAACCAGACCGTACGTATCATCCTTGCCGTTACCGTCCGGATCATCCTTCGTGAACGCTTTCAATACATTGTAAAATTCATCAATCGTCTTCGGCTCTTCCAGCCCCAGATTCTCCAGCCAATCTTTGCGGATCGTGACCCCATTGCGTCCTAGGGCGCGTGCCCGGTAGATCCCATAGGTTTTGCCATCGATTGACGCATTGTTGGTGATGATTTCATTCATTTGACTCAGATTCGGATAATCTTTCAGATAAGGACCAAGCTCCCAGAATGCTCCGGTTCGGGCCGCATTGATGAAACTTGGGGACTTCCCTAACACCACCATAATCTGAGGCAGCTTTCCCGAGGCCAGTGTAATGTTGAATTTGTCTTCATACGAGCTGCTCGGCACCCACTGCAGGTTCACATCCACCTTGGTCAGTTCTTCAAGCTTCTGGATGACCGGGCTGTTCTCCGGCGGATTCTCCGCTTCAAAGTTCGGCAGCATGATTGTAATCTGATCGATGCCACCCGTAGCGGTTCCTGAACTTTCTTTGTCGGTGGAGCATGCCCCCAGAATCGTACTAAGTACCAGTGACGCAGAGAGTAGCAGTGCACCTTTTTTGAATCCCGTTTTTTGTCCCATACGTTCTCCCCCTTGGCTTTAGCCTTTGATTGAACCTAACATGACACCTTTGGCAAAATGCTTCTGCAAAAACGGATACACCAACAAAATCGGAATGGTACCTACAACGATCACCGCCATTTTGATCGACTGATCTGGTGGCTGTACAAAATTGGGGTCCATGTTCGCCATATCTCCGACACTGGCTTGCGAGAGTAATACGATCTGTCTCAACATGACTTGTAGCGGCCATTTGTCACTGTCGGAAATGTACAGCAGTGCTGAGAAAAAGTTATTCCAATGTCCCACAGCGTAGAATAACGCAAACGTGGCAATCACCGGCTTCGATAAAGGCAGAACGATTCGCCACAGCACGCCTAGATCCGAACAGCCGTCGATGCGGGCCGCTTCCTCCAGCCCGGGCGGCATTTGCTGAAAAAAGTTTTTGACAACAATTAAGTTAAAAGCGCTGATCGCGCCAGGAAGCATAAGGGCCCAGTAGGAATCAAGCAGTCCCAGTCCACGAATGACGAGATACGTTGGGATCATACCACCGCCGAATAACATCGAGAAGATCACCATATTCATCATGACATTACGGCCCCAGAAGTCACTTCTGGATAGTGGATAGGCCATCGTTAGTGTGAAGAACAGATTGACCAGTGTACCTGCCACCGTAATGAAGATGGAAACACCAATGCTGCGAAAGATCGTGGACGATGAAAAGATATACTCATACGCGCTGAAGGAAAACACCTTCGGAATAAGGAAAAAACTGCGTTCAGTGATCTCGGCTTCCGTTGCGAAAGAATTCCCTATAATATACAGGAAAGGGAGGACGGTTAATATGCCCAGAATCCCCAGCATGACGTAATTGAAGATATCAAATACCTTGCCGGCAGGGCTGTTGTATAGACGGCTGTTCATGGGCGCTCCTCCTTAATAAATTCCGGGATGACCGAATTTTTTCGCAAGTTTATTACTGCCGAGCACCAGAATGATCCCCACCACAGACTTGAATAGTCCAACAGCGGTACTGTAACTGAATGCACCTTGCGTGATCCCCACCGTGTACACATACGTATCAAATACGTCCGCGACATCCCGGTTGAGGGAGTTGGTCATCAGGTAGATCTGCTCAAATCCCGTATCCAGAAAGTTCCCCAATCTGAGAATGAGCAAAATGACTATAGTCGTACGAATGGCTGGAAGCGTGATATGCCACATTCGTCGTAATCGTCCTGCGCCATCTACAATCGAAGCTTCATACTGCTCCGTGTCCACACCTGCGAGGGCCGCCAGGAAGATAATTGTGCCCCATCCCATCTCCTTCCACATCATCTGCACAATAATGAGCGGACGAAACGAACCCGGACTGGAGAGCACATCAATAGGCTTGCCTGTAATCCAGGCGATCAGGTCGTATAACACGCCGCCTTGCGGGGTCAGGAATACGTACGTGATACTCGCGATAATTACCATGGATACAAAATGGGGTACATAGACCAGCGTTTGAATCGTTCTTTTGAAAAAAACGACCCGAATTTCATTTAATAATAAGGCGATAATGATCGGTGCCGGGAAAAAGAAGATAAGATCATACAGGGCCAGAACCAGCGTATTGCGTAATAGTCGGTAGAAGTCCGGATTGGAGAAGAAGTTCGTAAAGTTCTCTAGCCCCACCCAGTTGCTCTCCCGGATGCCCAAGAATGGCTGGTAGTCCTGAAAGGCAATGATGATCCCCCACATGGGCAAGTATTTAAAGATGACAAAGTACAGAAAGCCGGGAAGCACAAGCACATATAACCATTTGTTTCGTTTGATCTGCCTTTTCCAATTGGACTCCTGTTTTAATGGTCTTGTTCCCATATCCGCTTGAGCAGTTGCAGTGCCGTTGGTATTCCAGTCCGTCTTCCCGTTCATCATGTCTCCCCTTCCTCAACAATGTAAGCGTTATCAATATATCTGTTATTCAGACTATACAGCCACCTTGTTTCCGGCAACCTTCATTTTTTGCATCACTCCGGCACATTGGCCGAAAAGCCCGCTATAACGCCATTTTCACATGTTTTTGATCATAAGGTAGCAGGTAGAATTGCACATTTTTGCGGGTTTATCCTTCTTTGTATCACGGTAAAAAAAAGAAAAAACCGACATCCGCTAAAGCTGAATGCCGGTCTGAAATGAAAAAGATATGAACGGTTATTGTGCAAACCATTGATCGCGATATTGACTCGGCGTAACTCCCTCCTGTTTCTTGAAGATCCGATTAAAATAACTGTGCTGATATCCCACAGCTGCCGCAACATCATTAATTTTCATCGTTGTCTCACGTAGCAATTGCTTCGCCGCATCCATTCTCACACGTGTCAAATAATCAATAAAATTGATGCCCGAAACCTGTTTGAAAGCCTTGCTCAGTGCATAAGGTGTCATTTGCTCCTCGTCAGCACAGTTTTCCAGCGAAATGTCGCTGCGGTAATGTGTATCGATATACAACATCGTTCGTTCCACCACCAGTTTCAGCGGTTCCTGCGATCGTACCTCAACCTCTTGTATATAAGGCATGAATACCTCATTCATCATCCACTGCTTCATCTGCACAGGTTCACGAATACCGGATAATCGCTCATACATGTTGCTACCACCAAACAGCTTATAAGGTGTGACCCCTGTTTGCAGCATCATGTGCTGAATACTGCCGAGCAATTGAAGCATCATCTGCTGAACTTGGAATTCGGTACTCCCGGTCCGCGTAATCTCACTCATGAATTGCTCCAGCACACGTTCAGCTTCGGCTTGTTTGCCTAGCCTGACCGCCTGTAGTAACTCACGTTCCAGCCCCAATGGATAGGAAGCTGCTTCGTTTCTGCGGAAACACGCCTCATCCTCCAGATCGAGAATCTGACTTCCTTCCTCCACACTGCGATAAGCCACGGCCTGTTCCAACTCGACGAATCGTCCGGGCAGTTCCTGAAGTGAAGCTGCTGGGCGACTGACCATCAAAGTCACCTTCATTTTGAGCGTTCGTCCAATGACCTCCACCAGTTCCTGCCCCCATAACAGCGCTTGTGACTTCACAGGTTCGTCCTGAGGAGCGATCACAAGCATGGCTGAGGACAGGTCGTGAAAGTTCATGACACTGATCTGCCTGAAAACATTTTTGGCGACTTCCTGAGTGATATTCACTGCTGCAAAAGTAACCAGTCCTGTGTCTTGGCTTCCGAATCTGCCTTGCAGCTGGTCATATCCCGTAAAATACATCTGCACCAGCAAAAACTGCTGGCCCTCCAGTTCAAAGCCAAGATTACGCATCCGCTGCTGAAGATCATGCTCGTTATAGGCGTACAGATGCCCCTGCACAAGTTGTAAGACAAAACTGTCGCGCAGATGGGGAAGCTGCTCTTGCAACTGGCGATGTGCCGTTACACTGCGGGAGGTCAGTTCGTTCCACTGTTGCTCCAGCAACTCAAACTCGTCCAGCTTTGCATCGGTTGGTGTTGTTTCGTTTCGGCCAGGCGTAAGCAGATGCAGCATCCGGGCTACAGGCGAATATATACGGCGTGAAGCAAACCAGGATAACAATAATCCCAGGATGAGACTGCCTGCACTGGCAATGACGATGATTTTGGATACCAGCTTGACTGGCGAAGTGACTGATGTCAAAGGTGCAGCAGAAACATAGGTCCAGTCCGAATCAATTCGACTCAATGAGCCGTACGAGACGGAATAGGTCTGATCCTCATATCGGAACAGGAATGAACGGTTGTCCGCATGCAGGGCCACTTCTTCTTTTAGCTGCTGCTCAAAAGCAGAGTTCTCTCCCGCCGTTCCCGGATTACCGGTAACCAGTGTGTTTCCTTCCTGATCCATGAGGAACGTTAACCCTTCGTCGTATGGAGTAAGCGTTTTCAACAAACTGGCGACTTTCTCGTTATCCAACGTAATAATTAGTGCACCAAATGGATTAATGCTCTCCCCCGGAATCTTATGTACAAGAACCAGTGCATTGCCTGCATCCGTATGCAGTAGACTGTCGTTGGTCGAAGGTTTGGTATCTCTGTTGATGTTGGAAACCCAGTCTGTCCAGTACACGTGGTTGCCCATGGAGAGATAACGATCATACGCTTGTACTTTGGCATCATCTTTCAACTCGTTATAATCCCGATTAAACAAGATCGGCTTCGGTTCCTGCAAATACAGCTGTGCTGACTTGATCAGCGGGTGGGAACCTTGCAATACATATAATGTAGTGACAATCTCCTGCGTTTCATTGAAATAATATACAAAATCCAGTGTACGTAATGCATTGCCAAACCTCGGTTCAAAAGCCCAATGAGATAAGTTCATCTCCAGATAAGCCAGCTGGTCATCCACATTGCGTGCCCGGTTCTCGATCTGGTTCTGATGCATCTGATTGAACTCGGACTCCATCCGACCAACCACCTGTTGATACATAACGATACCTGTGATTAACCCGGGGATGCTGGCAATGAGTAAAATCAGCATGAGGCTGTTTCGATAAAATCGTCCTTTATGTCTTCCTGCCTTTAAATCGGATAACCGCTTAAATCTGCCAAATATTCGATTGCTCCTAATCGGTTCCATCGCTGCTCACCTGCCTGCTTGCCTCGGGTCTGACTGTCATGGAAACTTCCTCAACTCCCCTGAGAATATATGGATGAAATCCTTTTCTTGTATTATACGCACAATCTACAGGTGAATGAAACGATCTGTAACCGATCATTTTTTTAACCAATGTTTTATTAACATGGCAAAATGGATTACAATGAGATAAAGCAAACATGAAGGAGGCCTTTTTAATGAAAGAACAGACTTATTTTGAACAAAATAGAGAAAAACACCTGGCAGAACTGAATGAATGGTTGTCCATTCCGAGTATTTCCGCCATTTCAGCGCATAAAGAGGATGTTAATCGTGCAGCACAATGGGCAGCTGATGCCCTCACACGTGCGGGTATGGAAAACGTAGAGGTCATTCAAACGGCTGGACATCCGATTGTCTATGCAGATCACCTGCATGCACCGGGCAAACCGACAGCTCTGATCTATGGACACTATGATGTACAACCTGTTGATCCGCTTAACCTGTGGGAGACGCCTCCTTTCGAACCTACCGTTCGTGATGGCAAGCTGTTCGCTCGTGGTGCAACGGATGACAAAGGACAAATTTTCCTACATATCAAGGCAGTAGAAGCCATTCTCGCCGAAAACAAAGAACTTCCGGTTAACATCAAGTTCTGCATTGAAGGCGAAGAGGAAATCTCCAGCCCGAACTTGCCCATCTATCTGAATGAACATACAGACAAGCTGCGTGCAGATATGGTACTGATCTCGGATACGTCCCTGCTTGAAAAAGGTAAACCGGCGATCTCCACTGGCCTGCGCGGCCTCTGCTCGCTTCACGTAGATCTGAACACAGCCAATACCGACTTGCACTCTGGTTCATTTGGTGGTGGTGTACCTAACGCACTGCACGCACTCGTATCCCTGCTCGCTTCGTTGCATGATGAGCAAGGTCGTGTGAGTGTAGACGGTTTCTACGACGGCGTTCTGCCACTGTCTCCTGAGATGAGAGAAGAATTTGTAAAACAAGGCTTCAATGAAGAACAGCTTCGTCAAGACCTTGGGCTGGAGCAATTGTACGGCGAAGAAGGCTACTCGTTCGTGGAACGTGTTGGCGCTCGTCCAACATTGGAACTGAACGGCGTATGGGGTGGTTTCCAAGGCGAAGGTAGCAAAACGGTTATTCCGAAGGAAGCTCATGCCAAAATTACATGCCGCCTTGTTGCGGACCAAGATCCACAACATGTATTGGATCGTATCGAAGCACATCTGCGTGCTCACGTTCAACCGGGTGCAACGCTGCATGTGAAACAGATCGAAAAAGCTTTTGCTTTCAACACTGATCCTTCGAATGCAATCCTGCAAAAAGCGGCAGATGCGTATGAGCACGTGTATGGCGTTCGTGCCCTCTTTACCAAAGATGGCGGCTCCATTCCGATTGTTGAGAAACTCTCACGTGTACTCGAAATCCCTGCTGTCATGATGGGCTTCGGCTTGCCGGATGAGAACCTGCATGCTCCGAACGAGCACTTCAACTTGGAGAACTTTGATAAAGGGTTGTTGACGATTGTTCAGTTCTTGAAGAGTTTGTAATAGTTAGGGCTCATCGTGTTTAAAACCAGTTCTTGAGAGCGTGCTGAGTGGACGTTCCGGGGCCGAATCGTTCTTTTGATCGCTGTTATCCCCGGATTTCCTTGATTCCCTTTCTAAAGGGAGAAATCCGGGGATAAAGGCGAACGCTCCGCTTCTTCAGAATCGATTTCGTCCCCTTCACTATGTTGCAGCTTCTCGCATGACTGATTTTAGGATTGAGCTAACTATTGAATGGTTAGTGTAATGGGGATAACAAAGAACGGCCTTCGGGTCGTTTTTTTGTTATTTATTTTGTTTCTTTTTTTCTTTGTTTCTTTGTTTCTTTGTTTTTTGTTTCTTTGTTTTTTGTTTTTTTGTTTTTTTGTTTTTTTGTTTCTTGTTTCTTTGGTGAAATTGTAGTTTTTTTATGGCTGCTTTTTATGATGGAGACGATAGAGGCTTACTTTTAAATGGGTTAGTGTATTAGAGATAACAACATGGTGACCTTATTAGGCCGTTTCTTTGAATTTTGTATCGATCATTACGTACAGCTTGCTTTATCATGGCTGCTTTAAAGGAATGGGTCTAACTTGGATGGGTTAGTGTGATAGCTCACAGAAACGATGGGCTTCTGAACAATTTTTTTGGTTTTTCTCGATCATTTCGTTATCGTTCTTCCTATGACTGATTTTATAGACGTAGTCTCGGTTTTAATGGTTTAGTGTATGGGAGATAACATACGCGACCTTATTGTCCTTTTTTGATTCGGTCTCCTTCACTAGGTTTCAGCTTTTATAGCGGTTGCTTTATTGTGACTGGTTTTAGACGACGGCTAACTTTTAAGGAGTTGTGATAGAGATAACTCAAGCGGTGGCCCTTGGAGGTTTGTTTGAATCGATTGATATTTAGAATGCACCCTTATGGAGTATGTTACGGCAGATGGTGTTTCGAAGATAGTCAATAGATACAGGGGTTTTGTGGATGGGAGGATCTTTCGGGATTCCTGCGTTTTGACTTGTTTGTGCTTAGCGACTTCGGCGCGGAATTTTTGCCATGAGGTGTTTACCTGCTGTTATACCCCAGCAAGCTAATCCAAAATGATGAGGTGAATGTTGTGTCTGCTTCTAACCTGACCAAAAATGCGCTGGCTCACTCGCTTAAATTACTGATGGAGCATACTCCACTGAACAAGATTACGGTCAAACATCTGGTTGATCATTGCGGCGTGAACAGGCAAACTTTTTATTATCATTTTCAGGATATTTACGCGCTGCTTGGGTGGATCTATCAGACTGAAGCGGTGGAGAGTCTTACGGAGTACCGAAGCTACAGCACATGGACGGACGGTTTCTATAAAATATTTTGTTACATTGAGAACAACAAAACGTTCTGCTGCAACACACTCAACTCGCTCGGGCGTACCCACCTGGATGTATACCTCTATGAAGTAACCCACGATCTCATCATGGGTGTTATTGATGAACTCGCCTGTGGGATTAAGGTCCGCGGAGAAGACAAAGAGTTCGTCGCCAACTTCTATACCCTGGCCTTCACTGGGCTGATCATTCAATGGATGAGAGGCGATATGCAAGAACCGCCAAAACAGATAATTGAGAAGCTCAGTGAGCTAATTGAAGGCAATGTCCTGAGGGCACTGCACAGGTATGAGAATAAGCTGCCATCCACTTAAGGATGCGCGGCTTTTTCATACGTGATCTAAGCCTAGGTTTTAGACATTTTTCCAAAAGTGACCAAAAATTGGACACTCTCTTTCTTTTGATCATACCTCACGGAACCTGCAAGGTTTACATTAGAGATGTGATTACAGTAACTTTTGGAGGCGAATGATCGTGAAGAAAGAACATGGTAATAAACAGGTCTATTTTGTAGGCGGCGGCATTGCATCTTTGGCGGGTGCAGCTTATCTGGTCAGAGATTGTGACTTTCCCGGAGAACACATTCACATTATCGAAGAAATGCCGATTCTCGGCGGCAGCAATGACGGTGCTGGTAATCCCGATCAAGGTTATATCATCCGCGGCGGGCGGATGCTCAATGACGAGGCCTATGAGAATCTGTGGGAGTTGCTGGCTTCCATCCCTTCCATCGACCGTCCGGGCATATCTGTCCGACAGGAAATCACCGAATTTGACGAGGCCAATCCCACACATTCCAATGCGCGGCTCATCAACCGTGACGGCAAGGTCGAAGACGTGCTCTCCATGGGTTTTGATATGGCGGACCGGTTGGCGATGGGAAAACTGATTATTACTCCTGAAGACACGCTGGGTAAATTGCGAATCAACGACTGGTTTGGCCCTCATTTTTTCAAAACGAACTTCTGGTATATGTGGGCGACCACCTTCGCGTTTCAACCTTGGCATAGCGCCGTGGAATTCAAAAGATACATGCTCCGCTTTTTTCACGAATTCCCAAGAATTCAAACGCTGGAAGGTGTCACCCGCACACCGTTCAACCAATATGACTCGATTATCCTGCCATTGCACAACTACCTGGAGCCGTTTGGCGTAGATTTCACGCTGAAATGTACGGTTACCGATCTGGATTTCAAAGACGGCGACGGCATTACGGTAAGTCGGATGCATGTACGACGCGAAGGTACCGAGGAGATCATCGACATTCATGAAGGCGATCTCGTCATTGTCACAAATGGTTCGATGACCGAAGGGGCCGATATCGGCTCCATGACTTCCGCACCGAAACTGAACGGCAAGGGCAGCTCATGGAAGCTATGGGAGAACATTGCCGCCAAGAAACCGATGCTAGGCAATCCTTCTTCTTTTAATGATCATGTGCATGAGTCCAAATGGGAATCGTTTACGGTCACCTTCCAGGATTCGGTCTTCTTCGATCTGATGGAGAAATTTACGCGCAATCGGGCAGGCACCGGGGCTCTGGTTACTTTCAAGGATTCCAGCTGGTTCATGTCTGTCGTTCTGGCCTTTCAACCGCATTTCCGCGACCAGCCGGAGCATGTCAACGTATTCTGGGGATACGGATTATACCCGGATAACGTGGGCGATTACGTGAAGAAAAGAATGTGCGATTGTACTGGGGAAGAAATTATGCAGGAGTTGATCGGCCATCTTCATTTCCAGGAACATCAAGAGGCCATCATGGCTACCGCCAACTGCATTCCATGCATGATGCCTTACATTACAGCCCAATTCATGCCTAGACTGAACAGCGACAGACCAAAGGTTGTGCCTGAAGGTTCCACTAACCTGGCCTTCATCAGCCAATTCTGCGAAATTGCCGATGACGTGGTATTCACGGAAGAATATTCGGTACGGGCAGCACGGATCGCCGTCTACACTCTTCTCGGAGAGAACCGGCCGATTGAGCCGATCAATAAGTATCAGTATGATGTTCGGACGCTGTTCAGCAGTTTTGTGACTTCGTTTAGATGACTGCTTATATAGAGGATTCAGACATAGGATGAAGGAATGGTTGGATTGATCGGTGGATGGGGATAGATCTTTGGAGATATCTGTAGGATGCGGTGTGTAACTTTGTGATCTTTAGGAAGCTTAGTTATCTTAATTCTATTGATTGTGCCAAGTTAGTAAGATATGAGTTACTACATGAGTTAGCTTCAGAAGCTTGCATCCCCGTTGAACGAGTAAATGAGTGAATATGGTTGTTGCTGAACTGAAAAGTCGTTGTATAAAGAAAATAGAGAGAGTTCCGTCAGCTAGGACAGGACTCTCTCTTTCGTTTACTCGTTTACTATCTAAGTCCAACACATAGCTTTCATCGAGATTGCCAACAGTCGTCTAAAGACCTCACAAGCCTTATTACTTGAAATTTCGCAGGTTTGAAAATCTAACGAATCGTAGACACCTTATTTGTGCTTAAAGCATGTTTGGGTAGCAGAATATCGCTAAATTGTACTAAATAACGTGTCTGATGGACCTATGTCAAAAAAGTAGACACTACGCTGCGGATTTGTCCGTAAATTTCATCGCAAAACGAGCAGGGGAAAGATACCCTAGCGCGCCATGCATTCGCTTGCGGTTGTAATAGAACTCAATGTACTGGTAGATGGCAGTATAAGCCTCTTCCGGCGTCTTAAAACGAGGATTGCAGTAAATGAGTTCCTTCTTTAAAATACTGTGCCATGACTCAATACAGGCGTTATCATAACAGTTTCCTCGGCGGCTCATGCTTGATTCCATTCCGTATGATTTTAGTTGCTCCACGTATTCTTTTGACGTGTATTGAGAGCCGCGATCCGAGTGATGGAGTAATCCCGGAGCGGGGCGTTTGGCCTTGTAAGCTTCCTCCAGTGCACCCATCACCAAACTGGTTTCCATATGGTTATATAGACGCCAGCCTACAATTTCACGTGTGCACAAATCCAGAACGCTGGCGAGATATAGACGACCTCCTCGGCAAGGAATGTAGGTGATGTCGGTAACCCATACCGTATTCGGTTTGGACGTTTTAAATTGCTGATTCAGCGTATTTGGCGCAAGAGGATTGTCGTGTTTGGAATCCGTCGTCTGAACGCGATATTTGGGCATGACCACAGAACGTAGATTCATTTGACGCATGTATATACTGACGGTACGGGAAGAGATTCGCAACCCTTCTAAATGGAGCAGATACGTAATTTTAGGGCTTCCGCACCGCATCTGGTGGTCGTAAAAATGATAGCGAATACGCTTCATGACCTCGGCTTTTCGGTTCTGCCGCTTGCTGGTTTGGTCCATTCGCCATTTGTAATATCCGCTCCGTGATACTTGAAAGGTTCTGCACATCTTCTCCAAAGAAAACTCGGAGCGATGATCTTCTACAAACTGAAATCTTAGCTCTTTGGTTTGCTGAAGATGTGCACTGCTTTTTTTACAATCGCCAGTTCTTCTTGTGTATCCGCGAGCGTGTGCTCTTTCTCTTGAAGCAACCGGCGCATCTCTTGGAGTTCTGCTTCCAGTTGTTTCACTCGATCTACGCTGGCAACAGGCTCATGTTTTAGTTCGCGGTACTTACTCATCCATTGGTGCAACGTACTTTTTGGAATGTTGAGTTCTTCTGCCAAATCTCCAAGTGTCTTCGTCTGCTCTTGAATGAATTTGACCGTTTGTTTCTTGAATTCTTCGTTATATCGTTGCCGCTGTTCTCCCATGTGGACACCTCCGTTAGTCTCATTATCCTTCCGTCCGTTAACGGGTGTCCACTTTTTATTCTAGCTCCATGAGATTCGTTACATTTTGTATGACAGCAAAATCATTGGAATAAGGCTTCACAGATTCGTTAGAACTGAGCGCCCCTTCGGAGATGACTAATTATGAGATGCATTCGTTGTCATGTCTTGTTGTCGAGATCCTGGTCTATTCTTTCTTGAAACTTAACTTATAACTCTTCCTAGTTACTCATGTATACTCTTGTGGTGGTTGTTCTTATTATTCTAGGTGTTACTTTTCATTTTTTCATTGTTACTCATCGCTTATGTGCGGAAAGTCGTAAATTTCAACATGTGCACAAGCTTGGATAAATGTGCGATCTCCTGCTGGACTCCAGTGGTGTCCGTACCTGCCATTGCCTGATTCGCTCGCAGCGTTCTGCGGGTGTTCAGCATACCTTCGATCAGTTTCATGACCGTGTTGCGTCCACGATGATCAACAATCATATACTTTTTGCGTGCATCCAGCTCTACCCATACGATGTTGCTGAATGATGTGAACAGATGCCTGCGGTACTGCTCCATATCGGTCTCATTGTAATGCTCGCCATAAAAGGCATAATATCCGTGTATGTGCAACTTCTCCGCCAACACTGTGATGAACGGATCATGTTCGAGCATAGCGTTACGTTCCATGTTTCACGCCTCCGTTATGCGTGATCCGCAGATCCCGTCTTTTTGAGATCTATTTTAACATATTGTGCAAGGTGTTGCCTCTACACAGATAAAAGCCAAGTTTTAACTCCGAAGACTGATGCATCACAAATGAGAGTTATTAGCACGATACTAATTTCCTAAATCTAATATGACTCTCCGATCCGTCTGCCCTTCACCCACACACCCTCAATATCCAGCTCCGCATTCAGCAAAACGATATCTGCCTGCTTGCCTTGAGCAAGGGAACCTGTCCGATGATCAATGCCCAGCAGGCGTGCCGGGGTCAGACTTGCTGCACGTGATGCAGCGTTCAGACTCAAGCCCACTTCCTGTACAAGGTAACGGAAACCGCGAATCATTGTCAGTGTGCTTCCCGCCAGTGCGCCGCCGTCCTTCAGTCTGGCCTCGCCATGCTTCACGATTACGGGCAGGTCGCCGATCTTGTATTCCCCATCATCCAATCCCGCAGCAGACATGGCATCCGTGATCAACACAAGTTGATCGTTATGTTGCTTCAGCTGAGCCAGGATCGAGATCGCCGCAGGGTGCACGTGAATACCATCAGCAATCACCTCGGCACTGATACGTGGATCACTCAGTACAGCTCCGGCAGCTCCGGGTAGCCGGTGATGCAACGGTGTCATGGCATTGAATGTATGTACCGCATGATGCAGTCCTGCCTCGACTGCCCGCTCCACCTCTTCATAGGTCGCATCGGTGTGACCGAGTGCCGCTGTAATCCGCTGTTCACGTAACCACGAGATGACTTCCAGCGCGCCTTCACGTTCCGGTGCCAATGTAACTTGACGGATTAGGCTAGGATATTGCTTCTCCCACGCTTCAAGCCAAGATACATCAGGCAGAATGATGTGTTCTGGATTTTGCGCGCCAGGCCATTTCGGACTAAAAAACGGACCTTCCAGGTGCACACCCTCAAGTTGTGCATATGGCATTTCACTCGAACGATAGCGGTCGACTTCAGCAAGTACGCTGTCCAGGCGGTCTTTTGGAGCGGTCATGGAAGTCGCAAGCATCGCTGTTGTGCCCTGCGTACTATGGAAAGAAGTGATCTTGTCCAACACCTCCGGGCTTGCGTCCATAAAGTCTTCTCCGTTCCCACCATGCACATGGATATCAATGAATCCAGGCACAATGAGACCACGTTCCGGTACTGACAGCGGCAAAGCCTCGCTCCGAATCCGTTCAGGAAGACCTTCCGGTATCCCGGCATAAAGGATTTCCCCATCCCTCCAGGCTATTACACCGTCTTCCAGTATTTCATCTGCAAAGAGCAGCTTGCCCCGAAGAAGAGAAATATTTTCATCACGCTGGCCCCAGCTAACATGGCTATTCTCCTCGGTCATCTCACCAGCCTCCCTGCCGCACGGTCCAGCAATACCACCACATTTGGATGACATTGCAAAAGCGATGCAGGACAGGCCGTTGTGATTGGACCCATGAAAGCTTCACGGATAATCTCGGCTTTTTCCTCTCCACGGGCAATGAGCAGAATCTGTTTGGCTTTCAAAATGGTACCGACACCCATCGTAATCGCCTGAGCCGGAACTTCATCAATGCTGTCGAAGAAACGTGCGTTTGCCTTTCGCGTCTCGTCTTTCAGATCCACGACATGTGTTCGTCCTGTAAGTTCAGTTCCCGGTTCATTGAAGCCAATATGACCATTATGTCCGATGCCCAGCAGTTGAAGATCTACCGGTCCACGATCGTCCAGCCGCTGTTCATAGGAATTACATTCCTGTTCCAGATCTGCAGCCTGACCATCAGGCACTTGCGTTCTAGCAAGATCCATATCAATATGATGGAATAATTGTTCGTTCATGAAACTGCGGTAACTTTCGCGATGTTCTGTTGGAAGTCCAACATACTCATCGAGATTAAAAGAAGAAGCCTGTGAGAAGCTGACAAGCCCCTTCTGGTACAACGTGATAAGCTGTTTATATATGCCCACAGGAGAACTTCCTGTCGCAAGCCCCAATACAGCCCGTGGTTTGGTCTGCAACAAGCTGGCAATGAGGCCAGCACCTGTGGCGTTCAAATCTTCTTCATTTTCAAAAATGCGGATATTCATCTGTCAGGCACCTCCGTTGTGTTTGTGTTGGAATCGATAGGACTGCACGTTGTGATAGGATTGTTCCAGTCTGGGGATAAAACGGTCGAAGTCGGCACTTACCATGCCTGTGAACAAAATATCGACCACATGCAGCAGTGCAATACGTGAAGCCATATCTCCGCGCCTCATGCCTTCTTCCAGAGAAGAGGTGAACAGTGGGATATCCGATACCGTTGCGAGTGTGTTACTTCCATAGGAAGTCAGTGAAATTGTAGAAGCTCCGGCCTCTTTGGCACAATGCAGGGCATCGATGGTTTCTGGTGTTTCGCCCGAATAGGATACGGCCATCGCCACATCTCCCTCAGCGAGCGAAGATGCGGATGTAATCTGCATGTGTGAGTCGGAGAAAGCCGTACAGCTTTTGCCGATCCGCACCAGTTTCTGATAGAAATCCTGCGTAACAATCGACGAGGTAGCCACACCGTACAGATCGATGCGGCGAGCCCGGCACAATAATTGAACGGCATGCTCCAATCTACCCAAGTCCAGTAAACGGGTGGTGTCTGCAATAGATGCAAGGTGATTGGCTTCGATAGCTTCAACAATTTTGGATAACGGGTTGCCGGCGACGATATCCTGATATGCCGTTTCATCGGAAGCGTGGGATAATTCTGCGGCGAGTTTCATTTTGAAATCGGGAAATCCTTTGAAATGAAACGACTTGCAAAAGCGGGTCACCGTCGCCGCACTCGTTCCACTCCGCTCTGCCAGATGACTAATCGTCCAGCCGGGAATGTCCGATGGAGAATGCATAATGACTTCGGCAATACGTCGCTCCTGAGACGGAAGGTTATTCAATTCTTGCTGCAACGCACGTAATATGGCTGCCATGAGGACCTCACTTTATGAAAATTATTTTTATTTATTTTATATTATATAAGAAAATCATTTTTATATTTTCATTTTAATCAAGACGATCCTGCAAATCAAGAGGAATTTCACACGACTTTCGCATTCATGCTCAACGTGTGGGTAGACCCTCATCTCCTTGCTCCAAATCATGGATATCCTTTATATTGAGAATCGAGAGGGGTGCAATTCTAATGAATCGAAGACAACGGAAAAAGCTCATTCCTTCCACCTGGATTATTGCTACCAAACAAACAGAAGGACGCGCCTATTATGCCCTCTATGCTATCGACTGGAAACGCGGAGGTCGATTGAGTTGGGAAGGCTGGAATCAGCTCGAAGACCTACTGCAATTTCATATTCCGATCAAACGAAAAGCTGGAGGGCAGAAATCCACTTCCCAACCTGCCGCCAAAATTGCGAAAAGAGCGCTCCATCTTCATCTGAACGAAGCACAATTCGAGGAATTGGAGCTGCTCTTTTATCAGCCATTTTCGAAGAAAAGATGGAGAACGTTCCTTCAAATGAATAGGAATCAATAAGTGATAAAGTGATATGAATTCGGTTATTTCATTTTTTCCGCTAAAATAAAAAAGCCGCTTCCCTTCTTTGGATAAAGAAAAGGAAAGACTTTCGCGGTACAACGATTCAATTCATTTTGATTCATTCATATCGTTTTAAGAACTTACTGGCTAAGCTGGGTACAGTCATTTGATGAACCGATTGATTCTCAATCTCCTCCGCCAAATCGTCATCTGTGAGAGAAACGAAGAACGTAATGTCTGCTTTGGTTTGACCATATCGGGCAAAAACTTCATCTGATGTCTCATTCACAACTTTGGCAATGATTCGAATGATCTCATCTTTATACTTCTGGACATCTTCTGTTGCATACAACAATCGGCTGATATGGTTAAAGTGCGTATCCTCACCATATTGATATTCGGAGCAGCCCCATCTGTAATAGATCTCGTCCTCCTCACTATCACACAGCCCTTGCTCTTTCATACTCGAAATATGCTTAGCCAGAGATTCCTCTGTATTCACCGCCAAAAACAAGGTAACCCAATCACTGTCCGTTCCAAATGCACAAGCATATACTTTTTCATGCTTCACCTTAGCCAGTGTTTGTTCCAGATCGGGTAGAACCCCCGCTCGAAATTGAATTTCAAATTCACTTAAAAAGCGTTCCACTCAGCTCATCCTTTCATTTTTATTATAAGTTGAAATACCGAATAGTTACACTTGCCACTTCGCTGACAGAATAACCTTCTGGTCACTGTTATCGTTCAGACCAACGTTTCACTTTCAAGTACCTACTGCCTTATCTGCTTCATATATGTAATCATCATTATGGTGTACTAAAATAATGAAAACAAGCGATGCTACATTTCAATCCTTCCTCAATTTATTGTTAACTCCCTTAATTCATGGTCTATAACAGCAAAAAAGCCTTGCCCCATTCTTCATGATAAAGAATAGAGAAAGGCTTTCATGCTGCTACTTAATCCTAACTGCAATTCGCAACTAAATCTTCAGTTCTCCAAGCTTAATCAGCTCGACAACTGCCTGCGAACGACCCTTAACATTGAGTTTCTGCATCACATTCGAAATATGGTTACGCACCGTTTTCTCGCTGATGAATAACTGCCCTGCGATGTCACGCGTTGTTTTGTCTTGAACCAGTAATTCGAATACTTCGCGTTCACGGTGGGTCAACAAAAATTTGCTTTTATGATCGATACCCTTCAATGTTCACCCCTCCTTGCTCGGGTTGTGTTGGTGTAACAAGGTTAAGGGGATACAGTCAACTCATCTTATGTCAGGTCAAGGGCGTTGGTTCAGTTTTATAAGAAAAATGGGCAGTAATTTGCATACATCCCTCTAAAATAGTTGGTGCATAGTTCAAAAACTTATGTATTAATCAGTTATTGTTCTTCCAAGCCCTTTCGGTATAACTCCAACGCTTAAAAAACTCTTTCTCATCAATTATTGAATGATAAACAGGTTCAAGAAAAGAAACAAGAGCATCCATCACATCCTGAAATGCAAGTTGTTCTTCAACCCCTAAACGACGCAGAAAAGCCTGCCACTGTTTTGTCCGACCTTCATTTTCAGCAAATTCTTCATGAAACAGAGGCGGGAATATTTTTAATTTCACTCATCAGATCAGCACCTCTAGATACTTTTGCAAAACCGTTCGAATTCGTAGCTTATCAGCATAGGAGACAAGCCTTGTTATATTCTTGTGGGAGGATTGAAGGTAATTCCTCAGCCCTTCCTTCATCAAATCAATTCCAATCTTCTCACGATACCTCACCATATCACAAATTGTTTTCTCACGATCATAAATTTTAACTGCCGAGCCATCAATATAGACTTCATCAATTCCAATTTTGTATTGAGCATCTGCCAAATAGATTACTTTAATAGGAGGATAGTCTGGAAGCTTTGGCTTTTTACCGCCACGATGAATAGCAATCTGATATTCCCATGGATTGTAAGTTGTCAGTTCATAGAAGGAGAGCGCAGAGAGAAGACATATAACCCCTTTGGGAACAAGTTTGGATACCTCAACCATTTCATGGGGCGGTTCATTAAATTGACCAGACTGTCGGTAAATCCCCTGTTTTACCCGTTCAATTTCACCAGCGGACTCCAGTTTTTTTATGTAGTAAGGGGATACATTCGCTTCTATAAAATCTTTTGTTCGAGCAAAACCATGCTGTTCTTCAAATACTCGCATTGCAGCAACTACAATTTTCTCGTTCATACACTCACCACCATTCACATTTGCGCGTGCATTTCTTGCCTTATCTGGATCTGTTCAGAATTTTCTTTCCAAATTCATTCTAATCCATAACTATTCCACACCCTAATTTCAATCCCCTTTATTATTCACTAAAAGTTCTGCACTTAGACGTAAGAGCAGAACATAATCCTTTTAGGAGCGCAAGAATATTAGATGGTACTTCATTTCGTTAGTCTATTTAGTCTATATGGAAGACAAATATTCTGAATTTATTGAAGAAACATTCAAAGTGAATCCTGTTCTTGTAGTTGGAAGTGGTACCTCATGTAGATACATTATATATTTGAGATTATGTAAAACAAACATGCCCCTGCAGCGGATGTTGCCATCCGCGCAAAGGCACACTTGTTCATGTCTTAAAAAACTACCGATTCATTCGGTTCATGACACCACCGTTGTGATTACGATTCATCAGGCCATCGTCAAGGATACCATCACGGTGATTGGTATCTGTGCCGTTCGTCGGGAAAATGCGCTCTACCATTGATTGGAACGTATCGATCATGCCGCTGACCGGTTTACCATTACGAATATCTGTGGCATAGTTCTCGACATGTTCCACAAAATCCGGATTGGCTGATACATATACATTCTCGATATTCGGTGCAAACTGCTTGATTTTGGCTGAAATCTTACCCTTAATTTCAGCTGATGTGTTATCGTCCGAGCTATCTACACGTTGTCCTTCACTTTTCATACCATAATGTCCATCGTCCGTCCCACGTGCTTTGCCGCTGTTCGTCAGACCACGCATCATGCCAACCGCGCCTGTGCCCATCGTGCCATAAATGCCACGATCATTGCCCATATGGCTGCGATCCGTTGCAGAATTCGTGTTGAGTCCTGGAGCAATTCCGCTGGTACTGTACGGAGACATCGTGCCCGTACCGCCATTCACACGCATACCACCCATATCGTGATTCATATTTCCACCACGCATGGTATCACTGGCATGATTGCGCATCGTCCCACCCAGCATGCTCTTACGGCCATTAGACTTACTATCCAGCTTACCTGAATGACCATCTGCCAAACGAACAGCCACATAAGCATTACGATCCGTCAACATGACACGCGCGGATTGAACTTCCTTCATCTCCGTGATACGTTTTGCCAGCTCTTCACTGGATTTCAGGTCACTGACATTATGCATGCGATAACTTTTCGCACGAATGCCGTCCATGCCATTCGTTTCCACGCCATAACGGTTGATGCCGTTCGCTTGTTGACGAACACTTTGCGTATGCATATTGTTGGTATCCCGATTCGTACCACAACCTGTCAAACCGGCCATTACAAAGAGTGCAGTAGATAATGATAACGTAATAGCTGTTGCCTTTTTGACTGCTGGCATGTACTCATCCTCCAATGTTTGTTGGTTTTGGTCACAAAGATAGGATGCGCTTCTGTACGTGCCGATATGCTGAAAGGATATGGTACCTTACCCTGTAGTTTTTGATCTTTTAGTTGTGGTCTTTGCTAATAGATCTTCAGTTTTGATCCTGATAATGAGGGTTTTACCTATAAAATAAAAAAACAGTGCTGCTTGTTCGCAGCACTGTCTCCATGTAACTTGAATTCAATTCAAGTTAGTTATATTCACTTCACTTACCTTACGCCTCGTTCATTTTCCGTCTGATGCTTAAATCGAATCCGGGAATTTCTCGGCTTCCGTCAGACTCGTCGCATCCATGGCATATGCCCATTGACCATCCGGCGTAATGACCCAGATCTGATCCGGTTCGGATGGCATAGTAAGCCCCCGATACACATCTCGAACTTGTTGCCCATTGACCGTCTGTTCAACAGACAGGGTGAATCGTGGAACCGTCTCCTTCAGCTCGGACGCTTTACGCACATCATCTGGCGTAGACAAGTTTTTGATTTTGCCAATAAGAGATACAGCGTCTGTGGCTTCAATTGTTTTTCCATTCAATGTCCATGCCTGCTCTGCCGCACCGTTCTCCGATGTTGATTTTAACATCCAGGTGGCTGCTTCACCTTCCCACTCCAGAGATCCCACATTCGTCTCATCCATGTTGAAAGGTGTCGTGTCCAACAAATCACGACGAGTCAAGGCTATACTGGTAATCGCCTCTGTCTGCACGGCAACTACGGGGCCCGAATCAACACGTACATAACGTGCATCATCTGCTGGAAGCTGTCCACCAATAGCCAGTTTGATCTCCCGATTATCTTTGAGTTTGATATCCATACGTGTAGCATCTGTTCCTAATCCGTACTTATCCAGATCCGTTGGCGCTTCTTCTACCACCAGTTCCTGATTTGCACCACTCAGAGCATCCAACCAGCTGCTTACACTGTAACCGTTCAGAGGATAGGCTTTTGGCTCAACCATCTGCCAGACGCCATTCTCAAGCGCCAAAGTCGAAGATCCTGTTGCACCAGATAATTCTTCCGTAGTGTCATGCATCGTGATGGATTGGATATCCCCAGATTGAATACCGAGCAATTTGGCTTGCACTGCTTCTTCTTCCCGAAAATAATTTTGACTGGCCGCATACACCCAGCCCACAATCAGTACGATGACCACCAGGATCGTTGGGACCCATTTTCTCATACCCGTCTGCGCCTCCACCATAAGAGTACACCGAGTATAACAAAGATGAGCGGGAACGCGACAATCGCTACGAAGAAAATCGTTCTGGCCTGTTCTCCGTTCAGATATGCCATCTCATATCCGGCTTGAACCCGTGGACGAATCGTCAGTCCATCTTCTTTTTCACTCAAATAATTCACTGTATTCAAAATAAAGTCCCGATTGCCACCATTCGCAATTTCCGAATCCTGCATGAAAATCGACGAGCCCAGAATAACCGCCTTCGGTTTACCATCCGTCGTATCGGCTGCATACCCCAGTTCAACTGGACCCTGAATGTCCTCATCGGCATCATTGGTCGTTTCATTCTGCAATAAACCGCCGATATTTGTCTCCCCATAACTGTCATTCGAAGAATGAATTAACGGTGAAAGGGTATATTTATCCTGTTCTTTGCTGGTCAACGCAATCGACAGCGACAACATCGGATACAATTGGCTCGCAGCAAGTTTGTCCGTAATAGCATGTGTACCATACTCCGGCACCACCCAGAGCGGCCCCATCGTACTGGCTTGCTGGTTATCCACCATGACCGCATGCTCATCAACGACGCCATAGTCAGCCATCAGGGCATCGATGTTTTTCCAACTGGATTTCATATCTTCCACAAATCCGAGGGATAATAACAGCTTGCCTCCATTACTCAGATAGGTGCGAATAGCTTTCATTTCCGTATCACTGAGATCACGTTGTGGACCAATAATGGCGAGCACGTCTGCATCTTCGGGAACCTTACCAGCTTGATTCAGCTGCAACTCTTCCGTCTGCACATTATTTTGTTCCAAAGAGGATTGTAGCGTAGTCATCTGATCGAGACTCAGCTCTTCATGTCCAGTCAAAAAGACCATTTTATGCATCTCCGTGGATGACATATTCATGAGCGCCTGCGTTAGTTTTTCCTCACCTGTGAACTGATATGATCCGTCACTTCCGTCACCTGTCGCAGTGAACAGACTCGCAATATCAATCACTTTGTGTTGATCTCCCTGCTCCAGCACAATGGAGCTGCCTGTTATGCCATATTTGGATGCAAGCGCAGGTTCCTGCGTCAGATTGTACTGTTTTATCTTTAGCTTGCTGTTGCGTTTGGTATACTCCTCCACCATATCCGTGACCTCACGGTTCAGGACCGTGTTGTTGGCATTTTCGACGGTTAACACCAGAATGTTGACGTCGTCCTTCACGTTTTTGATCGCAGTAAGGGACTGGTCAGATAATGTGTATTGTTTGTTGGAGGTCAGATCCAGCTGGAAACCGCCAAGTGAATTCAGGAACAGTGTTAGCAAAATAAAGATGCCAATCACCGCTACGGACAGCACGGTACTGTTGGTATGACTTAACCATTTTTTCATCTTTTCACCTCCACCGCTTCCGTTCCACAATTTGAATGCTTAATAGCAGAAACACACCTGAAAGTGTGACATAGTACAATATATCCGGCCCACTAAGCACGCCTTTCATGAAGCTGTCGAACCGGTTAGTCAGAGCAAACGGGTCCAGCCACTGTTGCAAAGCAGACCCTGTATTGCCTGCGAATGAATCAAGCATCCACAAAACGAGCAAAATAATAAAACCCGCCACCGCAGACACCATCTGATGCTGGGATAACGTTGAAGCGAACAGTCCAATTGCCATCATGCTTCCACCCAGGAAGAATAACCCCAGCGCAGACATCCATACCGTCGTCATATCCAGTGTCCCATAGAACGACATGATGAATGGATACACCAGACTGCACAGGATGAGTACGACCAGAATGGCGAGAGAAGCGAGATATTTGCCGAAAATAATTTCCGACACACGTGCTGGAGAAGTCAGCAGCAATTCATCCGTTCCCTGTCTGAATTCTTCAGCGATCAAACGCATCGTCAGCAATGGTACGACAAACAGCAGCATGGACAACGTGTCCCCCAACACGAGACGATAATCGACAATGCTCGGCTGGTAATATACAAAGCTTGAATAGAACAACAGACTGGTCATCAGTACATATACAGCAAAAGCAAAATAGGACGTTGGTGACAAAAAATAAGCTTGCAGCTCTTTATTGCATACCGCCATCATTCGTCTCATTTGGAGTCCTCCCCTTTGCGAGAATGGGGCGAAGTATCGGCTGATGTACTCGCCGATGTTTCTGATATGCTCGACGAGTCGATGTCCGAAGTTACGTCCTGATCCGTCTCTGCAACCTTATCCACATCTGCCAAATTCGCGTCTGTGTCGGTTGCCTCCGTTGTCGTCAGCTTCAGGAAGATTTGCTCCAGACTCAGATTCTCCTTCTTCATCTCCAGTATCGGTAATCCAGCACCAGACAAAAGGTAGAATAACTCTTCCCGAAAATCTTCCGCGCTTTCTCCAGTGAGCAGCATTTTAACCGTATCCACTGAAGCTGAAGTCGGTGAAGTGTCTTTGGCAGTATTCGCATCCGACGTCTGAATGACTTCACTCCGCACCTTCTCCCATGGTGTCAGCACATTATGTAGTTGCTCCGCCGTGGCCTTCACTTCAATCGACACCTTGAACTGATCTCCCATTGCTGAGCCGAAATGCTGTGGTGAACCATCCAGCACGAGCTGCCCCTGATTAATGATCAACATTCGATTACAGAGCGTGCTCACTTCAGGCAAAATATGCGTACTGAGCAGTACCGTATGGTTCTCGCCCAATTCTCGGATTAGATCACGGATCTCGATAATCTGATTCGGATCAAGCCCCGATGTTGGCTCATCCAGAACCAGCAGATCCGGCTTGTGAATAATGGCTCCTGCCAGTCCAAGACGTTGCTTGTAGCCTTTGGATAAACCGCGTACCAGTTGTTTTTCGCGACCCTGAAGTCCCAGTCTGCTAACCATCTCACTGACCCGCAGCTTGACCTCACGTGCCGGTACATCTCGCAGATTCGCTACAAATCTGAGATAGGACTGCACCGTCATATCCGGATAGAGCGGCGGCGTTTCAGGCAGATACCCAATCTTGGAACGAACACGCTGACCCTGCTCATGCACCGATACCCCGTCCACCATAATCGAACCCGCGGTTGGATGCAGATAGCCCGTAATCATACGCATCGTTGTTGTTTTTCCGGCACCATTGGGCCCGAGAAACCCGACAATCTCACCACGTTCCATGGTGAAGTCCAGTTGATGCACGCCGCGCTGCCCTTCGTACACTTTGCTGACCTGTTTCACTTCGAGCACATCATTCATCCTTTCCCGTTAAAATACCCGTGCACCATCGTTCGTTATATAAATTCAACTAAAAATATTAACACTTGCACTCCGATGGCAGAATAACCTTCCGATCACTGTTATCCCCAGATTTTTTTGATTCCTTCATTTCAGAAGGAAAAATCCGCTGATAAAGGTGAACGCTTCGCTTCTTCAAGTTATTTCTGCCCTCTCCGTTATCGTGTAAATGTTACGTTGAACTTATGTAATAGATGATGGGCACGGGAAGTTCCTTGTATCTTACGTGAGCTATCCTAGCCTCAGCTTAATGTCACTTAAAAGAAAGCTTAAAAATAATTGTCTAAAATGTGAACATTCATAGCAACACCCACACCCTGAGCTTAAAGCCAACGTACCATAGAGTACAGGAGAATGTGCTCCTGACCAAAAGTCAGAGGGTGAATCGTGTGAAAGTATTATTCACGTTTTATGTTCCAAGCGGTGGCGTGGATACGTTAAATCGACTGCGCACCGCCGTTCTGAAACGTCATGGCATTGAAGCGCACCTGTTGTATCTCAACACAGGTTCGGGATTGCAGAACAACAGTGATACGCCCATTTTCACTGCGTCGGGTGACGAGGATATCCATCATTTAATTCATACCCACCATTATGATGCCATTATTGCCACCTCAGACATTGCTATGCCCGGTCGCTTGAGAGGACTTGGTTATACCGGACGAATTATTTTTGAAGCGCAGGGACTCGGCACACGCGATCAGGCTCTGGAAACCATACAGATGGCTGTCCCTTACCTTCAAGCCCATTGCGATGCTGCCGTTTTGCCTCCCACAGATCATCTGCTGGATATGTTCATTCATATCTGCCCTTGGCTGCACCGGTTTGTGATTCCCAATATGCTGGATACGGACACCTTTGCCCCCATCTTGGTGGATACCCCACCCTATCCTGTGCTGGCATGGGTAGGACGACTTGAACACAACAAAAACTGGCGTGAATATTTAACCATATCCAGTGAAATCATCAAAAAAAATCCGAAAGCCAGACTATGGTTGTTTCACGATCCCACCTTGGCTAACCCTGAAGATGAAGTTATGTTCCGGCACATGTTGGCAGAATACGGGCTCGAAGATAGGATTGGTATTTTCATCAATGTTCCCCATTCTCAGATGCCTGCGTTCTATTCTATGATCGCCGCTTCAGGGGGCATCATGTTATCCACTTCCCTGCTGGAAGGATTCGGCTATGCCGTCGCTGAAGCTATCTCTTGTGGCTGCCCGGTACTTAGTACGGACTCGGACGGTGTACGTTCATTTATCACACATAATAAGACTGGAAAGTTCTATCCGATTGGCGATATTAAGGCAGCTGTCTCCGAAGCAAAGGACCTCATGAACAACAAGAAACTGCGAGAATATATCCGCATTCAGGGCAGACAGCATATGAGCTTGTCTTTCTCACCAGATCGGTATGCCCTTTCTTTCCGTGAAATGATGACCGCCTTGCGTGTTTTCCAGTAAAATCGCAAAAAGGCAGCTCAGAGAAATTCTCTGAACTGCCTTAATAGTACGTGTTCAAAAAGTTTGGTTTTCAGTACCGTGAAGATGGAATGAAGCTAGAAATGGAGTAGCGGAGCGTAGGGAAACTACGTGAGCAACTACATTGTTTCCGAAGGAAACAACCTTCGTAAGCATTCGCTTATTTCGGCTGAATTTCAACTTCGATGCTGATGATGCCGCTAGGCATGATTCGTAATCAAAAGCGGACTTTTTGAACAACCCCTAAAAGGGTTGAAATTTTAGTGTCCCATCATCATCGCGGGATCAGGCTTGTCGCCATTTTGAAGGTCTTCTTTCGGCATTGGTTTTGGTTTGCGCAAGATCAGACTGAGCAAACATCCGAACAATGCAATACAAGCGGCCAGGAAGAACGTATCATTGAAACCACTCACCAAACCATGAACTATAGCGGCCGGCTCTGAACTCGTTGTATTGTCTGCAATTCTTGAAGTAAGGAAACCTGTAAGTCCAGCAACCGCGAAGGACACGACCACTTGCTGTGCAGCAGCCGTGAGCGGTGTAACCCGGCCAACCAACTTACGCGGTGCGGCATTCAATACATGCGTATTGAGCGGCATCATAGACAAGCCCATACCCAGACCCATCATGATCAAAGCCGTTATAATCAGACCAAGACCTGTCTCTGCCGTGATGGAGGACAGAATAAACAATGCTCCCGAGATAATTCCCAGACCCACGAAGGCCAGAGGTCTCGCACCAATTTTATCAAACAATCGACCGCCGAGCGGCATACCCACTCCAGAAGCCAAAGCTTGTGGAAGCAGAATCAATCCTGTTTCCAGTGCAGTGTACCCTTTAATTTGCTGCAAATAAAGCGGGATCAGGATCATCGCACCAAACAGCGCCACTTGTGACACCCATGCGAGAACAATCCCCCGTGAGAAATCTGATGATTTGAATACACGAAGTTCGAGCAATGGATTTTGATGACGAAGTTCTACAATAATGAACAAAATGAGCGCTACACCACCCACAATGACACCAGTGAGTGTTGTTGCAGAAGTCCAGCTCGTTCCACCCTCACTAACACCGTAAGCAAGCATAGAGAACGCAATTGGCGCCAGAATCATGCCGAGCAGATCCAGGGCAGGCGTGCGTCCACGATCCGTATCAGGCAAGAACTTGATACATAGGATGAACGCTGCAATACCGATTGGCAAGTTAATCAGGAAGATCCAGTGCCAGCTCAGTGATTCAATAAACCACCCGGACAACACCGGACCCAATGCAGGGGCAAGCAGCATGGGAATTCCGAGCATACCCATGATGGATCCTCTTCGCTCAGGAGGAGCCAGACGAAAGACCATCGCCATACCAATTGGAGCAACCATGCCTCCACCGAGACCCTGAATGATACGGTAAATGATTAATTGCTCAGGCGATTGTGCAATAGAGCATAATACAGAACCCAAAGTAAACATGGCAATCGTGAACAGAAATACTCTTTTGGCACCAAAACGGTCAGTTAACCAGCCTGCCAGAGGAATAACCGCAGACAACGCCAAGGTATAACCCGTAACCGTCCATTGAATGGTCTTCAGATCTGTCTCAAAATATTGAACCAAATTCGGAATGGCCACGTTCACCACCGTGCTGTCCAAAATGACCATAATCATTCCGACGATAATAGCCAGGAGTGGCAGTATAATCGTTTTGATTGAAAACTCTGCGGGCTCCTGGGATACTGCTGTTTGTTCTTTCACGTTCTCCACACTCTTTTCCAGCTGTCCGATCACAGGTTTATCTCTGCGTCTTGCTCAGCCTATATTTACGACCATTTTCAAACTATCGTTTTAAACCGTCGTTTTAAACTTTCGTTTAACACTGATCTAATTCTAATGAAAATACCTTTGCTGTCAAGCTATTTTTTCAAACTTTCTACTATGGATGCACCACAAAAAAATGGAACAGGTATTTCCCTGCTCCACAGTTTGGCTGATCATGCCTATCCAATTATGTTCATATCAATCTGCAAGCTTCATCATCTGATATTCTGACAGTATGCCCAATGTCTGACCGTGAATACTCCTGCAGTACATCCGAATAACCAGATGATTCGGTGAAGAACTGTTGCTGATGATCCTCAGCTCATAAGGCTCGGATGACACATCCAGATTATGAATGACCTGATTACCACCTGCTCCCCCCGAACCCGATCCGATATGAAAAAGATGTCGGTATAGCTCCCCATGGATACTAGCCCCACCAATAAATACATCTGTTCCTTCCTCGCCGCCAACATAGGCTATTTCCACGTCTATATATTTCACGGGAATAAAAGTTTGTAGCATATTCTCATGAATTTCCAGTAAGTATGCCGCCACTGTAGATCCCTCCTTCGGAGCATGAACCTTCCTGTATATAGGATATGCTGCCTCTCGTCCATTGCCATTTACATTCACCCATTTTGGAACATTTACACGAAAATGCCCGACCTTCCGGTCCTCTTTTTTCATAGAATAAAAGGATAGAAGCTCGGCCGGTGCAGGCCGTGACAAGGAGGTAGCCATGAGAGTTCTGCTCGTTACGTATTGGGAGCTTACACATATGGGAGGCATATGGACATATGTTAAACAGCTGGCCGACAGGCTGATTGCCCTTGGTGTAGAGGTTGATATCATGGGCACGAATGGTGCCAATAACGAAGTGTATATTCGTAATCTGAACCGGGCATTTTCCAAGGATAAAGTGTGGCCCATGCTGCAATCCAAGCTCAATCCGACCGATCTGCCACAATTCACAGCTGATCCTCTTCTCGCTTATTATGAATTGAACAGATATGCCTTTGAGATGGCTGCCGCTTATCTGGGAGTGGACCATTATGACGTCATCCATGCGCAAGATCCGGTAGCCGCCGTAGCCATAAAACGCATCTTGAACCGCAATGTCCCACTCGTTACCAGCTATCACGGAGCTCTTGCACGCGAAGCCTTCTACGATGCTCAAAATTCCAATCCTCAACTTACCCTATCATCATATTTGCAATCGAAACGCGGACGTTATTTTCTATCATTGGAAGAACGAAGTGCGGCACAGTCTGAGCTGATCCTGGTGTCCAGTCACTGGATCAAGAGCACGCTTACAGAGCTTGCGGTTCCCGAATCAAAGTTTCGGATAATCCCCTACGCCGTGGACCTGTCAGCCTACCGTTCATTAGCAGCTACGAAGTTCCGTCAGCGGCCACCTGCAGGCAAAAAAGTCATTGCCTTTACCGGAAGGCTTGAATACATCAAGGGCGTTCATGTGTTGATCAAGGCTTTAGCCAGTCTGAAAAGTAAACGTTCCGATTGGGTCTGCTGGATCGCAGGAGAAGGCAACCTGACCGATGAATTGCGGGCACAGGTCACGGCGGCGGGCATTGGAGCCGATGTTGTGTTCTGGGGCAAGCTGGACAACATTCCTTCCTTCCTGCGCCATGCCGACATCTATGTCCAGCCCAGCCTGCAGGACACCCAGCCGTTCTCCGTTACCGAAGCACAACTGGCGGGTGTACCCGTTATTGTCAGTGGTACGGCCGGCATGCCTGAGATGGTTGACCCTGGACGCACGGGATGGGTCGTTCCTCCGCAGGATGTCGATTCGCTCCGCGAACTTCTGCATGCACTTCTGGAGGATGACGTTACCCGTAAAAAAGTGGGTGCTGCGGCCAAAGCCTGGGCTGAACAAAACCGCTCACTGGAAGAGATGGGACTTCGTACATTACATGTCTATCAAGAAGCCATTTACAGAGGAGGACGCACGATATGACACTTCTTGTGCCCAGTGATTTGTACAATCGCTGGTTCTCGACTCCGGTTTCCACACCTCACATCGACGTGGATTACGCTGCAATGAATGAATTGATGAAGAAGCTGCCTAAAGGATATGTATTTCCCGATCCTGCATCCATGGCGATCATGAATTCAAAGGATTGAGGTTTCAATTACACGCCATGTTCATATAAAATGCCTGAATAAGAAACAAGGGTGTCCATTTGTCATATGAATGACATAGGGACACCCCTTGTTCGCTTTAATCCGCTGCCAACCTGGAATACATATTCAGATCGTTGAACGTTTCGCCTGCCCTCTCGTATGCGTCCATGAATCAAAAAAGAGAGCATCCCGTTTATAGCAAATTAATGCTATAGACGGCACTCTCTTGACATTCAACGCTATTCAATCTCCATTTAGCCCTCTTCGCCAAATCTATCTACTTCCAGTACCCACCAACATGTAGCAGATTGAGTAGCGTAGGCCGATGCTTCGCCTGAACCCGTTCCATCTCGGCAACCAGTGCCTTGAAATGACGTTTGGTTCCCATGGATTCATGCAATCGGTAGCACATCAGAGGTTCATTGTAATAAAACAGCTCATACATCGGAAACAGTCTCATCCACATCTCATAGTCATGCGTGTAGCGAAAATCAGTATCGAACAAGCCAAACCGCTCAAACGCCTCCATCTCCACCATGACGGTACAACCATTGATTGGACAACCTTCGAGCAGTACCTGTAACATCTCCAGACGACTGCCCACTTCCGGCTGCACCGTATCCAACCATTCACTCTTCTCATTCACATAATGGTAGGCACCATGACAGAAGGAAGCCTTGACCTCACGCATAAACTTCAGTTGCTTCTCCACCCGATCCAGCAGCATCACATCATCTGAACTGAGCCAGACAAAGTAATCCCCTGTCGCCTGTTTGATGCCCTCATTCAATGCTGTCGCGGTTCCACCGTTTTCTTTGCGAATATAGCGGATAGAATCCATGAATGGTTGTAGCTTCTCCACGTGCTCGGTTGACCCATCATCCACCACGATCACTTCAATATGCGGATACGTCTGGTGAATGGCGCTGTGAACAGCCTGCTCGATATAGGCACAATTGTAAAAAGGAATAACGATCGATACTTTCGGCTCCATTCGGGCCTCCCCTTCCTCCGCTTGTCTCTGCGTAGCGATTGCTTTCCTCTATTATATGAAGATCCATTCGATCGGTATCGGACATCTGCGGTGCTGCGGAAGCACATTTCCATAAGGATGCACAACAACTCAGCTTGCTACCTTGAATGCTCAGGCGTGTGATATAGGAACCGTGAATCGACTTCCCCACCCTCACCATTTCCGGCAAAATTGCTACGCAAAGAGGGCGTTAATCAGCCACCTTCCGGCCTCATAACTGCCCTCCTACGCTACCCGCCAAGCGCTGCTATACGCTGCAACAACGGTTCGCTATATCTGGACCATACCATGGATGCCTCTCTACCGATGACATCCGCATGACGTACCGACCCCATCCCACCATGCCAGCGATATGCGGTATGTGGCTCGTTCAGATACGGAAAACGATGACCGTTCAGAATAATACGCAGCCAGAGATCCAAATCATGCGTATAAGGCAACAGCTCATCGAACAGACCGACCCCGCTGAACAGATCCTTGCGAATCATGACGGTACAGCCATTCACCGGATTGCCGTTAACGAACAATCGCAACCAATCCAGATCGGCCATCGGTGCAGGTCCTGCGTTCAGCTTGGTCGCGGCAGAATGTTCATTAATATAATGAAAGTTTGTATGCGAGACAAGCACATTCTCGCGTTGCATAAACGCAAGCTGATGCCGGATTTTATCAGGGTACAGACAATCATCCGAACTAAGCCAAACCACATATTCACCTGAGGCATGGCGGATGCCATGATTAAGTGCCGAAGCGGTACCTCCATTGCTTTTGCCAAGCACATTAATATAGGGAAGATAAGGCTGAAGCAGCTCCGCATGCCGGGTAGAGCCATCGTTCACAACAATGATCTCCACTTCAGGATACGTCTGGTTTAGCGCACTCTGAATTGCCTGAGGTACATAAGGGCAGTTGTAGAACGGAATGACAATGGACACTCTTGGACTCAACTTGTCGTCCTCCCTTGCTGGGCACGAACATCACTCAGAATATCCTGTAACGATGTGGCAAATGGAATTAGCGGCTTCCAGCCAAGCTTGCGCAGCATGGATAATTCCTCCTGTTTCCCCGCACCATCCGGACCGGAAGACGCCCCATCCCAGCGAACAGGCACTTCTGCTTCTGTCATGGACAACAGCAGATCTGCAATTTCACCAAGACTACGCTCGACTCCGGACACCACTGGATATAC
This sequence comes from Paenibacillus sp. FSL H8-0079, assembly GCF_037991315.1. Lineage (NCBI taxonomy): Bacteria > Bacillati > Bacillota > Bacilli > Caryophanales > Paenibacillaceae > Paenibacillus > Paenibacillus sp. FSL H8-0079. Next base: position 5,294,868 of record NZ_CP150300.1, read on the forward strand.
CGTACCGCTAGCCCCCTTTACCAAGAGGGTCGCATATGCTCTGACCGCATCTCTCACATCCAGAAAGTCACGGGTACTGTCCCGTCCAGACAGACGGAATGCCTCGGTTTTGCCCGCCTGCTCACAGGCAACAACATGACGTGCAAGCAGTGAACAGATGCCAGTGGATGGACCGGCACCAATCAGATTGCCCGGCTCCGCCAGCATAATCTGTTGTCCAAAGAGCGACATCCAAGACAAAGACACCATCTCTTCCAAGGCTTTGCTGAGACTGTATGGATGCGGAGGCTGGGGAATCCGGCCGGGTTCCGGCGTATATTTTAACCTCGATCCCACAATAACAGTTCGTGCTGCCGGACAACTACGCAGCGCATCCAGCAAATACAGCACAGCCATCACATTGGTCTCCAGGACCAGTAGCGGATCTGCCCACGAATCGGGTACGGAATTCTTGCCGGCGAGATGCAGTACATAGTCTGGCTGCACCTCGTCGATCAGGTGACGCACTTGCTGTTTATCATTCAGATCACAGACATGGACTTGGGCTCCTTTACCGAATGAATACACATCCGGTCTCCGGACTACCGCTGCAACCACTGCACCCGCTTCCCGAAAATAAGACACGGCATGTCGCCCGGTAAATCCGGAGGCGCCTGTAATCAATACTTTCTTGCCTGTCAGCTCTGCTCCATCCATAATGCCAGCTCCTTCAGCATTGTAGAATAATCCGGCAGGTCTGTCTTCACATCCTCGCGAGTGGATACCAGCGTACGGTCCTGCACCATACTGTCATCACGCACAATCGTCACATCCTGCTTATCCCAGGTCTGCTTGAACAACACAAGCAGGTCATGCTTGCTGACAGGTACCGGATGCGCCAGGTGGATGAGACCACTAACGGATGAGGCCAGATAATGGTCTACCCATTTGGCCAGCTCAAGCGTGGTCACACCGTTCCAGAATACGCGGGTATACCCGCCTACTTCACCTGTGTTGGACATAAACCATTGCATCAGACCAATGCCACCCTGCCGAATTTCAGGCCCTATAATGGACGTGCGGATCGTCAGATGACCTTCGTCTTGAACTTCGCCAAGTGCTTTGGTGATGGCGTAAGCAGAGGTCCCGTCTGTGACATCATCTTCCCGATATGCTCCCCGGTCTCCGCTGAACACACAGTCTGTACTGATATGAATCAGACGTGCACCAATCTCATCCGCAACCCGCCGCAGACGATGCGGCAGGAAACCATTAATATGATATGCGGTGATTTTGTCCTCATCTGCAAAGCTGTTCAATACACCTACAGCATTAATAATCACATCCGGGTGCACTGCTTCTACCATTCGGTCGACCATGAAGCTGTCGTTCACATCCAAGAGCAGACCATTCGGGTCCGTGACATCCCGAGTTGTATAGAAGACGCTGTGTACACCTTGACGGCGGAAATAGTCGACCAGAATATGGCCGGCCATTCCGTTCCCACCAAGTATCAGCAGTTTCATGACAGGAATCCTCCGCGTTTCAGAATTTCACGAATCTCCTCTTTGGTCATCAGTTGATGTTCGGAACTGAAACTGTTGAAGGAGACCGGAGGGCAATTGTTGTAATGTTCACGCAGTCCCGGGATACCGAGAGTAGGGAGAATAACCAGATACTGCTCATCGTAGACCACAGTGGTCATACTCTCGAATTCACTCATCAGTATTTCATGAATTTTCTCCCCTGGACGAATACCACGTTCCACAATAGCCACATTCTCCACGCCGGAATCCTCAATCAACACCTCAGCAAGATCCACGATTTTACATGTCGGCATCGTCATGACAAAGATCTCTCCGCCCATACTCTCCACCGATGCTTTGAACAGCAGGGTAATGGCGTCCTTGAGGGTAAGAAAGAATCGAGTCATGCTCATGTCCGTGATGGAGACCTGCCCTTTCTGGCGGATCTGATTCTTGAACAGATGCACCACACTGCCGTTTGTTCCCAGTACATTCCCGCCCCGCACCGTAACAAACTTGGTATCACTGTGCAACAAGTTGGCATATACGATTAATTTCTCGCCGATGGCCTTTGTCATACCGTAGAAGTTGGACGGATTGGCAGCCTTGTCAGTCGAGATATAGATGACTTTTTCCACCTTGTTCTCAATAGCCGCCTCGATCACATTCTGTGTACCAATCACATTGGTTTTGAGCGCTTCGTACGGCTGGTCTTCACATACCGGAACATGCTTGAGCGCAGCCAGATGAAACACATAGTCCACATGCTGGCAGGCAGCCGTCAAGGCGTCCTTGTCACGAATATCTCCAATCCGGAAATGAAGACGCGGGTCTTCAAAATCACGACTCATGGCCACTTGGCTGGACTCGTTCCGGGAATACACAATAATTTCTTTCGGCTGCTGGGGCAGCAGTTGAGCCACAAGTTCATAACCCCATGATCCCGTACCGCCAGTCACGAGTATACGCTTATTTTCAAACATGCATTTTCCCTCCAAGCAGAAATTTAACCACTTTACTGGATACATCTGTTGCTTTGTAGCCCTGCGGACAGTCCCAATCATTAGACATCTGCGTCATGACTTTTACACAATCGGCGATGCGTGCCGCATCCAGACCGGAGACCACATTGCTGCCGCAATCCACCGTTTCCGGCCGTTCTGTCGTTCGACGCATAGTCACGGTCGGCACACCCATAATGCAGCACTCCTCCTGTACGGTACCGCTATCCGTAAGTGCACAGCGTGCATGGCGCTCCAACATCACAAAGTCGAAAAATCCAAACGGCTCGTGAAACTCCACCAACGGGTTCATCTCCAGTTGCAGATGCTCCGCAATCCGGATCGCTGTACGCGGATGAATGCTGCAGATCACACGCAACCCGTGTTCCTCTGCAACCTGGTTCAGCCCTGTCATAATCTCCAGCAAATGAGGGGCATGATCGACATTCTCGGCCCGATGAGCGGTAACCAAAAAGTATTGCCCGGACTTCAGCTTCAGCTTTTTGAGGATTTTACTGGAGTTTACCTGTGCGTCATAGTGCTGCATCACTTCATAGATGGGATTGCCCGTGAGCACGATCCTTCTGCTCGGTACCCCTTCGCTAACCAGATGTTTCTTGCTCTGTTCCGTGTAAGGCATATTGATGGTGGAGATCGCATCAATAACTCTGCGATTCTTCTCCTCAGGCACATCCAGATCGAAGCAACGATTGCCTGCTTCCATATGAATAACAGGAACCCCCATGCGCTCAGCCAGCACAGCACATAATGCGCTATTGGTATCACCGAGCAGCAGTAATTTATCGGGTTTCTCCTGCAAGATCAGATCTTCCATCTGCGTAAACATCGAGGACAGCTGCCGTCCCAGAGAGGCCGCTTCATCCTGGAGAACGTAATCCGGTGCACGCAGGCCCATTTCCTTGAAAAAGAGACCACTGAGACTTTCCGTGAAGTTCTGTCCCGTGTGTACCAGAATATGATTGGACGCGTACTGGTCCAGCTTGGAAATGATCAGGCTGAGTCGAATGATCTCAGGTCTCGTACCCAGCACCGTCATGATCTTCATCGTAATCCCTGCCTTCATCTTGTATTGGAACCTTTGCGCCTTACTCGGCTACGTCCCGCCTTGGCAGATTTACGTCTGCGACTAGCCGATTTCCCCATATGTGGACGCGGTCCCTTCGTTGTACGGGGTTTCCCCTTACGTTTGCCAGTTCCCGAAGCTTGTTTCAACCCCTCACGGTCGCGACGAGTATGTGGTGCAAGTGACTTGCGTCGACGTTTCCCCGTTCTACCACCCTGTTGAATGAGCTTTGCAACGGAGCGAGCCGCTGCACCCGGAGCATCGTGACCCAATGCAATCGGAGGTAATGAGGAAAGTGGCAACGCCTGGATGACGCTCAGTGGGAATAAGAGTGCCCGCACTGTAGCAGGTTCCAGAGCCAGTACTGTGCGTAATCCGCCCTCTCCCCATGCGTACACAGGTCCATTCGGAGGCTGGATGTAGGAAAACCATCCGGGAAAACGTAACAACCACTGTGTCACCATCGTATGCAATTTCGTTCGGTAGGTTTCAATCCCGTAGAGCCTTTCCGCTTCTGTCCGATTGCGCCACCCCGTATCCGAGGCAAGCTCGGTATCATTCAGCAAGGTTGTCGCTAATGTGACAAGTGCTTCGGTATCCCCCGGCGGGGCCAGAAAGGCATCACTGCCTACGGATTCCATCAATTCCTTCAGCCCACCTTGGGCAAAGGCGATGACCGGTTTGGCAAAATAGAGACCCTCCAGTGCGGTCATACCAAATCCTTCTTTGACCATGCTCGGAATGACCACGATATCCATGGCGGTATACGCCAGAGATACGTTCTCTTCAAATGTGGTGAAGGTGAATCGGCGCGAATACCCGGATTTCTTCACCCGTGATACACACTCGTCGTAATACTTTTTATCCGATGGAGCACCGATGATCCAGAAGCGACAACGCGAATGCGTTTCACAGATTTTCAGAGCCATATCTACAAAAGGTTTCAACCCTTTGGCATCATATATAAAGGAAGAAATATAACCGATACAGGTCTGTGATGACTTGAAGCCGAGTTCCTTACGCTTGCGCTCACGCAGATGAACCCAGCGGTCCGGTGCTGGTAGCGCAGGTTCCCAGGTCGGCGAAATGACAGTCAGTTTATCACCCATGCCGGCTTCATGAAATGGAGCCACCGCTGTCTCGGATATACCGATAATCCAGTCCGCATAACGGCCAATCATCTGGACCGCCTCGGTTGTATGTTCATTCGAGTGAATGATCTCGGTGATCTTCCAGATGACCGGAATCTGTAGCGATTTCGCCACAACAGCCGGCATCACATTGACGCAGGTGTTCGTTAGCACCATGTCAGGCGCGGTTTCCCGAATCAGGGAGACCGCCTCCTGATACGCTGGTGTATGGCGAAGATGCTCCGCATCGTCTGCAATGCCCCGGTAAGGTGTGTACACACCGTGAAGCATCGGCAGATTGCATATTTTGACCTGAATGCCGAATCTTCGTGCAAGCCCCGCAAGCTTCCCCTCCTGCGGAACTACGAGCACACAATCAAATATCGAACCGATCTCCCTCATAAAATGAAGCAGCAGCTTCTCCGCGCCCGTAATGCTGCGGGTGTTGCACACATGGGAAAACAACATCAGCTTTGGTTTCATTGCCATGGCCGCACGGACCCTGTAAGCGGACATCCCGATACAGGGTACTGTGCACACCTCCTCCCGGCCAAAATTAAGGGAATATGATGGTTAACATTTCATTAATTCTTTTGCCGTACGTGTGGTCTTTCAGTGTACGTTCGAGCCCTCGAAGTGCAATCTCACGACGTTCTTTCTCATGAGCAAGGTAATATTCCACTTTGTCGAGCAACTCCTGCGGGGAGGAATACGTCTCGATCTCCACACCTGGTTTGTAGAAACGCGCAATGTCATCCCGTGCATCAGTCAGCTGTAGCGTGGTGGATGCGGCAATTTCAAACGTTCTCGGGTTCGGTGAAGCTGGCGGGATTTTGAGGTGATTGTTATTGACCGAGTCATCTTCGTGGGACCGATGCAGGTTGATGACAATTTTGGTGCCATTGTACACATCGTTGGTCTCCTGCGGACTCATCCAGCGGCCGAGTTCAATCTTCTCGCCATAGGCGGTGTAGTCAGGCAGACGATCCCACCAGATGCCGTTAAATACGGTATTGTGTGACATCAGCTGAGCCATGATCGGGTTGAAGAAGTACACCCGGTTCCAGTAGGCCGAGCCGATAAAGCTGACATCTCTTTTTAATGGGGAAGGGGTTGTAATTGGGAAGTAATGATTGGTGAAGGCGGCAAAAGGAAGGTAGTGAACCGATGCACAACCAGTTTGGCGGTACAGTTCAACACAGTTCAGTTCCAGTGTGAAGATATGGTCAAAATGATGCACGATCTCCAGCGTCATATCTGTATAGTACGGATCATCCGTGAGCCAGATCGCTGTCTGAATGCCTGCTTGGCGAATTGCATCGATATGCTCGATGGGAATATCCATTCCGTCCAGCACAAGCACCAGATCAGGGCGCGTTTGCAGCGCAATCTCGGAAACCGGTTGACGCGGATCAGACAGGGTTACCTGAGCTACCATGCCCTGCAGTGTGGCCATAATGGCCTCATCCAGTGGAGAATATGGGAAGCCTTTACCCGAAGATACATACAGCACGTGAAGCTGCCGGAAAGGCAATGGTTCTTGTGCACAATTCACAATATAGTTGGCGCGACCGCGCAGATATCCTTCTTCCTTACCCGCGTCATATCCGGCATGTTGCCCATTTTTACGTGCTTGATCTGCCAAGCTGAGTACGGGTGCATGAACCTTTTTGGTTTTACGGTGTTTGAGAGACATACCGCCACTCCTTTATTTTTGGGATAGGATTCTCGTTGTGCTGTACTTCAGATGGGGATGAGGATTGGGATTACAAATGTTCCAGCAACTGAGCGATGCGGCGAGTGAACGTGTGCTGGTTCATCGTGGTGAGAAGTCCACGCCAAGCCATCGCCTGCCGTTCCTCTTCATGTTTCAGATAATAGTGGATTTTGTGCTGAAGCTCTGCCGCGTTGCTGAACGTCTCGATGTCATAGCCCGGCTGATAATAACGGGGCAGATCTCCACGTGCATCCGTAATCTGCATCGTGCCGCAGGCACTGATCTCATACGTCCGTGGATTAATGGAGCGGCCTTCCAGATGGTGCGTGTTGCGATTGTCTTCCCCATTCTCGCAAGTCCGGTGAATGTTAATGACGATCTTGGCGCCATTGTAATAATCCACGGTCGCTCCGGGGTCAATCCATCCTTCGTGGATGAAACGGCCAAGGACATCAAAGCGTGCCAGCCGGTTCCACTGACTACCCGCGATGAACACCTTTTTGTCCGCCAGAAAAGGGGCCAGCTCATCGAACAAAGCGATCCGGTTCCAGAACCCTGTACCGATAAAACAAATGTCGTACTGATGCTGTGGTGCCGTGCGCCGCGGTTGAAACATGCCTGGATTCACCGCGAGTGGCATATAGATGACCTGGCTCGCTCCATGTCCCAGATAGAAGGGCACCGCGGCCTCTTCATGTGTGAACACGACATCATAGTGCTGACAGAGGGTCGCTGTATCTTCGGTGAAATACGGATCATCCACAAACCATACGGCTGTTCGAATACCGAGTGCACGTATGCCGTTCACCTGCTCCAGATGATCTGCAGGGAATACATGCAGACCATTCATGACGAGCACGACATCGGGCCGATGGTGACTGGCTTCCTGCAACATTGCTGCTGGCGATCCAACAACGCATTCACGTACAGACTGCTGCAGGGCCAAGGTGACACCTTCATCGATGGCATCGAATCCTTGGGGGATATACAGCACTTTCATGTCCCGCAGGGTCGGTTGAAACATCTGCACCCGCTCCATCATGGCCTGACAGCCGCCAAATCTGCGGCCTTCTGCGTATCCGCCGCGGTAAGCCGTTTCCGCTTCGGTCAGCGGACGGTGTCTTCGTTTTGCCACATTCTTCACCCTGTCTTCCTTCAGGAGATCTCATTTCCAGACTCTCCCCGTGATTGGTCTTCCCTCTAAAGGATATGCCTCGGGGTCAGATGCATCATGGACGGGTGTCCTGCAAGGCGCAAAATTGGCGTATGCCCTCCACATCCGCCTGTACGGGCATGTCCGCTTTTGCGGCGATGCAAATAACCCGGAGGGATCTGTCCCCCCGGGCTAACTGTTAGGCAATTATCATTCCATGCAGGAATAATCGTGTCTACTCGGTTACTGTGCTTTGTACGCCAGCTGATGTCCGTCCTCGAATCCCTTGGCGAAACCCGCGTTGAATCCCTCGTTGTACGCCTCGTTGTAGCCCTGGCTGTACGCACTGTCCGGGTTCGGATCGGTAGGGGTAGCCGGGACGAATGGTTGTACGGGCTTCGGACTCCGGTGCCGCCGTACCGTACGTTTCTTTTTTTTGAGCCACGCACTGCGTCCTTTAAGCGGGCGTTTGTGAAGAACACGTTTCGCTTTGAGCGCACGCAGCTTGCGGATTTTACGGAGACGGGCTCCACGGGTTACCAAAGCTCTTTTGGTTCTCAGTCGTATTTTCTTCTTCTTTAACATGTCAACATTCCTCCTGTATGTCCCGAACGATACGAATTGCACACCCGGGGTCTTTGAGCCAGGGCAAGCCAGGCTCCCCATGCTGGATTCGGGCCAGCCTGATTCCCGTAACCATACGAGACATCTCTTCCTGATAGCGACTCAACAAACGAATGTTCTCGGCCAGACTGCGGGCAGATACTTCCGAATGAGCGGATACGCTGGCTACACTGTCCAAAATGCGTGCCAGCGCCTGCTGACTGTGTGCAATAGATTCAATAAGAGCCAGTTTCGCTTCCTGCTCACGCCGCATCAGACTCATTTTCCCATGTCTCCCAGATCCATACCGCCAAACATGCCACCGTCCATACCGCCGCCATCTTCGCTATCGTTCTGTACCATCACCGCTTTGAGATTGTTGCACAGTCCGGTTTCCATCCGGGTCAATCCTTCCAGCAATTCCACCAGCTGATCATGCATTTTGAGTGGCTCTCCGACCTGATCCCCATGCGTCAGAAAGGTATCCCCATTCAGATGATTTAGCGTCCAGTTCCGTACCTTCTCGGCCTCAATCGCTTTTGCCTCCAGGATCAGGGCAATATTCCACTGCATCTTGGCTGCTGCGTCCAGCATCAGAATGAGGCTCTGTTCTCTACTCATGTTCCTTCACCCGCCTTCCGGGCTTATTCTTCCTCTTGAACCGCGATCTCCCGCATGACTTGGGTCAGCGTTTCGGCTACAGCCTCTTCCAGATCTGCAAGGCCTCCCAAGTAAGAGATAATGCTTTTGTTGATTTGCCCCGAGCTATCCAGCAGACCGTCAACGCCATCCAGCTCCGGTTCGATATCTGGCAAATGATTAATGATTTCAGACATGCGTACAGCGACTTGGCGTTTGGCATCCAGCACACGTGCAATCTGCTGGTGAGAGTGTGCAATATGTGTGATGATTTCATCGATTTTGCTCTGCATGGTCCTCCTCCTTACCGTCACGGCCTGCTTCACCCATAGAAAAACCCGGCCTATCAGCATTTGCCTGTTACAGCATATGCCGGGCCGGGATCGTCAGTTACTACAGCTTGCGCCTATATCGTCAGATGACATAACTCCAATCAGAAGAATATCGACTGAGGAATTGGCGAGTACGTTCCTGTTTGGGATGCACAAATACCTCTTCCGGTGTTCCTTCCTCCACAACGGAGCCTCCATCCATGAAAACAACCCAATTCGCCACCTCACGGGCAAAATCCATCTCATGGGTAACCACAATCATGGTAATTCCTTCTTGAGCAATGGAGCGGATGACAGACAATACCTCACCCAATAGTACGCGAAAAAGCCATCCCCAAAACCGATTGGTGGATGACTTCTTCATGTATGAATATCATTGAATTATACTATTTTGGCGGTACACCACGTGGTGTTTTACACGACCATCTATCTGCGACTCGCCCATTTAATTTTACGTGCGACTTCCAATCGCTGTAATTGCAAGAGCCCGATCCGTTCTTCAAACTTCTTGCGTTCATCCGTGGAATGAGCGGCATGAATCTGGTGGCAAAGACCTGTCAGTTTGCTGTTGATGTAATCAAACCGTGTCCATAATTCCTCTTCAGGTGTGCGCTGCTGCTCCGTCGCCGTCTGAAATATTTTGAGTTGGTGGATAAGGGATTGCTGCCATTCCTGATCTTGAATTTGGATGGCAAAATGCAAAAGATCCAGATAGTCATCGATTTGCAACGATACGCCGCAATCAGGTTTAGTATTCATCGTCGTCTCTCCTTATTTCAGTACTTGGCTGGAATCAGTTACTTCTATCTTACAGGAACAAGCCCACTGAAAGCGAGTGCTGAACGATTAAATTTCGGGATTTTTTTTATTTTTTTATGTTAAAAAAGCTTTACATTTCTATTAGGGCTAATTCGGTTAACTATTTAATATTGGTGCATATTAAATTGGTAATAAAAACCCGCATTAAGGAAGAATCACTTTCCTTAACACGGGTTTTTCGTCATGTTTCTTTACATAATATAGGTTCTCACAAAATCAATCATTTTTGCCATCCCGCTGCTGTCTGGTCATTAGTAACATCAGAAAAGAGATGATGATAATGGAAACAGTCCACGCCCAGGCCATGGTCTGATTGCCCGAATCCACAGCGACATAGATCGCCGTCGGTACCGTTTGCGTTTTGCCTGGAATATTACCTGCAATCATCAGTGTCGCTCCAAATTCCCCGAGTGCCCGGGCAAAGCCCAGGATGAAGGCGGTCATCAATGCTCTTCCTGCAAGCGGCAAGGAAATGTAACGGAAAACCTGCCACTCATTAGCCCCAATCGAGCGTCCCGCATCTTCCAGATCCCGATCCACACCGCCGAATCCTGATTTCATGGTCTGATAGACGAGCGGAAAAGCAACAACTACCGAAGCTATCACCGCAGCCCACCAAGAGAAAATAACAGGCGCGGAGAATATCGCTTCAATCCATTGTCCTAACAGGCTCTTACGTCCCAGTATGACAAGCAACAGAAATCCGACCACCGTCGGGGGAAGTACCAGTGGCAACATAAATGCCGTTTCCAGCAGAATTTTCCCCCGGAATGAAGTGCGCGACATTTTCCAGGCTACGGCGATTCCCAGCACAGTGGCTACCACACTGGATAACAACGCAACTTGAAGTGACAGACGCACCGGTGACCAGAATACCGACCAATCTATTGCGTTGACATTCATTCGGAAATAGAGAATCCGTATTTCGTGAAGATATCCAGTACTTCAGGGGTTTGCAAGTAAGTATAGAATTGTTCGGCTTCTGTGCGGTGTTTCGTTCCTTCAATAATACCTACCGGATAATTAGCGGGTGTGTAGTTATTCTTGTCTACCTCAAAAGCAATTTTTACCTGATCCGAAGTAAGCGCATCTGTTTTGTATACAAATCCTGCATCTGCATTACCTGTCTCTACATATTGAAGAACCTGTCTAACGTCTTTCCCCTGTACAAGCTTGCTTTCCAGTTGATCCCACAGCTTGGCATTCGTCAAAGCTTCCTTGGCATAGGTTCCCGCAGGCACACTTTCCGGAATCCCAATCGCTACCGTCTTGATGGAATCGCTGGTGAGATCCGTTTCGCTGGTCACGGTATTGGTCCCATCTGCTGGCACAATCGCCACCAGTGAATTCTGTAGCAGATTCTTCTGATCGCCCGATGCAATCAGGTTCTCTTCCACCAGCGCATTCATATTTTTCGTTGCCGCCGATACAAAGATATCAGCTGGTGCACCCTGTTCAATCTGCTGTTGCAAGGCACCCGATGCGCCAAAGTTGAAATTCAGTTCTATATTGGGATTGGCTGTTTCAAAATTAGCTTCTATTTCCTTCATGGCATCGGTCAGACTGGCCGCGGCAGAGATCGTCAGATCTACCACTTCCTGCGGATCGGTGTTGCCTGCTGATGTCGCTGTCGTTGAAGTCGTTTGTTCTGCACCCGTGGATGTATCCGTAGTGCCCGTACTTGCGCCACAACCAGCCAATACAAGAGCTAGTCCCAGTGACATACTTCCTAATACATATCCGATTCTCTTTCTCATTCATTTATCCCCCAATGTTATGTTTAGTTATAACTAGTTATAATTGATTATATCTAATTATACACAAGACGAATAAAATAGGAAGGTGATTTTAATCACATTCGCTTTTTGTTGCCTGTTCTATGCGCTTCTTTCATGTTCTCAGGTTTATGGCATCCATCAATTAATGGTATAGTACAAGAAACATTCCATTACGATGAATGATCTATTCACATGAATTACATGATATTACGCTGATGTAATATAACCATAGTTGCTCTATACCTTTGAAGGAGGATCTTCACTTATGACGGAGGAGCAATCCTACACAACCGAAGAGATATCCAAACTACTCAAAATATCGAAACTGACGGTCTATGACCTGATTAAAAAGGGAGACCTCGTCGCATACCGTGTGGGTAAACAAATGCGGATTGATGCAACGGATCTGGAAGCATATAAACGTCGCTCCAAACAACTTCAATCCCCAGGTCAGCGCATCCCGACTGCGGATCAGGTCTCTGCAGCAGGAACTCAACCCGGTCATAGTAATTCCCAGGGTACTTCGGCAAATCAAGTCAGGTCTGCACCCGCGATTGCTCCAGCGATGTCGAGCCATACGATGACAGCTTCACCACGGCATTTGGTCATTACAGGTCAGGATGTCAGTCTGGATATTCTGATGCGACACATGGAGAAACACACATGGGACATTCGTCCGCTCCGCTCGTTCATGGGTAGTCTGGATGGGCTTATCTCAATGTATCGCGGCGAATCCGATCTGGTCAGTACCCATCTGCTCGACGGAGATACCGGTGAGTATAATCTGCCGTATATTCGCAAAATTTTGACGGGACGCTCCTATGTTGTGGTGAACTTGCTGTCACGTCCTGCCGGATTGTATGTACAGCGCGGTAACCCGCTTCATTTGCAGAATTGGACCGATCTGAGCAAGCCTGAACTTCGTCTGGCTAACCGGGAGAAAGGTTCTGGCGCGCGAGTATTACTGGATGAGCAACTTCGGCTGCATGGAATTCCTGCGGCAAATCTAATCGGATATGACGCCGAAGAAACCAGTCACATGGGCGTGGCTGCCAAAGTCAGTTCAGGTGAAGCCGATGTCGGAGTCGGCATTGAGAAGGCTGCGCGACTTGTGGGACAGGTTGATTTTATTCCGCTCGTTCAGGAACGCTATGATCTGGTCATGCTGAGGAAGCAAGGTAATGAAGCCTGGACCGAATCGGTACTGCGAATTCTCCAATCGCCTGAGTTCAGGCAGGAACTGCAATCATTCGAGGGATATGATGTGTCCCGAACAGGCGAAATTTTGTACGAAACATAGTCATACGAAGTACAGACCTTCATTCCAGCCATGTTAAACGTATGAAGCATATGAAGCACATGCTGCATATGCAAAACGCCTTGCAATGGCTGCAAGGCGTTTTGGTTGTTTCTTCTATATATAATCACTCATGAGATGGAAGGATAGGCTGCTCATTGCGGCAGATCAACCTCAAAGATGAATACACCATATGCAGGCATGTTGATCTCATTTTGAAGTGTTGTACCCGATAGTAACTCTTTCGCTTGCTTCTTAAGCTTGATGGGTACTTGTTGATTCGAGTAGTTGAGTAAAAATACATAAGCTTTATCCTCACCAGAACGGATACCAAGTTCAACTTCAGACGGTACCTCTACCAGGTCACCCATTGGTGAAGATAGCCCTATTTCATCTAGAATAGCATCTACGACCGGTTCGTTGTAAGCCGCCCCATAATACCATACCTGTCCCTGACCTACCGCACGTTTGGTCAATGCAGGACTACCTGCATAGTACTCGGATGTATACTCCGCTACGACCTGCACGTCCGGATGCTCCACATGAAGAACTTCGTTAAATCCAGCCGTTGGCGTTCCCTCCTGAAGTCGCTCACTCACTCCACTCCATTGCAGCTCAGCTGCGGGAACGGTTCCTTTGATTAAGGTAAAATCCTCCACGGTTACACCACACAGCTCAGCGACCGCCCCTGGGAACGGTCTCATATAACAATGTCCCTTGAGATCCTTATAACCGGTACGCGCACCGAAAAACAGAGTCCCCCCTTGATTGACATAGGCTTGCAGAAGTTCTGCTGTCTCGTCTGTCATGATGGCCGGGTGAGCATAGATGATTACCTTATATTCAGATAGCTCTTCCAGTGTTGTCGTTGGTTGCAGTGTAACCATATCCGTTGGGATATGACGATACTGGAGCTGCTTATACCAGGAGCGTACGCTCTGTTGCTGAAGCGGACCGTGCCACTCGTCCAATTCCCCGTCCCAGATGTTATCGTAATCCTGCAGGATGGCAACATCAGCTTGATATGTAGTACCCGCAATAACGCTCCCTATTCTGGCAAACTCTTCACCCACTTGTGCAACCTCGCGTACTCTTCTGTTAGGTTGATTATGGTAATCATTTATCCCATGCCAATACATCTCAGTTCCGAACGTTGCCGTCCGCCAGCGGAAGTAGACGAGCAGGTCTGTTCCGTGAAGAACGGATTGATATGACCATAATCGGATCTGCCCCGGTCTCGGAGTGCCCATGCCTATACTATCGACCCAGCCTCCTGGCCCAGACTGTTGTTCCATCACGCAGAAGTTCGGTGACATGTTGCGTACGTTGGACAGTTTCATGCTCCACGCCCGGTCTTGTAACGAGTTGTCGTCTGTCCCCGGGAATATCGTGGCAAACTGCGGATACGAATCATAAGAGAAGAAATCCAACAGATCCTCTGTCATTTCATGATTATCCAAGTGTCCGAATGTACCGTTCGTCGTGATCCAATGATCCGGATCCAGTTCCCGAATAATGCTCACCTGTAGCTTGGCAAATGAAATCGTATTGGCTGATATGAATCTCTTTTCATCTAACGCTAAATGAGGATTGGGCGATGGACTGACCATATTTCGGGTAAGGTGAACTTGCTCCCAGTCGGTATAGGTCTGACTCCAAAAAACGGTTCCCCACGCCTGGTTCAGGTTATCCAAAGACCCATAACGATTCTTGAGCCATTCACGAAAGGCGACATGATCTGCGTCAGCGTAGAACACATCCATATGACAATTGAATTCGTTATCGATCTGCCAGCCAATGAGAGCCGGATGGTCTTTATAGGCAATCACCATATTGCGCACAATTTTTTCACATTGCTGTCTGTAGATTGGGCTGCTGTAGTTGGTATGGCGTCGCATGCCATGTTGATACAATACCCCGTCTTTATTCGCATTCAATACTTCGGGATATTTGGATGTTAACCATGCTGGTGGAGTTGCAGTAGGTGTTCCCAAAATAACGCTCAAACCATATTGATGCGCCAGATCCAGTGCCTTCTGGAAAAAACTAAAATCAAACTGGTCTTCTTCCGGTTCAAAGATCGCCCATGCGAATTCAGCCATCCGAATAACGGTAATATTCATCTCTTTCATTCTACGGAAATCGTCCTCCCACAACGCTTCCGACCAATGCTCAGGGTAATAACAGACCCCCAGTTTCAATTCATCCATTTGGATTGATTTTTCCACCTTCAATTGCCCCCTTAACCTGCCATATTGCCTCCATTCTATTGGAACCTTCACAGATAATAAATGACAAGATTATGCGACTTATAATAAAATATTGTCATCGTCTAAGATTCAAACCACAGTTGACTGAATATATTTCAGTTCGATACATAAAAATATTGCGTTCAAAATGGAGGATGCACGTGAAAGAACATATCTTTCTCCCCAAGCCGGTTTTCCCCAGACATGTATGCTTTCCCGATTTTATGGGAGGGTACAGTGATTTTCCGAAGCATCGTGTGAATCGGGAATATCGAACGAAAGATATCAACTTGGATCATTGCTACAATCTTCACCTTGTACTTGACGGTAAAGGCTTCCTGGATACTGGAACTACTCGTTATGAGCTAACACGTGGACAGGGATTTCTCTATGGCCCTGGTCTCAGACAAACCTACTACTCGGATTCGGATGATCCTTGGAATATTCGTTGGATTCACTTTTACGGCGTTCGTCTCGAAGAGCTGTTAAATGGAAAAGGTGTTGACGAGCCGTGGCTGTTTCAATGTTCCAACTTCCCGGTGATTACCAAGCTGATGGACAGGTTACTGGAGCTAGGAAGAGACTATCAAGTGGAGGACGAGCACAGTGTGGCAGCAACGCTATATGAGCTTCTGACCCGATTGCAATCCGCTGCGAGCCGGATTAATGTTTCTCTCAATCACACTTCAGAACGAATTCGTGAAGCAGGGAATTATATTCGATCCCACAGTAACGAGCACATCACGCTTGACCACGTTGCCAGGATTGCCGGATACAGTACAACATACTTCAGCCGCAAGTTCAGTCAAACGTTTGGCATCTCCTTTCCGGAATTCCTGTTGGAATCCAGGTTACTGCATGCAAAACAACTGCTCGCGACAACCAACCTTTCCATTAAGCAAATTACGCTGGAAACGGGATTCTCACAGTCAAGCTACTTCATCCGATGTTTTAAAACCCAGGAAAACGTAACGCCTATGCAATTCCGTATGATGCACAATCATTCGTTATAGAAACGGCAGTATTCCTTCATCATTTTACCAACTGGATTTCGTTACCCCGGGAATCTGACCTTGATGAGCCAGTTCTCTGAACTTGATTCGAGATACCTTGAACTTGCGTAGATAACCCCGCGGGCGACCTGTTACTTCACAACGGTTCTTCAGTCTGGTCGGAGATGCATTCCGCGGCAATTTTTGCAATGCTTCGTAATCCCCTTTTTCCTTCAATTCCCGGCGCAGGTCCGCATATTTTGCCACGATCGCCTGACGTTGCTTCTCACGTACCACTTTTGATTTTTTAGCCATGAATGACAGCTCCTTATTGATTGAATTTATGTTTAGAACATCATCTTCCGAGTTATATGGCTTCCACAGGCCATGGCAGCGGGTTGTCGAAATGGCCCCAGTCAGCCAGCATTTCTTCATCACTGAGCAGGCACTGGTCCAGCTCATCTTCAATGCTCGCACGTTCCATTTCGATCCCGATCATGACAAGCTCCGTCTGACGATCTCCCCACTGGGCATCCCATTTCTCCAGAACATCCGGCTCGTTACGTAAAATCTCTTCTTTGTCCGCTTCCGGCAACGCCGCGACCCAATGTCCCGCAGGACCGAACTGAATGGATGGCCCAGCCTGACTGAGGCTTGCCGCAACATCCCCTTCAGCCGCAAGCCATACTAAGCCTTTGGCACGTACCACTTCTTCCGGCCAGTAACTCATGAATTCAGCGAGACGAGAAGGATGGAACGGCTTTCTGCGGCGATAGACGAAGGAACCAATGCCATATTCCTCGGTTTCCGGTGTATGCGACTCCTTCTCCAGCTCCTGAATCCATCCCGCGGACATGCTCACTTTCTCAAAATCAAAGCGGTCTGTATTCATAATCTCGGACGGATTCACCTGTCCATTCTCGGTCCGAATGATCTTGGCGTTAGGCTGTAACTTGCGGATGATACCTTCGAGCTTGTTCAGCTCGGTTTCATCGACCAGATCACATTTGTTGAGCAACAACACATCACACGTCTCGATCTGATCGATCAACAAGTCTACGACATCACGGGTGTCTTCATCTCCGGTAGCCTGATTACGATCCAGAAGACTCTGTCCTGATCCAAAATCATGCCAGAATCGATTGGCATCCACCACCGTTACCAGACAATCCAATCGGGCCAGGCGAGTTAGATCAATACCCGACTCCTCATCGGCGTATGTAAAGGTCTGTGCAACTGGAACAGGTTCACTGATGCCGGTGGATTCGATCAAAATATAATCATACTTGCCTTCGTTCACCAGCTTCTCAATCTCTTGCATCAGATCATCCCGCAAGGTGCAGCAGATACAGCCGTTCGACAACTCCACCAACTTCTCTTCGGTTCGAGACAAGGTTGCCTCCCCCTTGACCAGCGCAGCATCAATGTTCACCTCACTCATGTCGTTGACGATCACCGCAACTTTGAGCCCCTGTCTGTTGTTCAACACATGATTCAAAACTGTCGTTTTCCCTGAACCGAGGTAACCACTCAGTACGGTTACCGGAACTTGCTTTTGTGTCATAGAAACCTACTCCTTATATGTGCAGTCTGTGTAATCCGGACTTTAATAGTAATTATTACGATTAACAACAATGACTATAATCCTGTTGCACGGTCATTGTCAAACTATTTTTGATTTCAACCTGCAAAAAAACAAAAAAAGGCTGATGACCAGCCCTTGCACTTTCGCATCCTAAGGATACGTTTTGGCAAGAAGTGAGTCATAAACCTCCTCTGTAAATGTTCGCATTACATGCGGGATAGGCTAGACAGCGGACTATATCAATATACATTAGAAGTACGCCTGTACCGTGACATATTCAACAAAGCTATATAAATTGAACTGAACATTTACACGAAACGGAGAGGACAGAAAGAACCTGAAGAAGCGGAGCTACAAGCTTTCTGCAGGAAAGCTACTTCGAAAGCATACACTTCGCCTACAAGCTTTCTGAAAGAAAGCTACATCGGAAGCATACGCTATCCCCGGATTTAACCTTTATAAAAAGGAATCAAAAAAATCTGGGGATAACAGCGATCGGAAGGTTGTTCTGTCATTGGAGTGATCCGTGTAAATGTTCTTTAGTTCAATTTATATAGTCACCACAGATCTGGCCTTATTCCCCGCTTCCATCCGTTGCCTGAACACCAACACCAGAACCATCGCTGCAATAGAGAGCAACGTGCAGATCATAAACATGGTCGAATACGAACTCACCTGTACAATGAGCCCCATCGCCAGTCCTCCGAGAGAGAATCCGAGGTCATACGAGGACATGAAGATCCCCATGAGTACATATCTGGAATCCGCAGGCAGCACAAAAGACAGATATGTGGTTAACGTCGGGTACAACAGTGCCAGGGCAAAACCGCTGAACACCGCGGATAAATACACTAGTGGCCCGATGATCTCCATCAGACTGAGCAACTGGGTTCCCAGTGCAGCACACAGCATTAACCCTGCCATCAGCCAAGTATTCCAGCTACCATCGGACGGAATTTTTTTACGCAAAATAAACCTGCACAGGATCACAACCAATCCCTGAATCGTCAGAAATACGCCTGCACTCGCCATTCCGGTGGATACCATATACAGGGGAAGAAAGGTCGCTGTCGCACCAAAGACGCAGGACGCAAACAACATCACCACACTGCTGATCAGCAGTGGCGTACTGCGCCAGATGCCACCGAATGAACGAAACATATCGCCCAAGGTATACGATTTGTTCTGCACGGTACTCCGCGGCAGATCCACATTATATCCAATCAGAAGTGGCAAAGCAGCCAGTCCGATCATCAGGAACGTAAACGCCAGATCACTGGCATTTTCCCAGATTTGTATGGCGAGGATCGGAATGACCAGAGAAGGAACCATCGTAAACAGGGTGTACATGGACAACCCTTGGGCCCGGTCTTTGTCCTCCAGCTTTTCTACAATGCCTGCCTGCATCGTCATGGAGAAAAAAGCCGTAGCCACCCCTTGTAGGGCCCGCAACCACAGATACGTCTCCACACCAAAAACAACAAATAACAGCAGCGTGCCCGCATGTAATAGCAATAGCCATTGCATCACTCGAAGTGGCCCATGCTTACCCAAGAGCTGCGCTGCAAAAGGTCTCAAGAGCATACAGGTGAACATATATGCCCCCATCATCAGACCAATCTCAGCCTGATTCAATCCGGCGGCCTCGCTTCTCAAAGGCAGAATAATTGTCAAAGCTGAATTTGCCGCAAAAAATAAAAAGGCCAGCATATAAAACCGGATAAACGAAAAGGATACCGGATTTAATTTTCCATTGGATGTTGCCTTCATTGAAGCCTTCAAACGTTCGTCACCACTTTCTCTACTGGCAGTCAACTCACAGATGTACCTGTCACGGGTCTACGCCGTTCATAGGCAAAAACGATCATTACCGCTCCTAGGATAGCACACATCATGTACATAAATGAATAGGAAGAGAAGTCAGCGACGGGTCCCATAATCACACCACCCAGAGAGATACCCAGATCCGCCATCGCAATAAATAAACCGATCAGAACGTTCCGATTCAGCTTAGGCAACACAAAAGATAAATAGGTCGTGAGTGTCGGATACAGGATCGCCTGACCGATTCCCATGAATACAGCGCCCACATAGAAAAAGACCACCCCGCCTGTCACGGCAAAACTGACACATTGCGCAGCTACGGCGAGCAGACACATGGTGCCCATCATAAAATTAGAATGCCAACTGCCATCGGACGGAATCCTTTTTCGAAGCATAATTCGAGCCAACACCACTGTTCCTGCCTGAAGCATCAGATATACACCCGCATTCCCGTCTGGTACTTGACTCGCATACAGCGGAATAAAGGTGGTAATCGCGCCAAATACAACCGAAGCTGCGAGCATTAACACACTGCAACGAAATAAATGTGGATTCTTCACCAACTGACCAAAGGATTCCCACATGCTCACGTTCTGCTCCGAAAGATTCTCAGCAGGTTGCTCCTTGTTTGGTTCCATTTTGGCGGTATATCCGAAGACACCCGTACAGACGGCAATGCCGATCAGAACCACTGTAAAATAATCCATGCCACCCGTCTGCCAGATTCCTAATGCGATAACTGGCCCCACGATGCCTGGTATATAACTGAACAGCGAATAATACGAAATCCCCTGAGAGCGATCCTTCTCCGGAAGGGCATCAATAATGCCAATCTGCAAGGCCATGGAGAAAAACGCTGTCGATACACCTTGTAAAATACGAGCAACCAAATAACCGCCGAGTCCCGTAAAGGTATATAAAATCAGCGCAAATCCATTGATAATCAGAATCAGACGCAATATTTTGATTGGTCCGTGCTTTTGAATAATCCGACCTGCCCAGGGTCTGAAAAACATCGTTGTGAGCATATAAGCGCCCATGATCAGTCCGATTGTTGTACCGCTCGCGCCCAAGGACTCCCCTTGCAATGGGATGATCACGTTAAGAATGGCATTGGCACTGAAATATAGAAGAACCAATATGTACAAGCGCAGAAAAGGCCAAGACATCGCTCCACTCACAATGGGTGTTCCCCCTAAAATGGTATTAATCAATTTCATAACTCACTAATAATAGATTTATGTAACTAGATATAGACAAATTGAACCGTTTTGATCTATATCTAGCCTTGATTGAAGCAGCTTAAGGTATTATGAAATCGATTCAAATGCTTCAATAATCTCTTCGCATAGTCGGACTGTACGTCCTTGAGTTGCTTGGTCGGAACGATCTCTACAACCTGTCCCTCTCTGAAAATGATTACCCTGTCACAGATATAGGCTGCCGCCTGTATATCATGTGTGATAAAGACATAGCTCAGCTTGTAGATTTCCTTAAGCTCTTTCAGTAATTGCAACACCTGAATCTGAACAGACACGTCCAGTGAGCTGATCGCTTCATCGAATACGATAAGTTTTGGGGCTGTCGAGATCGCTCTGGCAATGCACACTCTCTGAGCCTCCCCGCCGGATAGTTCATGCGGATATTTGGATCTATAGGAAGAGTCCAGTCCAACTTGGTTCAGCAACAGATCTACCTTCTCTGAGTTACCCTGATCCTTTCGCAGCTTTTGCTGTGCTTGCATTGGTTCCATAATGGCAGCTTCCACGGTAAGAAACGGATTGATGGAGGACGTATAGTTTTGAAAAACGGCGCTGAGATTGCCCATCCGTACACGTCGATCCTGTACGTCTTTACCATCGAGCGAGATCGTTCCACGATCCGGGCGTTCAATGCCCAGAATCAGACGGCCCAACGTGGATTTTCCACTTCCGCTTTCACCAATGATACCGAGACATTCACCCTGCTGGCATTCAAAGGTAACCTGTTTCAACACCTGTTGTCTGTGCTTGGAGAACAATCCGCCTTGGCTATAAGATTTTTCAATACCATCGACCTTTAACATCTATAAATCCCCCTGCATCAACGCCTTAAAATGATTGCTCAGCTCCAGTCGGGTAGAGACCAGATACTGCGTATAGGCATGCTTCGGCTCTGTCAAAACAGAATGCATGCTGCCACGCTCTACGATGCTTCCGTCTTTCATGACCATCACGTCATCTGCAATCTTCTGAACGACGCCGAGATCATGGGAGATGAACATCATGGAACAGCCCATGCGTTCGCGTAATTGAATCAATTGCTCCACGACTTCATATTGAGAGATCGTATCCAGTGCCGTTGTCGGCTCATCCGCAATAATCAGATCGGGCTCCAGCACCAATGCCAGTGCAATCATGATTCGTTGCAGCATTCCACCGGACAGCTGATGTGGATATTGATTCAGAATCTCACGCGGATGTCTAAGCATGACGCTTTCCATGGCATGGATGATTTTCCGTTCACTCTCGCGGGTGTTCCAGCCAAAATGTTGCTGAAGCGTCTCCCGAATATGAACACCAATGACACAGGAAGGATCAAATGCACTCATGCCATTTTGCAAAATCATACATAGATGCTTGCCCCGCTTACGCCGCATCTCCGGTTCCGAAAGCTGGTTCAGGTCTTCGCCCTGGAATAACATCGTGCCCGATTGACGAATCCATGGCTTGTTCAGTCGCATGATAGCTCTGCACGTGACGGACTTGCCGCTACCACTTTCCCCTACGATGGCCATACAGCTTCCCTGCCTGACTTCAAATGAACTGTCATGAATGATCACTTTGTCAGTGTTGGTGTCCCATACTTTCAAATGTTCAACCTCGACTATATTCATAAGTGGTCTTTCTCACCTCACTTTCGTAAGACTTGTCAGACTTACCTTGAGAGGTCATCAATTTGGGGTCCAGAGCCACCTGAAGGGCATCCGATAGAAAATTAAAAGCAGACACGACCACCACAATGGCCAGGCCCGGTGCCAACATCAATTCAGGTCTGGAGAACATGACTTCCCTCGCCTCATTGAGCATCATGCCCCACTCCGAATGCGGAGCCTGAATGCCAAGCCCCAGAAAGGAAAGGCCGGAGATCTGCAACATCATTGAACACATGGAACCACTCGCAATGACAGCAATATCGGCAAAGGTAACCGGAACAATATGTTTGGTTATAATTCTCAGATTGGGTGTGCCGGAGGCTTTGGCGAATTTTACATAATCCATATCAGAGAATTGCATCACAGATGTGCGAATAACGCGGGCAAACCAGGCCCATTTCATGCACACAAAAGCAATCAGAATGTTCTCCAGTCCTGCACCCAAAATGCCAACCACCGCCAGTGTCATCACGTATCCCGGAAAAGACAGCATGATATCACAGACTCTCATGATCCATGCATCCACTTTCCCCTTGAAGTAACCCGCGACAAATCCAACAATAGCCCCGATCAGAACAGATAGACTGAGTGCAACCAGAACCCATAACACACTTGGACGGATCCCATAGATTAGCCGGGATAATACACATCTGCCCAGATGATCATTGCCTAATAGATACTCCCAGGACGAGGAGGCGTATCGAAGCTTCATGTTCACTTGTCCAGGATCATGCGGCGCAATAAGCGGAGCCAGTATGCCCGCCATAATCATGACGATAATCACTACCAACGAGGTCATCGCAAGCTTGTCTTTACTGAGATTTTTCAGTATTCGCATCAGAATTCCTTTCTCAACCGGGGATTCATCGCCGCATTAATGATGTCGGATAACGTATTAAACAAGACAAAGGTGACAGCCAACATCAGAACATACGCCTGAATAATCGGAAAATCCCTGCTTAAAATGGATTTCACGCTGAGCCTCCCGATCCCCGGCCAGGCAAATACATTTTCGATGACCACCGTACTGCCCAACACGATCGGGATCGCCATGCAAAAGATGGACACGGCCACCTGTAATGAATTTCTCAGAATATGCAGGGTGACTTTCTTCTCGCTCAGGCCACTTGCCCGTGCATATAACACATAGTCCTCATTCATATTGCTCAGCATGGAGCTTCGAACCGTTCGGAAATAAATGCCTGTATAACTCACCGTGATCACAATCACCGGTAGAATGTAGCTTCGATACGAGTCCATGCCACTGGTAGGCAGGAGATCCAGCTTGACGGAAAAATACCAGATCATAATAGCTGCAAGCCAGTAGGATGGCATGGCTGTGAGGAAAAAGGAAATACCTCTAACCGATCGATCCAGCAGCTTGCCTTCTCTCATGGCACAGATCACACCCAGCAGGATGGACAGCGCAATAATGAATACCGATGAAACGAGCGTTAACTTCAATGTGTTCATAAAAGCCGGCCCCATCAATGACCATACGGGTTCACCCGATACATAAGAGTTGCCGAAATCCAACTGCACAACAGCCATGATCCAGTTCGCATACTGGATCATGAACGGCTGATCGAATCCCAGCGCTTTGTTCGTTTGGGCGATCAGTTCATCCGTGATCTGCGGAACTTCCTGTGCCTGTAACACGACAACCGCCGGGTCCAAGGGAGATAGATTAATCAGGACAAACGTTATAAATGAAATAATAATCAGTAAAGGGATGGCTAACATAATCCTTTTGAAGATATAACTTCCCATATCCATCTCCGCTCTATTTAAATTGAACTAAACAATATTTACACTACACTCCGATGACAGAACAACCTTCCGATCACTGTTATCCCCAGATTTTTTTGATTCCTTTTATATAGGGAAAATCCGGGGATAAAGGCGAACGCTCCGCTTCTTCAGGTTCTTTCTGTCCTCTCCGTTTTGTGTAAATGTTTAGTTCAATTTATATATTTAAAATTCATTTGTTCAAAAGGTAGTTCATATTGGGTCTGCTTGAATGAGATTCCATCGAGATTCTCAGGTGCGACTATGGTGACACGCCCGTTGGTAATCGGGATGAAGACCGCTTCATCATGAACGATCTTCATAATGTCGGTATACAGAGATTGGCGTGAAGCCTCATCCGTGGAAACCATAACCGCATCGATTTTCTGGTACAATTCATCTGCTTCGGCAATTCCGCTTGTCGTATGCTTGTATGCCGAATCAGACGTAAATGCCGCAATGGTACTCTGTGGATCATAAGCCAGTCCCCAGGTTTGATTAAAGAGCAGATCATATTCCCCGGTGGCTCTCCGATTCGCAATGGAAGTGGATTCTTCGCCCACGATTTCAAGCTGAACACCCAGTTCTTTCATCGAATACTGGATCAATTCGGCCTGTATTTTCTGTGAAGACGAGTTGCTGTCATAGTAGAGTTTCATGGATAAAGGCTGACCGTTCTTCGTTCTCACCACTTTACCGTCTGCCAATGTCCAGCCTGCTTGGTCCAGAAGTTTTTTAGCTATTTCCGGATCATACTCCCGTTTCTTCAGGTCCACCTTGGCGTAATTGACATTGGCTGAAAATAGCGTGTCCGCTACAGTCTGCGTTCCGTTGAAAATATCTTTACTGATCGTTTCCCGGTCGATAGCATACCAAAGCGCTTCCCGAACTGCCGTTTCCTGAACTGGACTATTCTGGCGACTGCTATTGGCTACGATCATATTCGTATTCATCGCTTCACTTCGAACCACTTGATAATCACCAGATTCAGCCAATTGGTCCATGGCCTCGACATCAATACTGTCTGCCCCCCGATCATCCGTGAACACAAAGTTGATCTCTCCTTTTTGCAATGCCAGGAATGTTGTTTCACCTGCGGGAAGAACCTTGGAAGTGATTTTCTTGATTGCAGGTGCACCACCCCAATAGTCTTCATTGGCTTCAAACGTGGCGTTCTCTTCAACTTTATGAGCAGTAAGCTTGTAAGGTCCTGTACCGTGGAAACCACTTACCCCGTCTTTGGTTCCGCCATCCTTGAAATCCTTGGGTGATATGAAGACGTAAGGTCTTGTCATAGACAGTTCCACCAGAGCCGGATAATAAGCTTCCGACAGCGTCAACTCCACCGTATGCTCATCGATAACTTTCACACTCGTGATTTTGGTAGACAGCTTGATCCAGGCGTGTTTTTCAGCATTGGCCAGAACGGCATCGATATTTTGTTTGACCGCCTCTGCGTTGAACGGCTCCCCATCATGGAATTTCACATCTTGTCGCAGATGAAAGGTATAGGTCTTACCATCCTCCGAAATATCCCATGATTCAGCTAGCAATGGCTTGATTCCGTCAGGCGTGTTTTCCACCAGAGACTCGTATACCATCCCTTGTGCAGGCATGGAGCCTGTGTACAGATGGGGGTTCATATCATTAATATCTTTGGCAGAAGCATAGATGAGTTCCGTTTGCACCTGACTATTTACAGACTCCGTTTGGGTGCCCTCTTTCTCTTTTGTGTTCTGAGCGCATCCGGCGAGCAGCGCAATGGCTGACACCAGCAATAGTATAGATGTAAAAGTAAGACCCTTTTTCACAACATTTCCTCCTGATGATTAAGTTACAAGCAGACCTTGTAGGTTACATCGGATCACTCCGATTGCAGTACCATCTTCCGATCGCTGTTATCCCCAGATTTTTTTGATTCTCTTTTCCAAAGAGAAAATCCGGGGATAGCATATGCTTCCGAAGTAGCTTTCTTTCAGAAAGCTTTTAGGCGACCGCTTCGTTTCTTCAGATTGGTTCTGCACTCTCCGTTATGATGTAAACATCAGGTTCAACTTGATTAATTTGAGATGTAATTAACCCTATTACTCAAAGTCCGGTGCAGATCATGCGAATATCCTCGTCAAAGGATTGGATCACAAAGGCTTCGGACACGCGTTGATCCGGGTGTGCGTCAGCCACTTCCTGAAGCTTCGCTTCATATCTGGTGATAAATTGATCAATGGTTGGACAGCTCACATCGAGATGTCTGGCTATGCCCTGAATGATTTTGATGCGATAGTAATCTTCCTTGGGCATACGGGGGATGTCCAGCTCGCCTTCGCGATTCATGAACGTTTTGCGGAATGGGACTGCTGAAAAGTCGAAATATTTGCCTTCCGAATCGGGTTCCGAGAATGGATCAATCAATAATGAGGTGTACCGTATGTATAATAAATACTCCTGATGAATGACCTGCAGCTGATTGAAATTCTCGATATCCTGGCGTGATATACTCTCTAATCGAACCGGATAGTTGTCATCCGTCATGAATTGAAGCAGGTTCACTCCCTGAATATCAAGTCGGTCCGTAATATTCATAATCTCCTGCCACTGCGTCCGCATATCCCGTATCAAAACTTGTGTAATCGGACCTTCAGGATACATCTTGTATACGTATTTCTGAGTATCTGGAGCTCCAAAGATAGCTTCTAATGAGAAGTCGTTCATGAACAAAGGTGGATGCACGTACAACGAAATATTTCTCGTTTCCGCCTCCAATGGAGATCGCATCACTTCCAGCGCAACACCCAAACGCTCATACACTTGGCATAGCTTACTGACCTGTTCAGACGGGTAAAGAGTGGAACCGATATAAACCTTTTTCTTGACCCCTGTTGTGATCACATGATTCGACGGATGTTCGTGCATCCAACGGGTATCTCCGAGGTAGGTAGAGAAACTGATCACTTCCGGCGCTGCATTCCGCTCTCTCATATAATGGCTCACCAGTCGATTGGACCCAAACGTTGGAGAAACCAAGATGATAGATTTCAGTTGTTTTATGAATTCCTTATTCATTTGTTCCAACACATCGATATACGCATCGGTGGTAACCGCCAAAATGAGTGTATCCCATTCCCCCTCAATGGTGTCATATCCCTTGAACACATGATCAATGGAACACTCACCTGCGAGCGATTGATGTTTCTCATTTTGAATGCTGACCTGAATGCGCCCATTGCTCTGTTCGAGGGCTGCGAATACGGATGCTGAACGAACCGATGGTCTCCCCGCAATGCCTATACAGCAGTTGAGATGATCTTTGAGCGTTACCGCAAGTTGAATGGATGCAGGTCCGGTTCCGTGTATCAGGATTCGCTGAAGATTGTTCATATATGCCTCCTATATTCAAAGTTCAATCTGTAATCCATTTGGACGCACTTGGATGCACTTGCATGGCTATGCTTTTTGATACAACGCAATATCAAACACATCATCCGGGCGCAGGATCTGGTCCACCAGCTTCCACTTGCTGCTGTCCGTCTCTTTCATTGGATAATTAAACAAGGACTTCAACTGGTCACCATATCTCATGGCTACAACCACCTGTGCATTTGTCAGGGCATGCAGTTGATCGAGCAGATCATATTTAGGGGCCACGGTAGAGCTGAAAATGATATGGGTTGCTTCCTTGGTATACTCCATATTTTCCAGCAAGGTTGACTGCAAACGAATCTTCAAGCCCGCGCCCAGCGTCTCCACCACCTTCTGCCCGAGTCTAATGGATTCTTCATCAATATCGATCCCTACGACCTCTGCACCTGTTCGCTTGGCGATGAGTAATGGTGTCATGGGGAAGGAACCGGAGCCTACCAACAACACTTTCGAATCGGAGGTAACATGGAAACTGCCGAATTCTTTATCGATACACTCTTCTATATTCTTAAAATAATCGGCAATCTGTACATCCCCGTTCTCTAACTTTAATGCACGATATTTCTCCATGATCGCCACACACTGGGCGGATTTATTTCTTAACTGCCATATAAGCGAATCAAGTTCTTCCAGCTCTGAATGCTGCAACTGTTCCCAGGCTGCCTTATTCTCCTGATCGGTCACAAAGCGGGAGTAGTCATTGATCACACCCTCCAGCTCCGAACTATGCTGAATCGTATGATCATACTTGCTCGCGAGCTTATCGAATTTCTCTGCAAATTCACTCAAACATGTCTGAAAATGGACCAATGTGATCATTTCTTTTCCCCCTATACGTTGTCTCGATCATGTATCATGTACCTCATGCGTTTACAGCGCTCCATTCTGCTGGAGCATCTATGAAGGCTTTGCCCTGTGCCACAATGCCAACCGATCCCTCAATCGTAATACTCCCAAGTTCTGCGCCATTCCACTGGGCCGCCACTTTGATCGCACCACCAGGCTGCTTGATGTACTGCGTAATCTGCCGCTGTTGGCTCCACGCGAGATAGGCTCCGACGGAGGCCGTACCCGAACCACACCCTCTCTCCCAGATCAGACTATCCAGCTCAGGAACATAGATGAGTGGGGCCATTTCTTCCGAGTGCGATTGATATAACAAGATACCGATCAGCTTATCTCCCATTGTTAATCCCAGTAATCTTGCAAGGGTCTGTGCCCTCTTCTTCATGATATCGTCGAAGTCATCGACTTCGATCACGATATGGATGAACTCAGTGTAACGGATGATTACCATATCCAGCTCGATGCCTTCGTACCGGATTGTTCGCTGCTCAATCTGCTTCGGAACCGGCATGGTTACCTGGCAGTCGTATTCGTTCTGCTGCTTCTTCACATGGCACATGATCAACTGATCGGTTCCGGAAACCTCCAGCGCGATGTCCATCGATTCCTGAAGTGCCAGTCCTGCTTCCGATGCGTGGTGTGCTGCAAGTGCCATACAGGCATTGCCACAGAACTCCCCTCCGGCCATTTCCAGACGTGCCACAGCTTCCGGTCTCCTCGTTGGCTCAATGAATCCCACTTGTTCAGCGTAAACGTTATCATACGACATTAGACGCGTCGCAATATGATTGTATTGCTCGGCTACATGATCCGTTTTAACCAGAATCGTCATGTTTTGGGTGGGACTGAACTTGATAAAATCGATCTCCTGTTTCATCGCAGCGACTACTCCTGTTCTTCTTTTTATCTAATAGTAATTATTACGATTAAAAGGTCGAGAAAAATATAGCACATCTTTTTGGGGAGCGTCAACAAATATTTCCATTTCAAAAATAAAATTTCATAATACCTTTAGCTTCCCTTCCTGTAAGAAAACCCAAACAGAGCTGACACTTCTGCGCCAGCCCTAGCCATAATTACACCATCTGATAAGATTCAAAAAATACGAAAAACGGTTGCCGCAGAACGGAACCGTTTCGATCTGGATATGATTCAGGAATTCACTGTACCTATCACTCCTGATGTGCTTGCACATTGTGCAGTGCCTGTTCAGCCAGTGCAGCCAGAAGATGTGCTCCTAGCGGCAATGCCCGTTCATCCACATCAAAGCCAGGGTGATGCCACTCATTCGGGCCAGAGGTGCCCAGGAAGAGGAACAGGCCCGGAACTTCTTTTTGATAAAAAGAGAAGTCCTCTCCTGCCGGAGAAGGCAGCGGTCTGATGCTGTTCAGTCCAATCTGGCTTGCAACTTGCTCCGCCGCAGATGCCAGAGACTCATCGTTGACCACGGCAGGTGGTCCCTGAATCCAGCGAACCGTAGCCCGTGTGCCATAGGCCGCCGCAACACCGGCTACCACCTGATTGAAACGCTCGCGAATCCGTGCACGCACTTTCTCATCAAAGGTACGCACTGTGCCATCGAGGATCGCTTCATCCGGAATAACGTTCCAGGCTGTGCCGCTATGTAGCTTGGTGACGCTGATTACAGCGCTCTCCTGTGCTCCCACATTGCGACTCACAATAGCCTGTAATGCCGTAACAATATGTGCGGCAACCACGATTGGATCAATGCCGGCTTCAGGCACGGCCGCGTGTGTGCCTACACCTTCCACTTTGACAACAAAACCGTCTGCTGCTGCCATCAATGCACCTTCCCGAATGCCCACCGTACCCACCTGGAGATCAGGCTTGTTATGCAACCCGAATACGGCCCGAACATCGGACAATGCGCCGCTCTGGATCACTTGTCGTGCACCCGTTGCTTTTTCCTCCGACGGCTGGAACAACAAGCGTACTTTCCCAGGGAGCGTGGACTCGCGCTGTTTCAGTAATCGTGCAGCACCGATCAGAATCGCCGTGTGTGCGTCATGTCCGCAAGCGTGCATCTTCCCATCTACCTGGGAGGCAAAATCAAGTTTTGTCTCTTCCTGAATGGGCAGCGCATCAATATCTGCTCTTAGGGCGACCACAGGTCCGTCCCCTTGGCCTACTTCAGCGACGAGCCCTGTCCGCAGCACATATTCGTCTGCAATACGGACGCCTTCCTCTTCCAGCCAGCTGCGAATGGCAGCTGTCGTCTCCCTTTCCTCGCCGGACAATTCCGGGTTACGATGCAGGTGTCGCCGAATGGTGATTAAACGTTCCGCGAATGCTTCCGCCCGTTCACCGTGAAGCTCATGCTCGGGGCCCTGTACTAGTTGCTCAGCCTGCTGTTTGGGCTGTTCCAGATCACTTTTCATCACATGGCCTCCCATTCGTATATATTCACTGACCTACTTCTATCCGATTGCTGCTTCCTGTTCCTTGGATTCCAGTGCAAATTCACTTAATCCCTGCTCTGCTAGAATTTCACGCAACAATTCAAATGATCGAATTCGCTTGGAAAAGTCACGTGTAGCTGTAGTCACAATGAACTCTTCCACAGCAAAATCCTGCTGGAACTTCAACAGTGCCTGACCTACCGTTGCTTTCGTGCCCCGGGTTACGCTTGGTTCAAGAATTTCAATTCGGTACTTTTCGTTGGATTGACGTCCGAATTCTTCCGCTTGTTCAACAGAACCGACCGTCAGCACTTTGCCACTCTCCATGTGAATTCTCACCAGCTTATGTTCACCCGCAAGTTCTTCCGCTTCTTCCTCACTCTCCGCCACAATTAGGGATAAAGCCAGTGCAGCGTAGGGCTCCCGTTCCTGGGAACGATCGAATTGCTCACGATATACACGGATGGCTTCAAGTGCTACCTCTATATTACTGTTAATGAAAAGTGAAAAGACATAGGGGAGTCCGAGTTCCGCAGCCATGCCCGCACTATCTACACTGGCTCCAAGCACGTACAGCTCTGCTGGACTGTCGGACACAGGCGAAGCAGTGAGCCCCGCAAGTGCATGAGATGGATCTTCATGTGGTTCATTATGAATGTATCGCTTCACCTGAACAATTTTCTCTTTCAGAGATGCAGCTTCCTGAATACCTTCCTGTAACGCCTGTGTCGAACGGGGTAATCCGCCTGGTGCACGACCGATTCCCAGGTCAACTCTTCCTGGTCCGAGCGCTGCGAGTATATTGAAATTTTCGGCGACTTTATATGGGCTGTAATGCTGGAGCATCACCCCGCCAGAGCCCAGTCGAATCCGCTTCGTATGCGCAAGCAAGTGGGAAATGAGTACCTCTGGGGAGGAACCTGCAACATGCCCTGAATCATGGTGCTCCGATACCCAGAACCGATGGAATCCAAGCTGATCTGCCTGCTGTGCCAGCTCAATCGTGTGCCGAAAAGCATCCACCGCCGTTTCCCCTACATAGATGGGGGTCTGATCCAAAATGCCAACACGAATACTCATATCCTTCTCCTCCTTGATTGTGCTGAACCTCTGTTCTTGAATCACTATTAAGTTGAACTGGAGATGTTACACTTTATCACTCCGACTGCAGTACCATCTTCCGATCACGCTTCGCTTCTTCAGATTGGTTCTGCACTCTCCGTTATGGTGTAAAAGTCAGATTCAACGTTAGACGCTCTATAACTGCCGCAGCAGTTCCCCGAAGGGCTCTGCCAATGGCGAATATTCTTCTTTTAAAGTGACGACGCTGATCTGCAACGATACACCTGCCACCTCATGTACCTGAATGGGGAACAGCTCCTGATTCTGCACTTCCTTCTTCACCGTGAGTCCCGGGAGAAAGGCAATGCCTGCCCCTTGCATAACCAGTTTCTTCGCCGTCTCCGAATTATCGACATGATATGTAATATTCGGCGGATGTTCCAGCGAGTCGAAAGCCCGGTGAATGCGAAGCCAGTCCAGTGAACCACATTCGAAAAAGACCAGTTGCTCATTCCGGATCGCCTCCATGCTGACATGCCCGCTCTCAATGAATGGATGTCCTTTGTACACATAGAGCTGGATCGGATCTTCATAAAAAGCAACCGTACGGATCGCAGGATGCATGACCTTGCGCACAAAAGCAAGATCGATCTCCTGACCAAGCAGTTTGGCAATCAGCTGATCCGTCGTTGCTGTCGTCAATTTGATGTTAATTTCGGGGTAAGCATCCTTGATCTTGGGTAGAAAATCGGGAATGACATAATTGGATACCGATACTGTACTACCGAGCCGAAGAGCATCCGGTGTTGATCGCCGTTGCTGAATCTTCTGCTTGCCCTTCTGAATCACTTGCAGCACTTGCTGCGCATATGGCAGGAATTTCCGACCTTCCTCTGTCAGCACAATTTGCTTGCCAAGCCGATCAAACAACTTGCAGCCCAGCTCCCTTTCCAGTGACTGAATGCGAGCTGTGACCGAAGGTTGGGACAAGAAGAGTACTTCGGCAGCCTTATTGAAGCTTCCATAATGATTGATATATACAAATGCTTCAATGTTCTCGATATTCATGAGCGCCTCCGTATCCACGTCCGCAGACGTTTGACCTTATATACATTTAACCGATATACTTACTAGGTTTTATGATATCTTAATCCCATCCTTTTCCAGTGTCAATATCAATTCATTCAGCGAACGATCCAGACGTGTAGTAATATCCGCCGAGATTACGAACTTTCCATCATCCAATCGTTCGATTCCCTGATCCACAGCATACACGCCACCCAGGATATGTCTTCCACCAAGGGCTGCCAGAACAGGCTTCAATGCATAATCAATGGCGAGCAGATGAGCAATGGAGCCACCGATAACGAGTGGGAGTGTCAACTTACCCCGTAACCCTTCTTGCGGAATCAGATCCAGGAACAGCTTGAGCACGCCGGAGTATGATGCCTTGTATACCGGTGTAGCTACAATAACGGCATCTGCCGCTTCAACAACAGCCAGTGCATCACGAATGAATGAGCTGTCGAACCGGGCTTGCACCAGATCCTCAGCAGGCAGATCCACGACGTGAATAACTTCAACCGTAATGCCTGCCTCCGTTAATTTTTGGCTGCTGTAATCCGTCAGACCTGTCAAACGCGAACGCTTGGAAGGTGATCCGGCAATAATGACAACATGTGACATAAATTTCTCCTCCTTAGAATAGCGGTTTGGGCGTGCCTGAAAACTCCGAAGGAAGCAGATTTTACCGAATTTTCGTTCCAAGCCAGGAAGTTTTCCGCAGGCGTGCCGGGGCACGTCAAGGGAAAGTGACGCAGTATGGGGCGAAAAGGCGGTAAAAGATGCACTTCAGCGAGTTTTGAGACAC
Organism: Paenibacillus sp. FSL H8-0079; assembly: GCF_037991315.1. NCBI lineage: Bacteria > Bacillati > Bacillota > Bacilli > Caryophanales > Paenibacillaceae > Paenibacillus > Paenibacillus sp. FSL H8-0079. The sequence goes on from NZ_CP150300.1 coordinate 5,328,893, forward strand.
GTCCTAGGCCGCTCCTTTTACTTTTGGGTCCAACCGATCGCGAATATCGTCTCCAATCAGATTAACCGCCAGTACAAACAACGTGATCGCCAGCCCTGGGAACGTACAAATCCACCAGGCAACCGTCAGATAACCTCTACCTTGCGAGAGCAATGCCCCCCAATCCGGTATTTCCTTCAACACCCCAAGTCCCAGAAAGCTGAGTCCGGAGCCCGTCAGGATCGATGTCCCTACGCCCAGCGTAGCCATGACCAGCAAGGGTGACAACGAATGGGGCAGTACATGTTTCCAGAAAATACGGGTATTGGAACCGCCCAGTGAACGTGTTGCTGTAATGAAAGGTAGACCTTTGACTGATATGACCTGCCCACGCATTACCCGTGCGTACCCCGGAATCGAGGAAACCGCAACAGCCAGTGCAATGTTCATCAGTCCTGGCCCGAGAGCAGCTGCAACAGACAACGCCAGGAGCACGCCGGGTACAGCCATCAGAATATCGACGGCACGCATGGTGATGGTATCCACAATTCCTCCGGCATAACCGGAGATAATACCAAGCGCACTGCCAACAATGCCTCCCACAAGCACCGAAGCAAATCCAATGAGCAGCGAATCCCTGCTTCCATGCACAACCACACTGAAGATATCTCTGCCAAAATAGTCCGTCCCGAACAGGTGCGCAGCAGAAGGAGCCTGCAGGATAACATCCGTCATCATCTGAGTTGGATCATAAGGAGCAATCCAGCCTGGTACAATCGCACATGCCACGGTAAACACCACCACCAGCAATGCTGCATAAAAGAATAATCGGGATACCGCGAATGAGACGCGATAGCGCCAAGGGCGGCGATTCCACAGACGTATACGTCCTACGCCCGCCCATGCTTTTTTGTCACCAGCTAAAGGTTTCATGCTCATGAGCAACAACTCCTCCTTCCATACTCCGCATCAGGACACTTCTGACTGTTCCAGCTGTCATCATGTTCGGACTGCACGCCGAACCCGGGGATCAATGTACGAATACGAGATGTCCACCAGCAAGTTCAAGACAACATAAATAATGGATGTAAAGAAGACAACGCCTTGCACCACTGGCAGATCCTTGGCCATTAGCGCATCCGCAATAATCCGGCCGATTCCTTGTCTGGAGAAGACGGTCTCCACCACAACCGTTCCCGCAAGCAGATCACCGATCAGCATGCCAATTACCGTTACAGCAGGGATCAGCGCATTACGCAGCGCATGGCCATACATGATGGCGCGCTCCGAAAGCCCTTTGGCCCGTAACGCCACGATAAACGGTTCATTGATCACTTCCAGCATGCTGTTACGCACCATCCGTACGATAAACCCTGCACCAACGAGTCCCAGCGTGGCTGCCGGAAGAACCAGTGAGCTGAATCCGTCGGAACCCATCGCCGGGAACCAGCTAAGCTGTACCGAGAATAACAGGATGAGCAGTATTCCCGTCCAGAAGGTTGGCATGGAGATGCCAAACAGTCCAACAAGCCGGGCGACGAAATCAATCACGCCATTGCGATGAATTGCAGACAATACACCGAGTGTAATTCCGATCGTAATGGCAATGATGGAGCTGAGTGCGGTCAAAGCCAGTGTGGCTGGAAAATGTTCCAGTATTTTCGGCAAAACCGGATCGGAATTAATCATCGATTTACCGAAATCGCCACGCAGCATATCACCGAAATAGTTCGCAAACTGGATGTAAAACGGCTGATCCAGTCCAAGCTGAACCCGCAGATTCTCGATCATCTCCGGGGTAGCCGAGGACGGGTCCAGCATGAGCAGAACCGGATCACCCGGCAGGAGATACATGATGCAGTACACCAGCACCGAAGCTCCGAATATAACCAGAAGCGATGTTGCGAGTCGTGACAGTATCGTATGAACCATACCGGGATATCTCCTTCCTGAATCTGGATTGGCCGTTCCTATAGTGCATGTTCAAAAAGACCAGTTTTCATATTCGATGCTGATCATGCCATTAGGCATGACTCGTAATCAAAAGTGGACTTTTTGAACAACCTCTGTTAGGGCTGAATGCGAGCATCGTTAAAGAGTGGATAACCCAGTGAATCGAACTTGATACCCTCGACCTTTTTTGATGCTGCGACGGTATACGGGAATACATAGATCGGTAGAATTACCGCTTGCTCAATCAGATATTGTTGAATCTGATTGTAGATCTCGACACGTTTATCCGCGTCACTCTCAACGGCCCCCTGCTCCAGCAGTTCATCGATCTTCGGATCAGACAAACCGGATAAGGTCGGACGCTGGCCCTCTGCACTCGTATGATAGAAGGCATACAATGCATTCGGATCGGAGTTGACCTGGCTGTTACCATAGAGATCATAATCCCAGTTCTGATAGATGACCGTTGCTACGTCTTTGGTAATTTCCACTTCAACAGCGATGCCTACCTGTTTCAGCTGTTGCTGGATAATGGCGGCAATGTCATTGCGTTTCTCCCGATTGGGCGAACCATCGACATAACGCAGGGTCAGCTTCTGGCCGTCTTTGGCACGAATACCGTCAGCGCCCTTCACCCAGCCTTGTTCGTCCAACAGCTGATTGGCTTTGTTGATGTCCGGGTTAATGCTACCTTCCAGTGATGCATCATAACCCAGGATTCCAGGAGACAGTGCGGACCACGCACGTTCGTAGTTGCCCAGATACAATGTTTTGACAATCGATTCCACATCTACAGCGGATTGTACCGCCTGCCTTACCTTCACATCATCCCAAGGCGCTTTGCGCAGATTGAAAAAGAGTGTATATGGCAATCCCACCGTATTGGCCTGTAACAGTTGCTGGTTCGGATCGTTTTTCAATGCAGCGATATTTTGCGGTGGAACGGTCTCAGCAGCGAGTACCTGACCACTTTGTACACTTCCGATGCGTGTCGCTTCTTCCGGTACAATTTTGAATGTGATCGTATCCACATGTGGTGCAGCTTTATTTTCAACCGTCTCAGGTCCCCAGTTGTAATCCTTGTTCTTGGCAACGACGATATCCGCATTTTCATCCCATTTCACAAAGGTATACGGACCTGTGCCCACCGGATTTTTACCCAGCTGGTCGCCATATTTTTGGGCAGCTGTAGGGGATATGATCCCCAGAAGCGCCTGGCTCAAGTTGCCAAGAAAGGCTTGCGATGGCGATTCCAGATTTACCTTAATGGTATATTCATCAATGACCTCGGAGGAGCTGTAGGGTCTAATCAGGGCAAGGGAATTGGCAGCTTTGGTGGCCGGATCGATCACCCGGTCCAGATTGTATTTCACGGCTTCCGCATTAAACGGTGTGCCATCGTGGAACTTCACACCTTCACGCAGCTTGAACGTATAACTCTTGCCATCCTCCGATACGCTCCATTCCGTGGCGAGCCAAGGTTTGATGGAACCGTCCGGCAACTGTACTACCAGATTGTCGTAGATCGTCCGGATGGCACGTACCGTTACGGCAAGCCCACTGCGATGAGGGTCAAGCGTGTCCGGTGAAGTCGCGAGTGCAAAAGTCAGGTTTCCTCCTTCAGCTTGCCCGGCCTGATCCCCGCCCGAAGCCTGTGCTGCACCGTTCGTGCTGCCTCCCGCCGCTCCGCAACCGGATAATACCATCACCAATACTGCTGCCAATGCCATATATTTCATCCATGAGATAGACCTGTTCATATCGCTTCCCCCTCTGTGTATACAGGTGTCATTAAATTGATGTTTATACCAATACTTGATATATCCTATGAGTTAAGTCGGTTTTAAAATAGTGCGAGACGTAGTAAGTGACTTTATTACCGGTTGGAGAAAACAGCCCGACAAAATCAGATGCTCGTTCGCTCCCCATCCGTTATGCCAAATCAGATACGACTTGCTCCTTCGCAGCCGTATAACGGTTCACCGGAATCTGCACCCCAAGGTTCCCTCGCAATGTATCGTGTTCATAGTCCGTACGATACAGGCCGCGCTCTTGCAGAATCGGAACAACCAGTTCCACAAAATCAGACAATCCACTTGGCAGCTCCGAAGCAATAATGAAGCCATCCGCCGCTTCCGTCTCGAACCATTCCTGAATCTTGTCAGCAACCTGCTCTGGTGTGCCCAGGAATTTGCTGCGCGGTGTCGCTGCTCGCAGAGCCACTTCACGCAACGTCAATCCTTGCTCCTTGGCATCCTTCTTGATCTTGTCCGTGTTACTGCGGAAACTGTTACTTCCAATGCCATTCAGCTCCGGGAAAGGCTCATCCAGTGGATATTGGGAGAAATCATGATGTTCGAAGAACCGTCCCAGGTAATCCAGTGCTTTGTCGATGGTGACCAAGCTTGCGATCTCCTGATATTTCTGTTCAGCTTCCTCTTCGGTCTGTCCAACAATGGGATTGATGCCTGGCAGAATAACAATATCCTGTGAAGAACGTCCATAGGAAGCCGCCCGCGTTTTCACATCTTTATAGAATGCCTGTGCATCTTCAATCGTATCGTGTCCGGTAAAGACAGCATCCGCTTCTTGTGCTGCCAGCGTTTTGCCATCTTCCGATGAACCTGCCTGGAAAATCACCGGCTGTCCTTGCCGTGAACGGGCAATATTGAGCGGACCTTGTACGGAGAAAAACTCTCCTTCATGATTAAGCGTGTGCAGTTTGGATGGGTCGAAGAATACACCACTCTCTTTGTCTCTTACAAAGGCATCATCTTCCCAAGAATCCCACAATCCTTTGGTTACCTGCAGATATTCCGTTGCAATACGGTAACGTTCCGGATGCGTAGGGTGATTGCTCTTACTGTAGTTCTTCGCTGTACCTTCGAGCGGAGAGGTTACTACGTTCCATCCTGCACGGCCATCACTGATCTGATCGAGGGAACCGAACTGTCTGGCTACGGTGAAGGGATCACTGTAGGATGTCGAGAGGGTACCCACCAGTCCAATCCGTGAAGTAACGGCAGCCAACGCGGACAGAATACTGATCGGTTCGAAGCGATTCAGGAAATGGGGAATGGATTTCTCGGTAATATACAGACCGTCTGCGATAAAAACTAGATCGAACTTGCCTTCTTCGGCTTTCAACGTCTGACGCTTGTAGAACTCAAAGTTAACACTGGCATCTGCCAGAACTTCCGGGTGTCTCCATGTGGTATTGCTTCCTCCAACTCCGTGTACAATAGCTCCGAATTTCAAACTGCGTTTCGCTGTCATGTGCATTCCGCCTTCCTTGGATTAAAATCTTCAAAAGAACTATCAAGGGCCACTTTGAACTGATTACGTATGCGAAACAACTTAATAGTTAACTATTCCTATGAGTTTTGTTTGTTTTAATTTCACAAATCTTATCACTGCCCCGTAAAAGGGTCAACAGCGCGACTAATAGATTTTTTCTATATGAGTATTGAAGATGTGAATTAAAACCATTTACATCTCATCAAGCGTTGAGTTATGAACGTTCCCGCTGCTGCACAAATGCGATCTTGCATCATGCATCAGCCGGAACGGCTTGCTCCAAAGGTATATATCGACTCCCGTTAGACCGCTGCCGCTTCGTCCGCTCGTGCCAGAAGTTCAGCCAGCTTCTCCAGATCAGGTTCCAGCAAGGCTTCAAACTTGCCGTCCCCTCCTACTTCAATGACAGGTACATGCCGAATGCCATATTTTGCTTCAAGTACATCTCGCAGCACGTCATTACCCTGCACTTCAATGTTCTCGAAAGGCTGGTTTCGCTCTGTCAGAAATGCTTTTACTTCCCCGCAAAAATGACAGCCTGTTTTGCTCCACAGCACGACTTTTTTGGTTGATGATGACATCGACATACCTCCTGGTTGGTTTTAAAATTAAGATCTGAGCGATGGATGACGAATGCCCTAGACCTTTAATTCCCATCTGTTAAATAAGAATTATGGAATTATGGCTATAAATGTACTCCTGCACCCTTCAGGCGTCAATGGATCTGCTAATAGAATAAACCTATAGCTAAATAGAAAGATTAAATTTTAAATTTGAAAGATGAATGATTTTACATAAATGTGCCGTTATTGGCCCCTCCAAATCTGTTCAAGAGCTTGTTTCGATAGTACAGTGTAAAACTCGATCTGATCCGGACTTCGATCTATGGCCCACCTCAGGGTATCAAAGGCTTTCAACAGCAAAACATACCTCGCTTGATTCAGTTCATGTTCCTGCACCTGCACACTTGTCCCATAACCTTCTAAAAACGCTTTCAATTCTTCGTTATCAGGACCCTCTCCCCGTAGCTGGCATTGCATGAGTTGAATGATATCCCCATACGGCGTAACGGTGACCTCCGCATTTCCCCAGTCCAGAAGGGTAATCTCACCCGTTGAACTTACGATTGTATTCTTCAAAGAGAGATCGCCATGGCATAAGCCAAAGCGGAATTTTTGCATTTTCAGTTGTTCGAATAATTGCCTTACGACCTGTGATTCCTTCATCGTCATTACACCAAGCTCGATCAGCGGGTCTTGCTCCGTCAGACTATTGATATTGTATTGCACATATCCTTGCCAACTGCCATCTGATCCTGCATGAGGGGGAGAGTAGAATCGATCCTGTACAGAATTGTGCAGATCCCTTCCGAAACCTGTAACGGGGATGGATTGCAAACGTTGAGTATACTCACCAAGTTTCCTCCAGATCACGGACGGGGATACTGTCGTGTCCAATCCGTTATCCCCTTCCACAACCGTTTGAATCATATAGGCATGTTCAGCGTTGACCCCAACGGATAATGTCTCTGGCCCAGGAATACCGGCACTCATTGCTCGTTCGATGCACCATTTTTCTTTCAAAAAGGTGGGATATGTATCTGGATTATTCATCCGTACAATCACTTTATGACTTGCCGTTTCCACCAGGCAGACCTGATTAACAAAACCTTTACCCACGATATGATGTGAGCATGTTACTTTTTCCAGCAAAAAATCACTGGCAATCTGTTCGGCTTGGTTAACTATAAAATTCTTCACCGTGCATCCTCCCTATCTCATGATCCCAAGTTACGCTTGATGATAACTGCGTTGGTCATAGTGTAAAAGGAAATGGATGATCTTTCAATTATTCGGATGCGGAATGAGTCAGAGCGATTACACAGGATACCGCTACATCTTCCATTCCGCATCATGCTGCTGATTCGCATAAACAGATCGCCTGACATTACAGATTGGGGTTCAAGAGCTGAGGTGGGGCGATAATCGGCCAGCCTTCTTCCATCGAATTCAATTGGTCCGCAGACACGCTAACGATATGCCCGGAAAGCACGCCCCAACGTTCCGCGGTATAAACGGATACAAATCGTCTGCGCTTGCCTCCGCTAATCTGATATCGAATCTCGGGTGCATCCACTGTGGCAACAATACTTCCTTCTGCCCAGCCATTAGGAGAACCTTGAACCGCTGTCGTATGCACCTGATGTGACTCCATCGGCCATCCTTGCACGTCCCCCGCTGATATCAGTGCTTCTCCGGCAGGAATGGCGAGCAGATCCGGTTTGGCAACCTGAACAGGAGATATTCCACGCGGTACAGGGATGTTCAACTTACGCCGCCGTCCGCCGGTTAAAGTATAGACATCGCCTTTGGCATCGGACAGGAACGATCCTTCCGGGTAGAATTCACTGCTGCGTCTGAACTGCAATGCTGGATCTTGGCTACCCTGCGTTGAGATTCGCTGACGCGGATCGATTGCGTTCGTATCTCTGTCCTCTTGTTGACCGGATAAGGTACCAGAGGTTTGTCGTTTCGCCAAGCGGGTGGTTTCGGCAACCAGCGCATGGGGATCTCCCCACTTTTGGCTATAAAACTGCTCGTTATCCTTGTTCACTACAGCAAAGTCCTGCTCACCCAAGGCTTTCATGCTGACACTTCCGAAGTGATGGATAAAGGCATCCCCGGCTACCGCAAGCTGGTATCCTGCCAACTTCACCCGGATGATCCAGTCGTCATCTTCAAAATTGCCCACGGCATAACCTTCATCCAGATAACCTACCCGTGAGAACAGTTCCCGTGAGAACAGCCAGCAGAATCCGACGAGTCGATCGGTCATTCGGTGTTTCTCTGCATCTGGACGATTATGTGTGCTAGCAAAAGACCACATATCCTCGACCTCACGGTATGGAACCTGAATCTGCTGATCCCCGCCAATATAGTTGGTTACCGGACCCACCACACCAATCAGCGGATCACTGGCAAGACAAGTCATCATGTTATCCAGCCAGCCCGGAGTAACCAGCGTATCGTTGTTCAGTACGATAATATGTCGTCCTCTCGCCATCATCAGCCCGTGATTGACACCTCCGGCAAACCCCCGATTCTGATCCAGGGCAGCCACCCTCACCATGCCGCCTTTGCGAAGCATCGCCTCAGCAGTTCCATCCTTGGAGGCATTATCCACGACTATGATTTCGAAGGGGGCCGGGGTATGCTTTTCGATACTGGACACACATTGCAGCACATACTCCCGCTGATTGTACGTGGGAATAATGATGCTAACTCCTTCAAAAACAAGACCAAACGAGCTCTGTCCTTGGCGGACACCTTCGTCGTAGCCTCTGTGATAACCCTGTTTGTAGAGTTTGGCGCCTTTGGCTGTGCGGTTGCTTCTACCTTTGCGTCTGGATTTCCGCGTTGAACGACTACCTGCTGCATGCAGAACTGCCATGGCAGGTCGCGAGACATCTTGCTGTGTGGCACGGCGGCTCGCTTTTTTGTCGCTGCGAGTGTTAATATCTGGCGTGATGTTATTATGGCTGTTACCATTTCGACGGGTGACGTTTTGCGCATCAGCCTTGTTGTTACGACCATGACGTCTTTCCCCACGTTGTTGATCGGGTGTACTCATGTTGCTCCCTCCATTTCCACTCGTCCGTGAGGCCAACGCGCACATGACCAGCCCCCGGACGGTCCACCTAGAGTTGAAGCTCTCCTGTTACCAGTTTGTCAGCCAAATGTCCAAAATCCAGAGAGACCTTGCCCAGTTCACCTGCAATTCGCCGACATAGGATGACCGCCGGAATGCCCGCCGCCACCAAAGCGATATCGAAAGCATGTTCTGCGGTTTGCTGCATCACCCTCGGAACATCCATAACTCCCGCCACAGAACCAATGATACCTGTGACATGAATACCCCGGCTATGCAGCAGTGCCGCAAGCTCTGCAGCCTGGCTGCCTATGAGCAGAACTCGCCGCCCTTGAAGAATGGGCAGTACCAAGCCGGACTGATGCAAACTGTAATTGATCGTGGAGCTGGTCAACCTCAGCCGGGACCAGTCGATCCCGAAGTGGCGCAATACCGGGAATAGCAGACCCTGGAACGTAGGCGCCCGCGAGATCGGGACGCCAACCCAGTCGGCGGCCTGAATGGCTTCCGCGAGCATCGCGCGGATGTCTGGGGTTGAGCATGGCACCCCTGCATAGGGCAGAAACGGTGCCAGCTCCTGCACTTCTTGGCCTGGTAGCACCGTATCGGCTGCCAAGGTGAGCAGTTCGCCATCTCCGAGGCGAACGACAGACAAGGGGCGCTGCGCATCCAGCGCCGCCATGATGTGTCCAGCCATCTCATGCGGGCTGGACAGCCGGGCCAGGCTGGGCGCATATTGGCGGAAGCCCGCCGCGATCAGATCTGCCGCCGCCACGGCAGGCAGAATGTGATCCGGCGGGATGTGCTGCGCCACCAGCGCCTCCCCGCCGGCGAATACGCCGTCGCGGTAGCCCTCGGCGTAGCCGCCGGGCACGGCCTGCGCCTGCGCTGCCTGCTCCGCAGGCGCAGCAGGCAAGCCCTTCGCGCTGCCCGCATGCGCGGTGGCAGCGCCTTCCCGCCCCGCGTGGGCGACACCCTTCGGGCGTGTCGCCTGGCGTGGGGCGGGGCCAGCACCGCTGGCAGGCATCGCCTGTGGCGTGCTGGCTTGCGGTGCTGGCATGGGCGCACGGCGCATCGCCGTGCGCTGCTTGGCGCGGGCAGTGGCACGCCGGCCCCGCGCTGGCGCAGACCTGCGCCCAGCAGTGGCCTGGCGCAGGCCGGCTTTGCCTTTGCCGGAACGGCTGGCTCTGCCCGCATTGCTCCCGCTCGCCGGACCAGCTTTGCCTGCTCTGCCCACAACACCGCCCGTGCCCGCTTTGCCCGCACCGACCTTACGCGCTGCGCCTGCAGATGTACCCGCTTTGGTCTGGGTACTCCGTTTCCCAGACTTCATACCTCTGACTCCAGCGGGCCCTGTACCCGGCCCTGCCGGAGTACCACTGCCCATGAATACTGCCGGGTGCGTGCCCCGGGGTTTACCTGACACTGAGGCCCCAGCGGACCCGGTACGTGTCGCAACTCTCACGCCATTCCCTCCTTTGGCATGCACGAGGATTGTCGCTGCGCAAAGCGCCGGAGCATCCTTCCAGCTCCGGCGCAGGGTGTTCTGCTCCCATGGGGCACCGCACAGCGGCAGCATCAGGCGCATATATTTTAGGGCAATTGTCCTTTCATGCGGACAGCTGCTTCTTGGAGCGAATCAAATGTACCTGCATCACTCCAGTATTTCTGCAAAATATCATATTCCAGTCCACCAGCAGACGCGTAGTGATTATTTACATCCGTGATTTCAAGCTCTCCACGCGCAGACGGCGCGATGTTTTGAATCAGGTTAAATACATGATCGTCATACATGTATATGCCCGTTACACAATAAGAGGTCTTCGGCTGGCTTGGCTTCTCCTCAATGTACGAGATTCGCTCTGGATGCGTTGGATCAAAGACCGGCACCCCATAACGTCGAGCATCATCCACCTCTTTGAGCAGAACTCGCGCTGTACCAGCAGGTTGCTGCATGTAGCGGTCCACATAAGGCTTCAAATCGTCGCTGAAGAGATTATCCCCCAGAAGCACAACGAATTTTTCGCCAGGAAGGATAAAGGTAGTCGCCAGATCCAATGCTTCCGCAATCCCGCCTGCCTTTTCCTGAATGCGGTACGTCAGCTTGACCCCATGATCTGCTCCGCCACCAAGATACTCTGTATATAACCCGGCGGAATGTTTGTTAATGACAATCAATAGTTCATCAATGCCTGCCTGGCGGAGCCTGTCGATGCCATACATAATCATCGGATGTTTACCGACTGGAAGCAGATGTTTGTTAATGAGCCGGGTCAGAGGATACAGTCTAGTTCCTGTTCCGCCGGCAAGAATTACACCTTTCATTCCACATTCCCTCCTTCATCGGATATGTCCATATATTCAAGCGGATCGACATGCCATTTGCTCATAAAAATCGAACGATTACGCTCAAGCAGCTGTTTCCACGCCACCGGATCTGTCTTCTGGAAGCTTGCACTTCCCTGATGATGCACGAGAACATCCCCGCATACCAGCAAGCGATATCCTTGCAATCTTGCTCTATAACAATAATCGTCATCCTCATAGTGTCCCGGAGAGTACGCCTCGTCAAGCAGTCCAACTGATTCCACTACACTTCGTTTCATCAGCATACACAGACCGACAATCCGGCGCACGTCCCTCCACCTTGAAGAATCCGCAACATTGTTGGAATCAGCCAGCTCCTGAAAATGTTCCATGTTCCGAAACGCCAGTTCAATCTGCTGAATGCCGCTTGCATAATTCGTGACAGGACCCGTGATCCCAATACTTGGATCACTGTATAGAGCCGTTCGCAGATTCTCCAGCCAACGAGGTGTGACCGTAACATCATTGTTCAGCAGCAACAGCTCATCCCCGCAGGCTGCACGGAGTCCAGCGTTACACGCTGCCGGAAATCCCCGATTGTCCGGAAACCTGACAAAACGAATTCGCTCCAGTGCACAATATTCAGCCGTTCCATCCGTCGAACCGTTATCCACAACGATTACTTCGTATGACGCAGGATCGCCCGAGTATTGTCTGATAGCATCGATGCAGGGCCTGATTAGATCCAGCCCGTTGTACGTTGGGATAATCATACTCGTCAGTGTCATCTGGCGTTCCTCCTGTAAGCCACTTCAGCACGGGAGAGCGTATGTGCCTGGACTGTATTCCAGCCCGTATCCAGCCAGGTAGCCAGCGCCTCCAGATGATCTCCGATGATCAATCTGGCGACATCATTCCCACTCCCCGTGTTACCGGGACGTAATCGATTGGAACGAATAACATCCACCTGACTTGGTGCCGATACGCTCAGCCCATGCTGAATGGCGAGGCTTTGTGCCTTTGGTGGAACGGCCAGTGATGCTGGCTTCACGGTCTGAATCATACGACGAGACAAGGCGTGGGGCACAGCTGTCATGGAATTGGAACCGAGATCTGCCCTGCCTAATGTTCGGTTTAGATATGCTTTGATCCGGCTTACCTCATCCTGCCCTGCGAACGGAGGAAGCAAGGACGTCAGATTATTCAACGCCACATCCTGTCCCCGATCTACCGCGAACAGAAATGGTGCAAGTTGTTCCGCCGCCACGACCATATCCCCATCCACGAAGAGGACCGTCTCCGCATCCGTCATCTTGGCTCCCAGTGAACGGCCCACATCATGTCCTGCCCGATCCGGTTCATATACGAGCGTAATTCCCGGCTGCTTTAATACCTGTTTCAAACTGTCATCCGTCGTTCCATTCAGTACCACAATGATATCCGTCAGAGGCAAACGCTTGAGTTGCAACAGCACCTGCCCCAGAGTGCGTTCCTCATTGCAGGCACAGACAACGGCAGCAGCCGAATGCCGAAGGGGTAAGGGTACGATCTGGAATGAATGTCCAGAAGTATGAGCATATCCTTGCAAAAATGCCTTACCTGCGTTCAGGGCAACTTCGTGGTTGCTTAGCTCCGCAACGTTGGCCGCATATACATTCCATGCGTGGCGCGCGTGTTTTTCTGACGCTGTGTTGTCCGCCTTCGCCTCGCTTCCTGCAAGTTGCCCTGCTTTCCACATCAAGCGCAGATCTATTAGGCCAGATTTCGACCCGGTTCTTCTCTTTTTTGAGGTGATCAACTGCTTCTTGTTCCCATGACGCTTGTTAATACGGGTGCTTCCTGTCGTCGTACGTCTTCGTCTATTTATTGTCCGCCTGCGGTGGACAACCCCTGAACGTCCCTTCATTTCCTCACCTCCAGCATGCTGCATCATCCGATGCGGCATGCTTACCTCGCCAGGCTGCGAACACGTTGCAGATCGGTATGACCTCCACGGGGACCGAGCGTGTCCGTAATCCACCTGATTGCTGCCAGATGATCATTCAGCACCACATGACTGAGCGGATCAGGCCCACTTCGTTTCTTGATCCGAACTGCATTCAATCTGCCCACAGGTACGTGATGAACAGCGCGTACCCGGAGACCGCCAATCACTGCCTTCGCTTGTGCGAGCGGCGGAACTTCCAGTGATGTTATTCCGATCACCTCAAGTCCATGACGGCTTAATGCATGCGGAATAGCTGTCATCGAAGCCCCACGGAGATCGGATCTGGCGAGTATGCTGTTCAACATGTGTTTCGCCTCCACTACCGGATGAATGGGGCTGCGAGTGACCGGTCCATGGTAGTCGTTAAGTGCCACATCCGTTCCCTTCAGCACAGCCTGCACATAAGGTGCAAGGTGCTCGGCAGGGATTGCAATATCTGCATCAGTGAACAGCAATACCTGACCGCGGGCCGCCGCTGCACCTACTTTTCGTCCTCCATCATGCCCCAGTGCTTCGGCATAAGTGAGTACTCGTGCTCCTGCACGTTTAGCTGCATTAGCTGTACCGTCTGTTGAACCATTCACAACGACAAGCACTTCAGCGTCACGGCATATCCGCAGCGCTTCCCGAACGACGGCACCAATCGTTTTCTCCTCATTCATGGCAGGGATAATGACCGAGAGCATCGGCCGCTGAGAATCGTCCCCATGCGGAGAAGCATCTCTTATGCCATTTTCAATCCCATTTTCGGCTTCATTCTTGGCCCCATCCTTTGCCTGTGGCATCTGCGGCCTGGGTGGAATAACGAACACATAGGCCTTTGTACCCTTTTTCTGTCCAGACTTCAAACTTCGTTTCTTCAGTACTGTTTTTCTGCCTGTCACTTTCGATTGCGTTGCAAAACGTGCTTTAGTACGGGTTTTACGCAACACTTTCACCTCCCGCATTCAATCATGAGCATGCCAAGGGAGTACACGTTATTCTATGTATTCGTGGAGCAGTGGAAACGGCGTATGTCCTTGTACCAAGCAGGTTCTCTCTGTGAATCAAGGGGTACAAGCCTTCCTTTTAGACAAAATACGTCAAAATATGCGAAAAACGCTACCTCTCCCCTACTTCAGACACAATTTTAGAAAAAAACCAAATTTGCATCTTTTCCAAAGTTTTACACTGTGATAATATACGATCCAAGCAGTTTTATTTACAAAAATAACCTTGTAAGGAACACAAGTTCCCAAACATCTTATTTTACTATTTATTGACCTTAGGTTAGTTATTGATGATGCCATTCACGAAGCATGTTTAGTTGATTGCATTTCTGATCTTGAGAGGAGTGATGCTGTTCAACACACACTGCCATTGTCATTTACGTAAACCCGGAATGAACAACCCAGTTTTCCGTGAACACACCTTCTACCTGCGCAATTGGACACCCCCCGGCTTCTGAAAGAGGAACACAATGGACGATTAAGCCTTCGGGCTGAACTGAATAAACGGTAATCCTTTGGGTTGTGTTGAACACTTCCCGAGCCAAGGTCCAGCCGATTTTGTTCCTATCGTTTCTTGTCTCATTCCACGCTTCAGGTTCAGCCCCACGCTCCGCGCTGCCCAAGTTGCAGACGGAATCCCAACCGAGATTGGCATGATTATGAAATTGATTCATTTTTCCAAAAAAATAAGTTTGAGAATGGGAGAGTTTACTATGAAATTTGCCAAAGTTATGCCAACAATTCTTGGAGGAGCTCTTTTGCTCGCTTCCGTATCCTCTGCTACTGCAGCTCCATTGTCTGATCAATCCATTCCACTTCAGGCCCCTTATGCCGCTGAGGAGGGTATTCCATTGAATAGTGGAACAGATGAAACCATCTTCGATTACCTTGGACAACAGGAACAATTCCTGAATTCCGATGTGAAATCCCAGCTCAAAATTGTCAAAAGAAACACCGATACGGCTGGCGTAAGACACTTCCGCCTGAAACAATATATTAAAGGTATCCCGGTCTATGGTGCAGAACAGACGATCCATTTGGACAAAACCGGAGCCGTGAGTTCCGCGCTTGGCGACCTTCCACCGATTGAAGAGCAAGCTATTCCGAATGATGGTGTAGCCGAGATCAGCAGTGAAGACGCGATCCGTATTGCAACCGAGGAAGCAACCTCTCGCATTGGAGAGCTTGGTGCAGCGGAAATCACACCTCAAGCTGAATTGAACATCTATCATCATGAAGAAGACGGACAGACTTATCTCGTTTACATTACGGAAGTTAACGTGCTTGAACCTGCTCCTCTACGGACGAAGTATTTCGTAAATGCAGTGGATGGCAGTATCGTATCCCAATTTGACCTCATTAACTTCGCTACTGGAACAGGTACAGGAGTGCTTGGTGATACCAAAACCCTGACAACCACTCAATCCGGAAGCACCTACCAACTGAGAGATACCACTCGCGGCAATGGCATCCAAACGTACACGGCGAACAATGGCTCCTCGCTGCCAGGTACCCTGCTTACGGATTCGGATAATGTATGGACCGATCGCGCAGGCGTAGATGCTCATGCTTATGCTGCTGCCACGTATGATTTCTACAAAAACAAATTCAACCGTAACGGTATTAATGGTAACGGATTGTTGATCAGATCCACAGTTCATTATGGCTCCAATTACAATAATGCCTTCTGGAACGGGGCACAGATTGTCTTTGGTGATGGAGACGGAACGACGTTCCGATCCCTGTCTGGTGATCTGGATGTTGTGGGTCATGAATTGACACATGGTGTTATTGAATACACAGCCAATCTGGAATATCGTAATGAACCAGGTGCCCTCAACGAAGCCTTTGCTGATATTTTCGGTAATACGATCCAAAGTAAAAACTGGCTGCTCGGTGATGATATCTACACACCTAACATTCCAGGAGACGCGCTGCGCTCCCTGTCCAACCCTACATTGTATGGTCAACCTGACAAATACAGTGATCGCTACACAGGTACACAGGATAACGGTGGTGTGCATATCAACAGTGGTATCATTAACAAAGCCTATTTCCTTGCAGCTCAAGGCGGAACACACAATGGTGTGACTGTCACTGGAATCGGCCGGGATAAAGCAATCCAGATTTTCTACAGCACACTGGTGAACTACCTGACGCCAACGTCCAAATTTGCCGCTGCCAAGACAGCTACCATTCAAGCTGCCAAAGATCTGTACGGAGCAACTTCCGCTGAAGCTACAGCCATTACCAAAGCATATCAAGCTGTAGGCCTGTAAAATTACTTTAATTCATGTAGTTGAACTTATAATAAACTCATTTTAAATTGTAACGAAACGTTCAGACACCCCTCACCGTCCGAACGGATCAAGCTTATCTCATGCAAAAGCGGTGTCCCGGACAACTCTGGGCACCGCTTTTGTCATTTGTCTATTATTGATATAAGGCCGCATTATGCTTGCGAAGGTCCTGCTGCAATCCACGACAACAATCCGTACGTATGCTTGCAATCTGCAGTTCGCGACACTTCAAGTACCGCTTCATCCTCACTCTGCGAGAGAAGAGATACCTGAAATCCCCGATCATTGCTCATGGCTACAATCACATAATGTTCGGAAGCAAATGACTCTTCAAACACAACGGTTACCTCTGTGCATGCTTCACTCTCTGGCAGTACAAAAGCTTCCATTCCGAATTGTTGTACAACCGGTTGCTTGCTTACGCTGCGAACAGGTTGAAATGCCAAATGTTTGGCCTGAACTGCACCCGATTGCAGCTGGTTGCTGCCCACGGCATCATCACACAGATGCTCCTGTGTAATGGATTGAGGGTCCGGTGTATACTCCACCTGAACAGCAGATCCTGACGACGTTTCGACTGAATCACCAGTAGATTGAAAGTTATCATCCGTTACAGGTTCTGCAATTTCTTCTGTCCATCCTGTCGAGGATTCAGTTCCAGCTTGCGGCTCTTGCTGATCATACTGATTTTCCAGTTCAGGCTGTGTCTGTTGATCCTGCAGTTCAAGTAAACCAGCCAGCGCATTCGTGGCTGTCTCCGTACCAATATCCAGTCCGAACAATGCGTCATTGTCCAGACCTACCGTCTGCATAAGCTGCTGGACCTCCAGCATTGCTTCCTGCCTTTTCAGCTCTGCCAATTGCTCCAGCGTGTCTGAACTCACCTGACGAATGGCATTCCAGATCTCTTCACTTAGATGTGCCGTACCCACAATACCTGCATTCAGATGACTGGAAGTTATACTTTGATCACTTAATTTGCTGCCATCAATCGCTCGGTCAGCCAGATGCACAGCGGATATCGCGCCTGTGGACAATTTGCTGCCATCTACACTGCCGTCAGCCAGTTTGGAACCTGTAACTGCTCCTTCTTGCAGATTAACCGTGCCTACTGCTTCCTCTTCCAGATGGAGCGCACCAATACTTCCCTCTTGGATGTGATCCGCACGAATTGTCCCGTCTTGGATATGAGCAGATTGCACACTTTCGCCAGCGAGATGGGCACTTGATATTGCACCCTCGGCTAATTTGCTGCCATCGATCGCACGGTCAGCCAAATGCACAGAGGCTATCGCGCCTGTAGCTAATTTACTGCCATCCACACTACCATCTGCCAACTTGGAACCTGTAACTGCTCCTTCTTGCAGATTAACCGTGCCTACTGCTTCCTCTTCCAGATGGAGTGCACCAATACTTCCCTCTTGAATGTGATCCGCACGAATGGCCCCGTCTTGGATATGGGCGAAATGTACACTTTCGTATGCAATGTGGTTACTCGATACCGCACCTTCCACTAGCTTACTGCCGTCTACACTGCTATCAGCCAATTTGGAACCCGCTACTGCTCCATTCTGGAGATTAGCAGTACCTACTGATTCCCCTTCCAGATGAAGCGTACCAATACTTCCCTCTTGGATATGATCCGCACGGATAGCTCCTTCTTCAATATGAATGGATTGCACACTTTCCTCTGCAAGGTGAACACTCGATACCGCACCCTCGACTAATTTATCCCCGTCTACAACGCCATCAGCCAGTTTGGAACCCGTTACTGCTCCATCCTGCAGATGAATCGTACTTACTGCATCTTCTTCCAGATGAAGCGCAGTAATGATTCCCTCCTGAATGTGATCCCCTCGGATCGCGCCTTCTTCGATATGAATCGATTGCACACTTTCATATGCCAGATGTCTGCTCGATATCGCACCCGCAGCTACTTTCGTTCCGTCTACACCGCCAGTGGCCAGTTTGGATCGGGTCACGGATTCTTCCTGCAAAATAATCGTACTCACCGATTCTTCTTCCAGATGAGAAGTACCAATGCTCCGCTCCTGGATATGGTGAGGAAGGATCGCCCCATCCTGTACATGGCGAGATTGTACCGCTCCTTGCTGAAGATGATTTGCACCAAGCGCCTCCGCCTGAAGATGCAGTCCACTGATCAGACCTGGTTGCAGATGTGCTTCCGTCACGGATAAAGGCGCCAGATGTTCTGTTTGTACAGAGGATGGCGTGAGATGTTGCGATGTTATTGCCTGCCCTACGATATGATCTCCATAAATAATGTCTTCTTTCAGATGCTGGGAGTTCACGACCTGAGCAGCCAAATGATTAGATGTTACACTGCCTCCAGCCAGATGAATCGAATCGACCGAACCAGGCTGAAGATGCTCACTGCTTACCGCACCATGCTGTAATTCCGCTCCAGATACCGAATCTGCTGCCAGATGTTCTGAAGACAACGTACCTTGCCGCAGTTTGTTGCCTGTAATACTGCCATCTGCAAACAACTCCGGCGACCGGATCTCATCAGCCAGATGTTCCAGAGAAACGGCATGTTGCTTCAGGTGATAACCACGAATCGTTCCAGCAGGAATGTGCTTGGCAACGATACTTTCGGCCAATATTTTGGAAGAAGTAACACTGCCGTCGGCCAGTTTGGCTGATGTAACTGCCAAGTCAGCCAGTTTGTCAGTTGAGACACTCTCCGGTGAAAGTTTAGGAGAGGTAACCGCATGATCCGTCAGATGAGGTGGGAAAATGGACCCTCCAGCCAATTGGGCTGAGGTAACACTGCCCGGGGCCATTTTATCCGTCGTGATTGCTCCGCGAGACATCGCCTCCGTATGAACACTGCCCGGTTGAAGATGGGGTGTGCTCACCGAGTGTTCCGTAAGGTGCTCGGACTTCACAGAATAAGGTCTCAGTGCCTCAGAACCTACACTGCCTTGAGCAAGATGCGCACCTGTAACGCCTCCATTCGCGAGATGGGTCGATGTTACACTGCCCGGAGCCAGCGCCTTGCTGATAACAGAGGCAGGCCCCAGTTTCTCAGCTGTAACACTGGTATCCGCGAGCTTCGCACTTGTTACCGCTCCGTCCTGCAATTCAAATGTACCTACGGATGACTCGGCCAAGTGCTTCTCCAGTACAACACCTTCGCCCAAAGCCTCAGCAGACACACTCCCCGTGGAGAAATGGGACGCTTCAATGCTTCCACTAGCAATATGAATCGAGTGAATGGCTGAATTATCCACATGCACAGGGGTTATGCCCCGATTCGCGATATGCTCTGCACGAATGGACCCTTTAGCTAGATGTTTACCTTGTACGGCTTCATCTGCAATTTTGGAAGCAATGATGCTCTGGTCTGCGATCTTGGAAGCCGTAATCGCCTGTTCCAGCAATTTCGCTGTTCCGACAGACTGGTCTGCCAGCTTGCTGCTATTTACCGCACTGTCCACCAGATGCTCACTGCTTATTTCTCCATGCCCAATCTGCTCGCTGCCTATAGCGAGCGCTCGAATCTGAGCGGAGCTGATGGAACCATCCACCAGATGCCTTCCGCTTAATGAATTCTCGGCAATGTGTCTGGTCTGGATCGCTCCGTCCTCAATCTGCTCACTTCCAATACTGCTGGCAGACAATTGGGAACGTCCAACAATCCCTTCCGCCAAATGTGCCTGTTTAACTGCACCGGACTGAATGTGGTGTGACTCGATGGATTGCTCTTCAATTTTGCTACCCGTCACTGCACCTTCACGAATTTTAGCGGATGTCACCGCATCATCAGCCAGCTTCGATGTATGAATGACTCCACCCGATAAGTGGCGGGTCTCGATCCCACTGATGGCAATCTTGTCACCGGTGACCGCGTGATTTTTGATCAATTCTTCGGTAACCAGCAAGCGACTAAGATGCCTTGTATTGATGGAACCGTCGGCAATTTTGGCAGAATCAATGACTTGATTGCCGAGCTTCTGGGAAGTGATGCTGCCATCCCTGATTTTATCCCCGCCAATGGACGCATTCCGGATTTTATGACCCGACACGGAGCCATCAATCAGATGTTCTTCCGATACAGATGCTTCTGCCAGTTTTGCAGATACAACTGCACCATCTGCGATGTGAATGCTGGTCACTGCATAATCCTGTAAAGCTTCACTTCCAACAGCACCCGGTTTCAGCTTGGATGCATCCACCGAGAAGGGAGCCAGTCGACTCTCCGTAACAGCGAACTCACTGAGATCATCCGTGTAGATGTAGTGTCCGGTATGTCCAGGCATCTGATTCTGATTCAGGATCTCCAGCCGATCCTTGCTCTTTGTCTCCTTCTTGCCACTCTGTTCTTCCAGGGAAAGAGGAGCAATACTACTTACCTGAATTTCCTTCTCCACGACCACTGGAGTACTCACTTCCTGATTCACTGACTCTACAGATTCAGGCTTCGGGGTGTCAGCCAATTTTTCTTGCACAGGCTCGTTTGTCGTTGAACGAACTTCTGTACTTTCGGGAGAAGCTTCGGCCGAATCTTGAGTGCTCTTGGGAGCAGGTACATCTGTATTCAGGCGTTCTCCCCTATTCGGTATCAGCCCTGATTTTGTTGGTTCCACTCGGCGATCAGTCAGTTCCAATTCCTTGAATTTCGGGCTCACATGCCGCAGTTTCGGCGTCAGAACCCTCTTTTTGCCATTTTTACTCATGCAGCTTGCTCCTTCCTCTAACGTTCGTCTCCGGCATCATATGCTTCCATATGGGCATCTGCCACTTCATTTATGACTTTTGCAGATTCCAGAGCACGGGTGTACAGGCGTCAAGACAGGAAGGTTCGATGATCTTCGTGGAAATAGGCGTGTCAGGGTGGTAGTGGAAAGGCGGCTGTCCACGCCCCCGTCCCATTCATGTCATAGGATATTATGTCTGATCAAACACTGGTGCATGGCTATGCATCTACACACCGGTCTGCGTTATCGCGATGTCAGAGCCATGCGGTGACAGGCCGGCATTCCATGAATGGACGATTCATGTCGCGATAACATCGAAGGAGGAACGGTCATGCTCCAAGAAACGATCGGCATTATGTTCGATTCACGCATGTACCGGGGGATACCGGCCGGAAGGACCGGTCAGGAATCACTCGCGAATTATGAACAGGCAGCGGCCAGTTATGGATTAACTCCCTGCTTTTTGCGGCTGGAAGATATTGATTCGGATCGGAAGACATGTCTTGCTTATGTAAAAAAGGAAGGTAAATATGTTCGTGAGCGCATGCCATTGCCCTCCGTCATTCATAACCGATCACTCCAGCTTCGCCGGGCGGAACAGCATCAGATCACCAAGCTGATGTTGCAAGGTATTCAGGTATTCAACGTTCGCAATCGGTACCGTAAAGATCATATTCATGACATGCTTCATCAGGACCTGGGCTTGCGAGAACACCTGCCCCGTGCAGTTAAAGCTACGCCAGAGTCTCTGGCCTATATGATGGAACATTACGATGATCTCGTCATCAAACCCTGCAGCGGCAGTATCGGTCATGGCATTATGCGCGTCTTTCAGCGAGATGGACAGTGGAAGCTGACCTGTGAGACGAAGGCCGCACGCAAAGGATGGGCTACATTCCGATTGAGCAAAGGACAGCTTCCTTCCTCCACCCTTCGGCGCATCTTTCGCCATGCCTATCTCATTGAAGAGCGTATCCCGCTGGTGCGTTATGAGGGCAGGCCGGTAGATCTGCGGGTATCCGTACAGCGTGGTAGCGATGGTCTGTGGGGAATTACAGGCATGTTTGCCAAAGCCGCTCCTGCTCATACGTTTGTCACCAACATCGCCCAGGGCGGTAAAGTCATGAAGCTCGCCGAGGCCCTTGGGGCAGCAGAATCCGACTTCGATTTGGCTCGACTGGAGCACAGGATCGGAGTTGTTGCACTCCGAATTGCCCAGAACCTGGCCGCCAGTCTGCCACACCTGGCTGATCTGGGCCTTGATCTCGGAATAACGCGCAGCGGCCAGATCTATTTTATTGAATGTAATGGACGGGATCAGCGCTACGGTTTTCGTAAAGCTGGAATGTCGGAACACTGGAAGACCACATACAGCAAACCGATGTCCTATGGCCGTCTGTTGCTGGAGCAGAATTCGAGGATTCCGAGACAACCACAGACATACGATAGGGGATTATATTGATTTCGTGTGCATTCTGTGTCAATATTATGCAGAACGGCCGGTCATGCCGGCCTTGAAGTTCGCATTAACCCTAAGGGGGATATTCATGGCAAAAACGCTGTTGCGATTAATGACCGAACTTTCTTCGCGCAAATGGATCTCCCGGACTGTGGGAGCCTTCTCCAAAAGCCGGGGAAGTAAGGCATTTATCCCTTATTTTGTCCGGACCTACGACATCCCTGTTCAGGAGGCCGAGAAAGACTGGAAGGAATACCGTTCACTGAACGATTTCTTTACCCGCAAATTAAAACCGGGCATGCGCCCGTTGGAACTTTCAGAGCATGCACTGATCAGCCCGGTCGATGCCAAGATTACGGCAGCCGGTCCGATATCTGCAGGCACACTCCTGAATGTTAAGGGACAAAATTATACACTTGCTGAATTATTAAACCATTCTCCCCATCTGGAGAAGTACAAGCACGGGTACGGGTTCGTCCTCTATCTCAGCCCTCGCGACTATCACCGCATTCATGCACCTGTCAGCGGCCGCAAAATAGAGAGCGAGCACATCAAGGGCAAAGTTTATCCCGTGAATGATTTTGGCCTGACCCATATGAGATCCGTACTTAGTCGAAACGAACGGCTCATCACGTATATCGCACACGATTACGGTGAAGTGGCGGTTGTCAAAGTGGGTGCGATGAACGTGAGTAGCATACAATATGCGGACACGGACACAAGTACCTGGGCACAAGGCGATGATCTGGCCTATTTTGAATTCGGTTCCACTGTTGTTCTGTTGACGCAGAGTGGTACATTCGAACCGGAACCTGGCTTACAGCCAGGAGATTCGGTCAAAATGGGCGCATTGCTTGGTCGTTTGAAACCGAAGAACTAATGAGTCCATACGCAAATAAAGAGGATGGCGCAGCACCTGTAACCAGGTATTGTGCCATCCTCTTTATGCATTCATATTCATCCATGTATACATGCAATACGAAGCTTCGCTCCGTCGTTATTGGTCTGCTGAATTTTCCTCAAAACCACACATCTTGCAAGTCCTCTGCCGGTTTGAAGCGGCGCAGACGGTTTCGGAAAATATTGCATCCTTTTGTAGAGCATCCCCGGTTGCGGACCCGACGTTTTCCGTTCATCACAAGTTCCCCCTTTTGGTCATCTGGAATGCTAGATAATTACCCTCGCGTTCCAGACTTGAAACGTTGTCATGTTTTTCCAACCAGAATTCTAACGAATCTCGGACGGGCTTTTGCCTGTATACTGCTTGAATTGACGACTAAAGAAGAAGATATCCCGGTACCCCAAGGCATCCGCCACCTCGGTCACATTCATGCCGGTATGTACCAGCAGATGTTCTGCCCGCTCAATACGCATACGGATAATATAAGATTGCACCGATGATCCGACCAGTTCCTTGAACTTGATCGAGAAGTATCGGGGCGATAAGCCAGCCCGTGCAGCCAAATCTTCCACCCGATGCGTAATCCCTGGATGCTGACGGACATAATTGGCGACTTCCTGGATCACATCGGACAACTGATTGCTTACCTTTTTCTCCACAGGTTCTTCCGTATCGGCGCGAAGCAAATGAATCATCAGCTGCTTTAGAATCAATCGACTCTCTTCATCACGTCCGTACACATCCGATAAGAACAGTCTTACATAACGTGCCAACAAATGCTCAAATTCCACGGTCTCCTGTACTTCACGATAAGACTGAGGAACATCAGCAACAGGTACGTCCACATCAAAGTGAATATACGTAAGTACCAACGGTTTTTGCTTATTATGTGTTGCAGTAGGATGATCGCCTGGCCTAAACAAAAAACAACTACCCTTGCCAACTTCATACGACTGGTCATTCAATACAAGCGTTCCTTCACCACTCCATACATAAAATAAATCATAGTTTTGCATCGGTTTTTCCCGCTTCTGCCACTTCCAGCCCGGTTCACAGACAATTTTGGCGACAGCGGGCAAAATAACAAATGATGACGGCGATGCCTGCAGCATGTCGCCACTCCCCCTTGATAGTTAATCTCTCTGCATATGGCATCATTCTGATCTGAATCTCACTTCTTCAATCAAGGCCATATGTATTTCGGTATGTTGAATCACTCAAACCAACTTGCTCATATATGATCTCTGCTCCTACAGGAGAGAAATGTCTTATCCCATTATACAGCGGAATTCACCGAAACGAAAATGTGCACTTCTCCCAGGCTAGCCGCATTCGCCGGATTCCCTCTGTAATCTCTACTTTCTCCAGATGTGCAAAAGCAAAACAGGCCGCCGGATGACCTGAAGTCAGCCGATATCGCTCTGCATCACGGAACAGTATGCCATCCTCCTGAGCCAGCTTTTTAAACTGCTGGTAACTATCCACATCGCCATTCCAGGTAGCGTAGATATGCAATCCAGCATCACCCAGATGCATCGTGAATGCCTCCGGCAACTGCAGTTCCATCTCTCGCACAAAAAAATCATGCCGTTCCCCGTATAAACGGGTTAACCTCCGTAAGTGCCTCAGATAACCTCCTCGGGTCATAAACTTCGCCAGTGCGCGCTGCTCCAGCAGTGCCGGAGGTACCGGTTCATACAACGCCTTGGCGGCAAGCAGCGGTTCTACCAGACCAGGTGGCAGGACGGCGTAGCCAAGTCGAAACGAAGCAACCATCGTTTGTGAGAATGAACCAACGTAGATGACGCGCTGTTCACGATCAAGCACTTTGAGGGGCTCAATCGGTCTTCCGCCCCACCGGAATTCGCTGTCGTAATCATCTTCAATAATGACCGCATTCCGCTTCGAGGCCCACGCGAGCAAAGAACGTCTTCTGTCCAACCCCAGCACAGCTCCTGTTGGAAACTGCCGGGTAGGGGTGACAAATAACGTCTGTGCCTCCCAAGGCTGAGGAATAATGCCTGCGGTATCCACATCTGCGGGGATGATTTTCCCACCACAGGACTTAACGGCATGGGCAATGCCCGGATACCCCGGGTTCTCCAATACAACCGCTGCCCCCTCTGCGATCAGCAGCTGGGATAGAAGGGTGATGCCTTGCATTGAACCGCTGAACAAGACAATCTGTGATGCATCAGCCTGAATGCCACGTGTCCATCTGAGATGGGAGGCGATGGCCTCACGCAGCTCCGGATCACCGGCTGCACCGCTAGGTTCTCGCCAACCACTGCGATGAACAGCAGCGAGTGCACTCTTCCACTCCGCCAGCGGGAAATGTTCTGCAGGCATGCGCTGCATTTGGAAATTAATGATCGACGGCTTGGGTGAAGGCATCTGGGCCCGCGGGACATCATGTTGCGTATTCAACATCTGGACTCGTTCGCCCCAGGGAGACAGCCTGAGAACAGCTTCCTGTTTCTCATTTTCCTGTGTGGATAATGTTTCGGTTACGAACGTACCTCTTCCCCGATGTGCATGGACATAACCATCCGCAAGCAGCATGTCGTACACCTGAGCTACCGAACCACGTGACATCTCATATTGCCTTGCCAGTTCGCGCGTCGAAGGAAGCCTCGTGCCTCCCTTCAGTGTGCCTGCATGAATCGCATCACGTAACGCATGGTACAATGCCTCATACTTGTAACGATGCTGAAGTTCATACGTATCCATCGGCAGCCACAATTCCATCGTGCACCTCTCTCCATCCGTCTTCATTCCTGATCTCTGACCAATTGGCCTACTAAAGTGAATGTAAATTGGATCTATTTCATTGTCAATGTATGAACTAATGTTATCCATAGGATATGGCGTTCTATTATACATTTTATTAATGGGGGAATACACATGAGACGGAAAGAATTCACAGTAGATGAAGAACAGGAGATTACCGCATTTCTGGATCAGTGCTCCTTCGGGTTTCTGGGAACGGTCAGTCCAGATGGACAACCACGGGTTACACCACTGAATTTCGTCTATATGGACGGTCACTTTTATTTTCACGGCAGTCTGGCTGGAGAGAAGATGAAACAGATCAAACAGGATTCGTCGGTCAGTTTCACGGTGGCTGAAGAGTTCTCCCTGATTCCGTCCTTTTTCAGTGATCCCGAGCTTGCTTGTCCAGCGACTTCTTTCTTTAAAAGTGTCATGGCCTTCGGTCAGGCAGAACCAGTTAAGGATCTGGACATCAAAGGCAAGGTACTGCAACGCTTCATGGAGAAACTCCAGCCACAAGGCGGATATGTGCCCATTGATGCTACTGATTCGCGTTACACAGGCAACCTCAAAGCTGTAGCCGTTGTAAGAATTATCCCGGAACGAGTCACTGCCAAATTTAAATTCGGTCAAAATTGGTCCAGCGAACGCTTGGATTATATCAGTGGTCAACTGGAACAGCGCAATGAGGGACGAGATGCCGAAACCGCTGAGATGATGCGGAAATATTGTCCATTTCATCAGCAATAAGATTCATTTTCAGAGGATTCATCCAAGGATAAATTCAGCTAATTCCCACCTTAAAACCCTCTGCAACAACGCGGTAAAGCGATATAACTGTCATGTTGCGTAATTTCCGTGACGGGGGGATGTCAAGGTGTTATAATGTTAGGCAGTTGAATCCCAAAGACTTGGAAGGATGAAAAGAATGAATCCACTGGCTGAACAGTTGAACGAAAGTATTCAGGCAGGCAGCAGTCACGTCTACTCCATGCTGTCACAGCTCGGCAAAGAAATTTATTTTCCTAAAGAAGGTATCTTGAGTCAATCTGCTGAAGCAGCAAGCTTGGCCAAAACCTATAATGCAACGATTGGTATCGCTCTGGAGGGCGGTGTGCCGATGCATCTTCCGGTTATTCAGGAGAAGCTCTCTGCATTCCAGCCGAAAGATCTGTACCCTTACGCTCCGCCTGCAGGCAAGCCTGAATTGCGGACCGTCTGGAGAGACAAGATGCTGAAGGAAACGCCTTCGCTTGAAGGCAAGACGTTCGGCAACCCGATTGTAACCAATGCATTAACCCATGGACTAAGTATCGTAGCCGACCTGTTCGTTGATGAAGAGGACGCTGTCATATATCCGGATAAAAACTGGGAAAATTACGAACTGACCTTCGGAATTCGTCGTCATGGCCAGTTGGTTCATTATCCCCTGTTCGATGATCAATTGAACTTCAACAGTGAAGGTCTGCTTCAGGCCCTGCTTGATCAGAAGGACAAAGGTAAAGCGATCGTACTGCTCAACTTCCCGAATAACCCAACAGGTTATACGCCTGGAGCGGAAGAAGCAGATGCGATTGTGAACACGATTCTTCAGGCAGCTGAAGCAGGCGTTAACGTGGTTGCTGTAACAGATGATGCTTACTTCGGACTGTTCTTCGAAGATTCCATTCATGAATCCCTGTTTGGCAAACTTGCCAACATTCATCCACGTGTGTTGACTGTAAAAGTGGATGGTGCAACCAAGGAAGAATTCGTATGGGGCTTCCGCGTTGGATTCATTACGTATGCCCATGAAGATGCAGCCGTTCTGCATGCATTGGAACAGAAGACACTCGGTATTATCCGGGCGACTATCTCCAGTGGCCCGCATCCTTCCCAGACTTTTGTATTGGATGCGCTCAAAGCACCGGAGTTTGAAGCACAGAAACAGGAGAAGTTCGAGATTATGAAAGGCCGTGCCAACAAGGTGAAGGCCATTCTCGATAGCGGCAAGTATGAAGATGCATGGGATTATTATCCCTTTAACTCCGGTTACTTCATGTGCCTGAAGCTGAAAGAAGTTGGCGCTGAAGAACTTCGAAGCCATTTGCTGCACCAATACGGCGTCGGTACAATCGCGCTGGGTGAATCGGATCTGCGAATCGCCTTCTCTTGTATTGAGGAATCCGGATTGGAAGATCTGTATGAAACCATCTATCGTGGAGTTCAGGATCTGCAGAAGACCTAGTTAACACAACGTAACGAAGTTACAACAATCTCAATAGATCAGGGGACACAGGATCATTTCTGTACCCTGCATGATATAAGAACCCTTTGTATACCGGCGACGTTTCATGTCTCCGGATATACAAAGGGTTCTTTTGTGTTTCATCTGCCCAAAAGCTTCAATTTCTGACTTTACCGGGCATCGGCCCAATCAGCCTACCCCCAAGGCACATAGTATACGATGTACGCAAGGGCGTGCCAAACAACCACTTGAAAGGGGAATGACCATGTCTGGAGTTGAAGATACAAGAGGCGGTTATGGATGCGGCGGTTACGGCGGAGGATTTACAAACACAGGTGCCATTCTCGTTCTGTTCATCTTGCTCGTGATTATCACTAAATCGTTCCTCTGTTAGTACCAATACACACACTTGCGCGAGAACCAAGTGATCTGACTGCATGATTCCATTACAGCACAAAGAAGGGTATACCGGGATACAGCCCGGCATACCCTTCTTTTGTTATATTTTGTACCGCTCATTGTTAAACCCAATCTAATAATCCGAGCTGGTCAAGTGTCCCATCGTTTACTCGTCCTCTTCTTCCTTCAACCACTTGTTCCCTTGCGAACGCCGCATGATTACAATGACCAGTAAGCCCAATACAAACGCCACTCCGGTGATGCTTAGTCCGCTCACTCCAGCAGCTAGCATAGGCAGCCACATGAGCAATGCAGCCAATGCGTGCAGATGGAATATGAATCCTAACACCTGAGAACGACGACTTTCTCCCGAGATCGGATAGATCATAATCCAGAACGATTCACTATGACTGCGACGCAGCGCACCAAGCTGTACACCTGCAAGCAACAGGAAGAACAGATACACACCTACACCAAAGTAGCTGCCTGCTGTCCACCAGGATAGTAACATGCCCAGCACAACTAGGCGTAACACGATTGAGAACACTTCGGTTCGAATAAACGTTTTGGTAATCAGATATCGGTAAGCTTTCCCCGCATTCCAGGGAAGACCGCTTCCCAATTTGCTAAGCCAGCGACGCGAACTTACTTTCTGTCCGGATGAAGGTACATCCACGAACCAGCCGAGCGTGCGCATAACCCTGCCAGCCTGCCCCTGCTCCACCTGAATCAGTCGTTCCCACGCTACCCGATGTTTCATCGGTACACGCAAGGCAACGATGTAGACGACAGCTAGCAGCAGCAGGAACCAGACGCTACGCTGCGGTGGCTGCCACAACCATGCGCCAACCGCCAGCACTGCCAGAGCCCATCGCAAGAGACGATATCCTCTTGCTGCCCCAACCTGAACCATTCTTAGCTCTTGCCACGCTCCGTAACTGGACAACCCTTTCCACAGCAGCAGGAATACGATGAACCAGCCAAATGGCCGTGCATCCAGATCTGCTCTGACGTAGAGGGGCCACAGTGTAACAAATACAAGCAGTAAGCCCAGACTTTTATAGATGATGCCCCGGGCAAAGCTGTTCTTCAAATATTCCTGCATCCGGTATTCCTGTGGTCGCAGGAACACGATATCTGCCGGAAGCAGATATGTACGATAACTGCTAAACAGCACTAGTGGTGCCAGCAGCAACAATGCAATCCAGCGAATCGGAAATTCCGCGGGAATGTTCTGGACAAACGATGTATACCAGGCGGAGAACGCAATGACGAGAAATAAAAAGACCATAGCTACACCGCTCTGGATCACATAACCCAGATAAGGAAGAATTCCGTTCCAGAATCCTGTGCGTCTTTGCTTCCATAGCAGCTTGAGATCCATGCTCAATCCCTGCCTTGTACGAGGGAATAGAACATGTGCTCCAGCGTGGCATCCGATTCCCCGAATTGAAGGCGCAATTCATTCAGCGTCCCTTGAGCAATGACCTGTCCACGGTGCAGAACGATAAAACGATCACAGTAATTTTCAATCGTGGACAGAATGTGTGAACTGAGCAAGATGGATGATCCCGAAGCTTTCATCTCCAGCATAAAATCAAGCAAAGAGCGAATACCTAGCGGGTCCAGTCCCAGGAAAGGCTCATCAATGATGTACAGTGGTGGTCCGGCCACAAAAGCACACATGATCATGACCTTTTGCCGCATCCCCTTGGACAGGTGAGTCGACAGACTTGTACTTTTCTCATTCATGCGGAACAATGCCAGCAATTTCTCCGTACGTTGTTTGAAGTCAGCCTCCGACACATTGTACGCTCTTGCCGTAAACTCCAGATGCTCCATCACCGTCATCTCATCATACAGTTCGGGTGATTCCGGTACGAATGCCATGGCTGATTGGTAGATCTGCGCATCCTCGTCCCGCTTCTTGCCCATCACTCTCACTTCACCCTGTTGAGGGGTCATCAAGCCGAGGATATGTTTCATGGTTGTGCTTTTGCCAGCACCATTTAATCCGATTAGTCCAACCATCTCTCCACGTCCGACTTCCAGATCGATGCCGTGAAGGACCGGCCGTTTGGCACTATAACCTCCGCTTAGCCCACTGATTTGCAGAACAGGCGATTGAACGTTTTCCATCTATCCCTGCACCCCTTTCGTCAGATTCTATTCTTCGGAGCGTGGCGTTTTGTCTTTACTCCACTTGGGTGCTCCCTTGTTTTTACGATCCTGATCGCGCTCCGTGCGGCCAGTATTGCCAGCTGGTTTGCTACCTACTGGACGCGAATTGGAGATTGTAGCTCGGGTACCGCCATTGCGGCTGCCCTGACCTGGTTTGCGATCTCTGGATTGTCCTGGTTTTCTGGAGAACGAATGTCCCTCAGGACGTGTATCCGGACGTGGATCAGCCTCCAGTACTTTACCGCCAAAGAGTACACGTTCTGGCAGTTCAATCCCGAGTTCGCGTGCGAATTTACGCATAATAAAGATCTGTGTTTCGTCCACAATGGACAGAACAATACCTGAACGTCCCATCCGGCCTGTACGACCTGCACGGTGAACATAGTGCTCCGAGTCAAATGCAGGGTCATAGTTAATGACCATTGGCAATCCTTCGATATCCAGTCCTCTGGCAGCGACTTCGCTGGCGATCAACAGTTGCAGTTTACCATTACGGAAGGCAGACAATACGTTACTGCGGGTCACTTTGTCAGCATCCCCATACAGCGCAGCAGCGGACAAGCCCAGATGATTCATTTTCGCTTCCACTTCACCAATATCTTCAGTTGCATTCACAAATACGATCGCCCGATCCGGATTGTACTGTCTAACCAGACGACGCAGCATGTCAATTTTGTTGCGGTTTTCTTCTACAAAATAAAAATGCTCAAGGCCCGCAGCCGTAGCGCGGTCCGGTTCAATTCCGATATGAACAGGCTCTTTCATCTCACGCTTCGCGAGCCCAGCCGTATGCTCATCAATGGTTGCTGATAGGAAAATCAACTGACGGTCCCGCAATGCGCTCTTGAGTACAAAGTTCACGTCACTTACGCCGCCAAGCTGGAATACCTGATCCGCTTCATCAATGACAATGGTGGAAACGTTGTGCATTTTCAGTTTTTTGAGTGTAATCAATTCTTTAAGCCGTCCCGGTGTACCTACAACCAATTGCGGATGCTCACGCAGCTTCTCGATCTGACGTTTAGCTGCTGCGCCACCAATCAGACCCAATACGCCGATCTTGCGTTCTTCCGCATAACGCTGCGCTTCACGTACAATTTGCATTGCCAGCTCTTGCGTAGGTGCAATAATAAGTTTCTGCGTACCTTTGATATCCATTTTGATGGATTGTAACAGGGGCAACAAATACGCCAACGTTTTTCCAGTTCCCGTCTGGGATTTGGATACGACATCTCGGCCTTCCAAAATAACCGGGATCGTCTGAGCCTGTACAGGTGAAGGTTCGTTAATGCCATGTTTCGCCAAAACGGCCTCCAGATCCTGTTCCACGCCAATTGAAGCAAATGTTTGATTCGTCATGTATGTCCATCCTTTTAATTTATTCATTTTGATGCTAGCCTTGCTTGTATAAAACCGAAGCCTGTCATCACATTACCTTTCATTATATGCGAAAAAAGCCCGTGGACCAAATCTTATTCAGGAATTATCCATTTGCACACAAAAAAAAAGAAAAGCCCCTCGGCGGAGCCTTTCTTTCATCCCGTATATGATGCCCAATATTGCATTTACTTCTGATTCATTACACCGTGTGACAATCGGTCTGCAAGACGTGGAAATAGCTGGTACAGCCATATGCCAGCAGAAGCAAGTCTTGGCAGATTCACTTCTTCCTTGCGCTTCTTCATCGCCCGAATCATATGACCCGCAACGTCTTCCGGTTTCAACATCATCCAGCGTACATTATTCACATAATTGCCAGATGGGTCAGCCCGATGGAAAAATGGTGTATCAATCGGACCCGGGTTAATGGTTGTCACCAGGACTCCTGTCTTGCGAAGCTCCTGACGCAGCGCGTTACTAAATCCGAGTACAGCGTGTTTCGTAGCTGTATAGGAAGCGGATTTGGCCGTACCGATTTTGCCAGCCATGGAAGCCACATTCACAATCTGTCCTCTACCCCGTTCCAGCATCTGTGGAAGTACTGCTTTG
This sequence comes from Paenibacillus sp. FSL H8-0079, assembly GCF_037991315.1. Taxonomy (NCBI): domain Bacteria; kingdom Bacillati; phylum Bacillota; class Bacilli; order Caryophanales; family Paenibacillaceae; genus Paenibacillus; species Paenibacillus sp. FSL H8-0079. Next base: position 5,362,005 of record NZ_CP150300.1, read on the forward strand.
GTGCAGCGGACAATGCCCATGTAATTAACGTCCATCATCTCATCGAATTCCTGTACAGACATGTCCGTCATGGCTGCGAATTTACCATAACCTGCGTTATTCAGCAAAATGTCAATTCGTCCGTATTTATGCAATATCGCATCCACAGCTGCCTGAACCTGCTCACTGTCCGTAACATCAAGCGTAAGCAATTCATGCTGCCCTTTCAGCGAGGCACCAATCTCTTCCAGCTTATCCCGCGAACGGGCAGCCAGAATCGGGATGGCTCCTTCTTCTATCAGCATCTGTGCACAAAGCGCACCGATACCACTCGATGCACCTGTGATAAACACTACCTGATCTTTCAGCATCCGTGATGTCCTCCCGTATGAACACATATTGCCTTTTGAGGCGTATGGTTCTATTCTACGAGATCATGACCTGAATATCCATCTCACCAATGCCGTCCATCAGCAAAGGAATGCTCAGTGCTTTCGTTGCACTAAATGTAGTCAGATGTTCGGATTTCATCACTTGTGGAGGTGTAATATCGACCACAACACCTTGGTTCGACAGAATCGTACTGGCATTACCACTGATCATATTACCGAGTTCCGAAATAGCACTTTTGCTCATTTCATCCATTTCTGTGATAACGAATCCGCCCATCATCGCAGATACAATTTTCAGTGCAACTTGTTCGTTGATTCCAAATACAATGTTTCCGCTAAGTTGTCCGGTCATTCCGATCACGATCCAGACATGGTCTGCAATGTACTCTACATTCTTCACGCCAAGACTCCCGGTGGAAGGCGAAACCTGGATGAGCTGTTCGAATACGTTCCGTGCCGATTCCAGGAAAGGATTAATCACTTCCGCTTTCACTGTCTATGTCCCCCTCGCACTGGGTTATTGGTCACACACCAAAAGTCCCATATTCAATAAATTTATTATACTTTATCACGTACAAGAATTCATTAAGAATTCGTTAAACCATGTGTACTATAATTTATCGTCATCCGTGGGGCAAATGTTTATAGCTGATTCTATCGAATAAACAGAGCTTTTCACTTCTTTTGAAGAAAGCTTTTCGATCATTGTGCGTGGCAAAAGGCATTTAGGACTTTATGACTGTTTTCTCACAACTGTTAAAAAAATCAAAATCTTGCATTCGCATTTTTTTCACAGTCTCTTGAACTACTTTTCATCCCGAGAATCGCCTTCATTGCTCTGCTGTCCTGAATCACCTATAATTTAAGATAACGGAACAATAACCAGTTACGGGATTCCATCGCACCAAACACTACATAATCAAGATACTTTGCCTGCAAGGAGGTCACCTATGAACATAAGCCAACTGGAGACACTAATTACCATTTCCAAAACGATGAGCTTCCGCAAAGCGGGAGAACTTCTGAACCTGACCCAGCCTGCCGTCTCGGCCCAGATCAAAAGCCTGGAGGATGAATTCAGCACCGTTCTTGTGGATCGCAACCAACCCGTTACCCTGACAGACCGGGGACAGGTATTTCTGGAGCATGCTGAACGGATGCTCGACATCGTCGATGAGTTGAAACAAAAATTGTCCGATCTCGATGAAACGCCTCAGGGTCGTATCGTGCTGGGTACAACGACTTCCATTGCTATTCAGATCTTGCCAAGGGTGTTATCCTATTTCCAAGATCAATTCCCGCTGATCAAAACCAGTATCCAATCCCTGCCTTCATCACAGATCTATACTCAAGTCGAAAATGGTATGGTTGATATTGGTATCGGTTATCTCACGGAGCGCAATCCCAACCTGAATACATCTGTGCTGTACTATGACACATTCGAACTCGTGGTATCTCCTTCCCATCCGCTGGCGAAGAAAAAACATGCTGCAGTGGATGTGCTCCGAAGTACACCACTGATTCTGCTGTCCCCTGATACCGTAGGACGCCGGTTTACGGAAACCATCTTCAAGAAACATAATATTGAACCTAATATTGTGATGGAGTTGTCTAGCAGTGAGGAAGTGAAACGGATGGTCGAGATTGATCTCGGAGCGGCTGTCATATCCAAACAATCGGTTGCGCATGAGTTGCGCCAAGGTACTCTGAGAATGATACCCTTAAGTGAGCTAGAGGTCAGTCACCCTGTTGGTGTTATCTATAAGTCCAGTCGTTACCTCAACTCAGCAATGCAGCAATTCATAAGTGACCTCAAAGGCATGCCGGAAACCCAATTCATCAGTTCAGAATGACAATGAGCCATGAGAAAGGAAGGATTCCATATGAAATTCGATCTTCATACACATCATTTTCGTTGTGGTCATGCAGACGGCAACATCCGCGATTATATAGAGGCAGGTATTGAGGCAGGACTTCAGGCCATCGGTATCTCGGATCATACGCCATACTTTGGCAGTGAGCTTGAGCAGGCATTTCCCCGGATTGCAATGGGCAAATCGGAATTACAGCATTATGTGGAAGAAGTCCTTGCTCTGAAAGAAGAGTACGCTGGTAAAATCGATGTGCTGCTCGGCATTGAATCCGACTACTTCCCTACTCATGCGGAATTGTACCGTACCACGCTGGGACAGTATCCTTTTGACTATATTATTGGTTCAGTTCACCATACCGAGGATGTGAGTATCTTCAATAAAACCCGGTGGAATGGACTGAGCAATGCTCGCAAAATTGAAGTGAAAGAAAGCTATTATTCATTGATCCGGCAATCGGCTCGCAGCGGTATGTTCCAGATCCTTGGACATATTGATGCGATGAAAGGAAATTATCCACCCTTCTCCGAAATTATCGCTGATCAGGCCATTGATGAAACGTTGCAGGTCATTGCAGAATCCAACGTAGCCATCGAAATTAACACTTCAGGCAAAACCAAACTCAGCGGTGGCTGGTACCCGTCAGATGCCATTCTGGAACGAGCCCATCACTACGGGGTGAAAGTGACATTCGGATCAGATGCTCATAAACCGCAGCGGGTTGCAGACGAGCTGGATGATGTTCGTACACGTCTCAAGGAGATCGGATTCACCGACTGGGTGTACTTCAAGCAGAAACAGATGCAGGTTGTAACACTGTAAAATAGAGCAAACCCAAAGCCCCCACGGATGCTGAAGTGCACCGTGGGGGTTTTTGGGCAAAAAAAATGAACCCGCTCGCGCGGGTCCCAACAGCATTATCTATTATCAAAAAGGGGGTCATGAGATAAGTTTACCCCCTGTCTGTTAGAGTTCAATTGCAGCTATATTTCAATTGTGTAACAAATGATTGAAGTTCGATTCATTCACGTTTGACTACTCTTACTCTATGTTATTGCGGCTTGTCAGATACCAAGGTCTGCAAGTCTTTCTCCTGAAGCGGGCGGGCGTATTGTTCCCGGTACATGCTGTACACTTTGACATCCATCAGGGATTCTGATGCCTCATCATCCTCATCAGGTAGTACGAACGAGGGAAGACTCCGCTCGTAGGACATCCCTATTTTGCTTAGCACCCGTTCTGAAGATACATTCGCCTCATAACAACGTGCCTCCACCCTCCACAGATGAAGATCAGCAAATCCAAACTGCAGTAGCCGCTCTACCGCCTCGGTAGCCACACCCATGCCCCAACAAGATCTGTTCAGGATATAACCAATCTGTGCGGTGCCATTCTGATCATTCCAGTGCTGGAATGACGTGATCCCGATAACCTGTTCTTTACCTCTCCAGCAGATCCCATAATGTAACGAATCCAGCTTGGCACTGCTGCTCCGTATCTGGTTCAATAACCGTCTCGCCCGGATTGGTGTGGGCTGGCTTCCCCTATTCACATATCGGATGACTTGAGGATCGGAAAAGAGTTCCGATAATGTGCTGTAATCACTTTGACGCAATGATCGCAAGACAAGACGCTCTGTCCACAAAGCAGGCAGACCTTGAACCAGCATTTTTCGGGTAAGCATGACAATCGCTCCTTTTGCCTAAACGGGCTCTAGTCCGGTAAGACAAGCATGCTCTGAAGGTGATCCGGCATAATACCATTTGATCTGATCCACGAACTTTAGTATTCGCATTTTAGTATCAACATATTGCATCATTCAATTAATAGCGCTAAAGGGTTCAGGTGATGACTACTCCTGTAACCCGCGATAGACCCCCGTACGAATCTCACGGATATAGAAATCCAATGCAGGGACATTCGCCGACTGTGCAGCTTTTACTTCCCGCTCAATATCATAAGGTACCCGCACAAATTGAACATTGAACGGGGTATTGTTATCACTGCTATCTTCACCCTCCAGAATACAGTAGGAAGCTTGGGGAAGATCGAGCGGATTACCGACACTGCCTGCATTAAACAGCAACTTGCCATTCATATACTGCAAGTATGCGTTATGCACATCACCATAACCCACAACGTCTGCAATACCTCGGTCAGGCTCATCAGCCGGAGGATCAAACATCGCTAACCTCTTTTCCAGCTCATCCCATGGCTGTACACGATGGTATACACTTTGAGGTGAAGCATGAACCAGGCGGATGGTGCGACCACTCAGCTGAAACTGATGACTGAAAGGTAAACTCGCCAAATATGCCAATCGTTCCTCTCCCAGCCGTTCTGCTTGCCATGTAAAATTCTCGTTGTCCTGGTTAACCGCAACCAGTTCATCCCAATTACCGCGGATGACAAGTTCGCACGTCGCTCTCACCTGATCGACAACCTGTACCGGTTCTGGTCCCTTGCCCACGAGGTCACCAAGACAAAAGATTCGCTCTACGCCACGACTTCGGATATCTTTTAACACTGCTTCCCAGGCAGTCATGTTGCCATGAATGTCGGATACAATCGCAATTCGTTCCATCTGGATAACCTCCATTCATGTTGAATCCTTTATGTTTTGCGTTCATCTTATATTCCTTTTATGTGGTTAATCCTTTAAGCTCAAACACCGTTAATTCTGGTCTGCACAGAAAACGAATGGGCAGTTGGGTCATGCCAAAACCACGATTCACATACACGGGCATCTGTGTCTGGGTGGAGTAATATACCCCCTGGACATCCGTGTAATACAACCCCTGAACATACTTGTGTGAACCTCGCGGAGTCGTCAGTGCCCCGACCCAGGGAAAACGTACCTGTCCACCATGGCTATGACCGGAAAGTTGCAATCCGAAACCATAGGGAGTGGCAATGTCGGCATAATCCGGTTCATGCATGAGCAGCAGCTTCCACACATCATGATCCAATTCCTTGATGGCTTGGGCAGGATCCGGCCTGCCAGTAAGTGCGTCATCCAGACCAGCTATGGCCAGACGTTCGCCCCCTTGTTCAATCACCACATGTTCGTTCCTCAACAAAGTGAATCCGGCTTCACGGAACATGGTTGCCACTTCATTCTGCTGCCCGCCCCGATAATCATGATTCCCCAAAACCGCAAATTTTCCATACTTCGCTTGCATGGAGGCCAATACCGGAATACATTCACGCATCGGCTCTGCTTCCCTCTCGACTATGTCCCCGGTAAAACAGATCATGTCCGGTTGCTGCTCTTCAATCGTCGCTGCCAGCTTCTTCATTTCTTTCACCCCGGTATGAAAACCAAGGTGAGCATCGCTGAACTGAACGACACGCAATCCGTCAAATGCCTTAGGAAACTTCGGCAGTTTCAGCTCCACTTGCTTGATTTCCAGCCGACGCGGCTCCCAAAGCCAGGCATAACCTCCTGTGAGCAAACTGGCACCCGCCGTCATCAAAACCATGCGCAATAAGAAACTTCGGCGAGAGGGATCATGATCCTTTTCTTCTCCAGGAAACACAGATTCTTCTGCACCAGGTTCCTTATTCGAGCGTTGGGACGGCGAGTTGTTGCTGCCCTGACGCGGTGTCTCTGCCATATCTCCCCCTCCTTCTACGCTCCAGATCCATCCCCTTAGTATACCATATTCTGCATGGGTGGCCCGGTTCCTCTGCTTCTTTGTAAAAAGAAGCCGGGATCTCCGGCATGTTGCTGCACGGGATCACGACTTCTTCTAAGTTGCAGATTACACTTCTGCACATGTTATGACGAGATTATACACCCAACCAGCGTTTGAACATATGCTTGGTCGTTTGTTTGTTCATTTCCGCAATAGAGGTTGTCAGTGGAATGCCTTTTGGACAGGATTGCACACAGTTCTGTGAGTTACCACAGCCCTCAATTCCTCCGTCTTCCATTAACGCTTCCAGACGATCGTCGGCGTTCATCTCCCCTGTTGGGTGTGCGTTGAACAGACGCACTTGGGACAGTGCTGCTGGACCGATAAAGTCTGTTTTCTCATTGACATTCGGACATGCCTCCAGACATACACCACATGTCATGCACTTGGACAGCTCATATGCCCACTGACGCTTCTTCTCAGGCATCCTTGGACCTGGACCGAGGTCATAGGTACCATCGATCGGAATCCATGCTTTTACGCGTTTCAGGGCGCTAAACATCCGGGTACGGTCGATGACCAGGTCACGCACTACCGGGAATGTCTTCATTGGTTCGATGCGTACAGGCTGTTCAAGCTTGTCGATCAGGGCTGCACATGCTTGACGAGGCTTGCCGTTGATGACCATGGAGCAGGCACCGCAGACTTCTTCGAGACAGTTGGAATCCCAGCACACGGGAGCAATGGATTTGCCATCTGTATTGACCGGGTTCCGCTGAATCTCCATCAGGGCGCTGATCACGTTCATGTTGGGACGGTACGGAAGCTCAAATTCTTCGTTGTACGAAGATGACTCCGGGCTGTCCTGACGGGTGATGATAAACTTGACGGTTTTGTTGGCTGTAGCTTGTTCCGCCATATCGTTGTCCCCTCCTCTGGTGACGATGATTGTATTGCTGATGCGCAAAATGGTTTGGTGCACGGGAGACGCTTCGTCAGCGGAATGCCCCTCTGATCGCTGTTATCCCCGGATTTTTTTGATCAACCCTTTCCAGGGTTAAAATCCGGTGATAAAGGCGAGCGTTTCACTTCTTCTGGGCATTTCCGCTTCCTCCGCTACGTCGTGCACTGGGTCACTTTGCTGGAAACTGCACTCCAGTCATGCTGGATGGGCAGTATTGAAGTTCTGAAGCATCGCTAGGGCTTTGCTTCTCCAAAGTTCTCCTGCCTCTTCGTTTAGATGTTTAACTATTCACTACATGAATAGTATGGTACTTCTTAATCCTTGGAGTAATCCCGGATACGTGGTGGGATCAAGGATACGTCTACTGGCTCGTACGAGATTTTCGGGCCTTCCTTCGACCAGCTTGCGATCGTCGTTTTCAGGAACTCTTCGTCATTACGTTCCGTGAAATCCGGCTTGTAATGCGCGCCGCGGCTTTCGTTACGTAACAGTGCGCCCAGCGTCATCGCTTCTGCCAACTCAATCATGTTCCACAGTTGGCGGGTGAACGCTGCGCTCGGGTTGTTCCAACCGGAGCTGTCGTACATGTTAATTTTTCCATAACGCTCTTTCAATTCCTTGATCTTACCGATCGTTGCTTCAAGCTTGTCGTTGTAGCGTACAACCGTCATGTTGGCTGTCATCCACTCGCCAAGTTCTTTATGAATGACATAGGCATTTTCCGTGCCCTGCATTTTCAAGATGCCTTCGTATTTGTCGCTTTGTTGTTTGGTGTGTTTCTCGAATACGGAAGATGGGATATCAGCAGACGATTTTTTAAGTCCTTTGATATATTCAGCCGCTTTCGGTCCAGCCACCATACCACCATAGATCGCGGATACCAGTGAGTTTGCACCCAGACGGTTCGCACCATGGTATTGATATTCACATTCACCGGCTGCGAACAGCCCCGGAATGTTGGTCATTTGGTTGTAATCTACCCACATGCCGCCCATGGAATAATGGACTGCCGGGAAGATTTTCATCGGGATTTTACGCGGGTCATCGCCCATGAACTTCTCATAGATCTCAATGATTCCGCCGAGTTTAACATCCAGTTCCTTCGGATCTTTGTGCGACAGGTCGAGATAAACCATGTTCTCGCCGTTCACACCCAGCCCCATGTCTACGCAGACGCTGAAGATTTCACGAGTCGCGATATCACGTGGAACCAGGTTACCGTAGGATGGATATTTTTCTTCAAGGAAGTACCAAGGCTTGCCGTCTTTGTAAGTCCATATTCGTCCACCTTCACCACGCGCGGATTCAGACATGAGACGTAGCTTGTCATCCCCTGGAATGGCTGTCGGGTGAATCTGAATGAACTCCCCGTTGGCGTAATTTACACCTTGTTGATACACCGCACTTGCCGCTGTACCTGTGTTAATTACAGAGTTGGTCGTTTTACCGAAGATGATCCCCGGACCACCACTCGCCAGAATAACCGCTTCTGCCGGGAAGGTCTGTACCTTCATCGTTTTCAGATCCTGAGCCACGATCCCGCGACATACACCTTCATCATCCAAAACCGCCTGCAGGAACTCCCAGTTCTCATATTTCGTAACCAGGCCAGCTGCTTCCCAGCGACGCACCTGCTCGTCTAATGCATAGAGCAATTGTTGCCCTGTTGTCGCTCCGGCAAACGCTGTACGGTGATGCTTCGTTCCCCCGAAACGACGGAAATCAAGCAATCCTTCCGGTGTCCGGTTGAACATGACGCCCATTCGGTCCATCAAGTGAATGATGCCAGGTGCTGCTTCGCACATCGCTTTAACAGGAGGTTGGTTCGCAAGGAAGTCACCGCCGTATACCGTATCGTCAAAATGTACCCATGGGGAGTCGCCCTCACCCTTGGTATTTACCGCTCCGTTAATGCCGCCTTGGGCGCATACAGAGTGTGATCTTTTAACAGGAACCAGTGAAAATAAATGAACATGGACTCCGGCTTCAGCCGATTTGATCGCCGCCATCAAGCCTGCGAGACCGCCGCCCACAATAATTACATTCGTTGATGCCATTGTTGTTCACTCCCTTATAAGTCAGCATTTATACGCTAAATGCTTAAATTAGAACTGTTTTAACTGCGTCAATCATCGAAGTAGCTGTCTGGAAATCAATGCTCCGGAAAGCAAATAGTGAAGCAATAAACATGATGGAAACGATAGCGAACAAGCTCATACATACATAAGAGGATACACGTTGCGCACGCGGACCAACTGTAATCCCCCAGCTAACGAGGAACGACCACAGACCATTGGCAAAGTGATATGACGCCGCAACCACACTGATCATATATATCGCAAAGGTTATCGGATTCGTCACCGCATCATGTATGACGCCGCCAATCTCTTCATGGGATACATTACCCAGCGCAATCTGTACACGCGTCTCCCATACGTGCCAGATGACGAATACAAACGTAATGATACCGCTTACCCGCTGTAACGTGTAGCGCCAGTTGCGCTCATTACCATAACGCCCAACGTTAGGCTTGGCCTGATACGCAATGTAAAGACCATAAACACCATGATAGAACAACGGCAGCCAAATGAGTGTCGCCTCAATTACAATAACAAGAGGCAAACCGTTCAGGAATGCAACGGCACCGTAAAAAGCTTCTTTGCCGCCTTCAACTGCCGTGAAGTTCGTCACCAAGTGCTCAATAAAGAACAGACTGAGCGGAATGACGCCAAGCAAGGAGTGCAGCTTTCTGGAGTAAAACCCTTTCATAAAATGTCGATCCCCTTTCGCTAAATACAACGTTTTCATAAATGATTTCACTTATCATGACACGAATCCTTTTCCATGAAAAGGTTCGACAAATTGTTCCGTTTTCGCCAGGTGTGAACAACTTGTGTCACGATTCATGTTACTCCTTTTTTTCTTATAAGGGAATTGCAATATAATTATTAAATGTTATAACCTATAGGTATAAGCAGTGAAACATTGGGTTTACAGGCCATACAACATGGAAAACGATTAAGCAAGGGCAAGAATCACACTCATCACTCATGGAAAAGAGGTTGTTGTTCATGTTCGAAGAGTTAAACGCATTTGCAGCTGTCGTGGAACAGTCCAGCCTGAACCGCGCATCCAAGTTACTGAACTTGTCCCAACCCGCACTCTCACGCAAAATTGCCAAATTAGAAGATGAACTCGGAGTTGCCCTGTTCCACCGCCGAGGTAAACGGCTAGAGTTAACCAGTGTGGGCCAGTTCGCCTATACGTTCGCTGTGGAACAGAAGCAGCAACAACAGAAATTTCTGACCATGCTGGCCCAGTATAAAGACGAAGAACAGAGCACCATTACACTTGGCGCCAGCCTGACGACGCTTCAAACCACATTACCACCTCTGGTTAATGCCTTTATGGAGAAACATCCGAATGCCGAACTGAAATTGTTGACGGGAAAAACGCATGAGATTGTCTCTTTTGTACGTGATAAAAAAGCCGATGTGGGCATTGTCGCCTCCTCCATTAGTGAAACAGGGCTGAACTGTGTGCCGCTCTTTGACGATCATCTGGAGCTGGTTGTGCCGCTTACGCACCCTTTGTCCGGCAAGGAAGCCGGGATGGAACACTTACAGGATCTGCCGATGATCACGTTCTCCAAAGGCACCTGGTACCGCAAATTAACGGACGACCTCTTCCAGCGCTGTGCCGTGATGCCGGATATTCGTATGGAGATTGATTCCTTCGAAGCGATCATCCGACTTCTGCCTTCCGCCAAAGCCGCTGCTCTATTGCCCAAGTCATACCTCCGTCCACAATTGCTCGCGGATAATGATCTGGTTTCTGTTCATTTGCCACAACTACAGCAGACCCGAAGAACTACCTGCATGATCTATGGGGAAAAAGAAGACCTCAGCGAGACCTCCAGACAATGGGTCAAGGAGACGGCTGCACTCTTTACAGCAAAGGCGCCGTTGCCCTCACGGAGGACCACGACGCCTTAGCCTTAATCTGATCAGCCAGGTTTCAACGCCTGGCTCCCATTTTAATTCATCTTAAGTTATCAGCTTTCCTGGCTGATAACCTCTTCTTCAAACCGGTCGATATCTGCATTATTACCAATAATGACCATGATATCCCCCATCTGAAGCGAATCCAGTGCCGTCGGAGCGATAATGACTCCGGCTTCTTTCTGTAACGCCACAATGCTACAACCAAAGCGTACGCGTGCATTCAGGGTCGAAAGGGTTTTATTGTGCAGACAGGCGGGAACCTTCATCTCGACAATACTGTAGTCATTGGATAGTTCAATGTAATCCAGCAAATTCGGGGTAACCAGCTGATGGGCAACCCGAATGCCCATATCCCGTTCAGGGTAGACGACACGATCGATCCCCAGCTTATCCAGCGCTCGTCCGTGAAGGACGGATATGGCCTTGGCCACGACGGTCTTGACGCCCAGCTCTTTTAACAGAATCGCAGTGAGAATGCTCGTTTGGATATCATCCCCGATGGCAACGATGCAGCAGTCAAAATTACGAATACCCAGGGAGCGCAGCACTTCCTCATCTGTGGCATCGGCTACAACGGCATGGGTGACCAGCTCACTCATGTCTTCGACGACTTCTTCATTTTTATCGATCCCGAGTACCTCGTAGCCGAGTTCCATTAATTCCTGTGCCAGACTGGAGCCAAAACGCCCAAGCCCAATCACCGCAAACTGCTGTGTTTTCATTGTTCTTCACGAACCCCTCATCCAAATCAATTTCATAACTCACTAAAAATGGATTCATCCAATAATCATTTTGCCTTCTGGATACCTGTATAACTCTTTACCCTTTTTCTGCCCAAGTGCATACGCTAATGTGATGGGTCCAAGCCTTCCTGCAAACATCGTAAAACAGATCAGGAGCTTTCCGATTGTAGTCAGCTTCAGCGTCAGTCCGAGCGATAATCCCACGGTGCCAAAGGCCGATGTCGTTTCAAATAAGATCATCATAAAACTGGCATCTTCTGTGGTACTCAGCGCCATCGTTACGGCTATGATGAACAAGAGTGCCAGCAATGTAATGGTAAGCGCCTTGAAAATCCGTTCCTGTACAAGCCGATAGCGGAAAAATACGATATCTTCACGTCCACGCATCATGGCGATGACTGCGCCAGCCATAATCATAAATGTCGTCGTTTTGATCCCGCCTCCGGTAGAACCCGGCGAAGCACCAATGAACATCAGAATGATCATAAAGAACTGCGTTGCCTGCCTGAGCCCGGCAATGTCTACCGTATTGGCCCCTGCTGTTCGCGGTGTAACCGACTGGAAGAAGGAACCGAGTATTTTTCCACCCCAGTTCAGACCACCCAGTGTCCGTGGATTGCTGAATTCAAATACGAAAATGACAAGTGCACCAAACACAATCAACAATCCAGTCATTAACAGCACAACTTTGGAGTGCAGAGACAGCTTCCGCGTTTTCCGGTAATCCACCAGATCAGACAGCACCACAAAACCGATGCCACCAGCGACAATCAGGAACATGGCTGTAAAATTTACCAACGGGTCATACACATATCCGGTCAAACTGCGGAAATCCCCAAACATATCAAAGCCCGCATTGTTGAACATGGAGATCGCATGCCAATAGCCATAATAAATCGCCTGTCCGATTGGCATTTCGAATGACCAGCGAATGGCAAAGAGCGTGCCACATATGCCTTCGAGAATGAGGGAGTAGATCACAACTTTACGAATCAGCCGAACGATGCCCTCCATCGTGCTCTGGTTCATCGCTTCCTGTAGAATCAGCCGCTCCCTAAGCGAGATTCGCCTTTTGAACGCAATGGCAACCAAAGTGGACATCGTCATGAAGCCCAGCCCGCCAATTTGAATCAGAATCGCGATCACAACCTGACCCAGCATCGAAAAATGAGTACCTGTATCGACCACAACCAAACCGGTGACACAGACGGCCGAAGTTGCCGTAAAGAGCGCATCAATAAATGCAAGGCTGTCACCGTTGCGGCTGGATGCAGGAAGCATTAATAGCAGCGTACCAACCAATATGATGCCAGCAAACCCTAACACAAGAATACGTGGTGGCGATAAACGCATCCATTGAACATTCAGTTTCATTTGAGTATCATCCACCTCTGCTAAAATGAAAATAACTCCACACCTCGTGGAGCCTTCTTCATCTGAAATGCTGTTTCCAAACGTTAAACATGTATGATTCAGATAAAAACGACATATATAATGAAGTTGGAATATAATCTATTCGTTCCCTTGTTGGGCGAAAGACATGCGAATCGTTGCACATTTGTTTCAAAATTATAAGCGCTGCAGGCGTTTGCAGACAAAACGTTTTTTGTGTAAATCGGATCGAATTCAGCCAAAAAGGGAAAAACTCAGATATGGCGACGGATGGATCAGATTCTTTCGATCCTTTTCATTCATTTTCAAGGATTTACACCTGTTTTCGTTACATGATTGGCATTCGATGCTTGCCCTGTGCTATGTTTACTTTAATATCCATATTAGATTAAGGAGGAACACCATTACATGAATCCCTTAGGGCAGCCTTTGCTACTCAAGGCTAACTTCAAGCGTCTGGGGTTGCTTGCGGCGATCGGCCTGATTCTATTTTTTGTATTTCAGATCTTTCCTGCAACCTCATCGCAAACAACAGAAATTACGTCTACGTCCTTCATAACCAAGGAGCAGGCGACGCAATCTGCACGATCATTCGCAGCTTCTGTGGGTGACTATACACTGCCAAATGATGCTGGAAACACCCTGGTAACCTACCAGACACATTCCGATATTTACGGGTATATGGCCAAAACGAAACAACTCGACGCCTATAACCAGAAATGGGAAACAGCCTATCCTTACGATGTGTACCGCGTTCGTTTGTCTGATCAGGACAAAGGCGGTTATCTTCATGTTGACGTACATATGAAAACAGGAAAAGTGGTCGGCTTCAAACGAGAACTTCCTTCTTCCCTCTATACCGCCATTGAGGCAGAACAAAGCACTGGGAAAGTGACCACATCGCAAGTGCTTGCCGAAGGCAATATGTCTCTGGACGAGAAAGAACAGCTTGCGGCTGGCGTGCTGGCCGAATTCGGTTATGAAGTGCCGACACTTCAACTGGATACTCGCGATGGTGAAGCGGGACTGAAGTATACAGATTCTGCAAAAGCCATTGGAGACTCCAAGCTTGAACTGAACTTTACGTTTGAAGAGGGTGCGGTACGATCGTTCGATCCTGGCTTCTCGGTCCCTGAATCCCATACCGATTATGTGAAAGCTCAGACGCGTCAAGCCAACTGGATGACCTATGGCGGCTATGCGTTCCTGACCCTTGTTCTGGGCGTGCTGGCCATTATCTATAGCATTCTGACCCGAACACATACGTCTTTCAAACGCGGGATCATTCTCTCAGTGGTGTATTTCGCAGCTTCGGTGATTGGCACGCTGAACATGATTCCTCTGCTCCAGGCACAGGGATTCTCCAACTTCATGTTAGCGTTCCTGATGTTATTTCAGATAGGCATTACACTGGTTATGAGTGCAACCATCTATCTATCCCTCGTTGCCGGTGACGGCATGTGGCGTAAAATCGGTCTGAACCCTTGGCCTCGTGCCAAAGAACCGGGATACGGAAAATATGTACTTCACAGTATGTATGCTGGTTACCTGTGGGCATTCATTCTACTGGGTGTGCAATCCATCCTTTTCTTCATTCTGGAGAAGAGCATTGGCACATGGTCAACGACGTCAGCAGATCAATCTACATTCAATATGACCTATGCCTGGCTCTTCCCGATTATGGCCTGGATGGCCGGTATTGGTGAAGAAGCCGTCTATCGACTGTTCGGCATTCGTATGATGCAGAAGATTGTGCGTAATACGTTTATCGCATGTCTGATCCCAACCATCATTTGGGCACTTGGACACACATTGTATCCAATCTATCCAGTAATCACACGTCCCATTGAACTGATGGTGATTGGATTACTATTCAGTCTAATCATGCTGCGTCACGGCTTCATTGCCGTTGTATTCGCCCATGTGATCTTCGACAGCTTACTGATGGGACTCAGCCTAATCTTTATGGGCGATGCCCTGAATATGGCTGCTGGACTCTTCTGGATCGTACTCCCGGCCATCGTTGGTTATGTGGTCTACAAATTCAATCCAAAACAAAAAGAGAAGCCGTATGTTACGACTCCTCATCCCGAAGTGCTGCAATAATCTGATTTGCCAACTTGTCACCAATAGATAGAGGCCGGAAGTCTTCGACGCTGGCCTCTTTTATTTTGCGTAAAGAGCCAAAATGCTTCAATAGCAGCTTACGCCGCTTCTCTCCGATCCCTGGAATCGCATCCAGACGTGACGTCACCATCGATTTACCCCGCTGCTCGCGGTGGAACGAGATCGCAAAACGGTGAACCTCTTCCTGTATCCGCTGCAACAGGTAGAATTCCTGACTATCCCGAGGCAGGGAGATGACTTCTGGTGGATTACCGATCATCAACTGTGAAGTCTTATGCTTCGCATCCTTCACCAGACCGCATACTGGAATATACAGTCCCAGCTCATTTTCCAAAATATCGACCGCAGCCGAGATCTGCCCTTTACCACCATCGACCACAATCAGGTCAGGCTGGGTCAGGTTTTCCTTCAATACCCGCTCGTAACGGCGACGGATGACTTCTCTCATCGTTTCATAATCATCCGGTCCTTCAACCGAACGGACCTTGTACTTCCGATATTCCTTCTTATCTGGTTTACCATCCGTAAATACGATCATGGCCGATACCGGGTTCGTTCCCTGGATGTTCGAGTTATCAAATGCTTCAATACGGCGAAGCTGGTCCAGTCCAATAAAGCGTCCCAGTCCTTCGGCAGCTTTGGATGTCCGTTCTTCATTACGCTCAATCAGACGGAACTTCTCTTCCAATGCCACACGTGCGTTATCCACGGCCATGGTGATCATCTGCCGCTTCAATCCACGTTGCGGAATGAGCACTTTAATCTCCAACCACTCCTGTAACGCAGCAGCAACCTGAGTTGGGTCTTCCAGTCCTGCTGGGAGCTTCTCAGCTGATTCAGTTGTATCCGTTATTGGAGCATTCTCTTGCATACTCTCAGGTTGATCACCTTCTGCTTCAGCTGAACTTCCGTATGCTTCACGAGTCTCGGCAACCAATGGCTGGGAAGCGATACTTTGTTCCACTTGTCCCGTCTGTTCGAATTCTACCGTAACAGCGGCAGGCACCGCTCCATCAGCATCAGATACCGTATTCGTACTGTCGTCACCCGTTGACATATCTTTGGGCATTTCCGGCAACAAAATCTCTTGAGGCAATGCCGGATTATCGCTGTAATACTGCGTCACATAGGACATAAAGTCACTGTACGCCTCACCGTAAAACGGGAAGGTGGAGACATGGCGTTCGATCATTTTACCCTGACGCATATATAGAATCTGGACACACATCCAGCCTTTATCAATGGCAAAACCAAATACATCACGGTCTCTGGCATCGGCCATCGTAATTTTCTGTTTTTCCATCATTGCATCAATGGCGATTACCTGGTCGCGCAATTCCTTGGCACGTTCAAAATAAAGGTCTTCTGCAGCTTCCTGCATCTTACGCTGCAAATCCTTCTTAATCTCTTCATGCCCACCGCTCAGAAATGAACCAATCTCTTGCGAAATCTGATCATACTGCTCTTTCTCCACTTCCTTCACGCAAGGGGCAAGACACTGTCCCATGTGATAATACAGGCACACTTCCTTGGGCATTACACCACATTTGCGCAGTGGATACATGCGGTCGAGCAGTTTTTTCGTTTGGTGTGCCGCATACGAGTTCGGATAAGGTCCGAAGTATTTGGCTTTATCTTTCAGCACGCGTCGGGTTACTTCCAGACGAGGGTGCTTTTCATTCGTAATTTTAAGATACGGGAATGTCTTGTCATCCTTGAGCAATACGTTATAACGCGGCATATGTTTCTTGATCAGGTTACACTCCAGAATGAGTGCTTCCATGTTACTGCCTGTCACGATATATTCAAAATCACGGATTTCGGACACCAGACGCTGGGTCTTTCCGTTATGACTGCCGATAAAATAAGAGCGTACGCGGTTTTTCAGCACTTTGGCTTTACCTACATATATAATGGTGCCTTCACTATTCTTCATCAGGTAACAACCAGACATGTCTGGCAATAAAGCGAGCTTGTGGCGAATCTGCTCCAATGCCTTCTCCTGATCCTGCAAATCATTGATGAATTGATCCATAATTCGGTGAATCCTCCTTCCCGAAAAAGCTGAAATCCTCACCTTACATGAGATACTCCGATGACATGTAAATTTCCAGTTTCATTTTATATAAATAGTATACTTTATATTGTCCTATATAAAGGTATTCGACGCAAAACGCCCCCGGCATGTAAACCGGAGGCGTATGTGTAAGCCTGTTAAATTATTGGTGTTTTGCAATGATTCCTTTGAGCGCATCTTTCGAATTCAGACCAACCACTTTATCTACCGGTTGACCGTCTTTGAAGAAGATCAAAGTTGGAATGCTCATTACGCCGAAGCGGGAAGCAGATTCCGGATTTTCATCCACGTTAACTTTAGCAATTTTCACTGCATCGCCAACTTCTGTGGACAGCTCTTCCAAGATTGGAGCGAGCATTTTACAAGGACCACACCAAGGCGCCCAGAAATCAACAAGAACCGTTCCTTCGCCTTCTACTTCAGCGTTGAAGGATTGATCGGATACGTTAACAATAGCCATGAAATTGTCCTCCTTATATATACTTACGGTTTATTTTAACCTGTAACGTCGTGAACGACACTTCCAGTATAACACAGGTACGTCAAACTTGTGAATTGAACGCTACAATGTTCATCTTCCCAACATCAAATCTTCACAATTACAGGATGTGGCATGCCAACTGCAAAATCTTTACAAACGCTTTCTTTTCCAAGTATACTAAAATTACTCCGGGTTTCAGCCCCCATACGGGCAAGCTGTCATTCCCTATAAGGAGGCAATAACATGGACGCAAATGTGCGGATCAGCGACCCGCGTGAACATGTGAACGAGGAACCCCGCAACGATCTGTTTGATCTGATCGTGGGTGTTGCCGGCATGGGCGGCCTGATGACAGTGATCTTTTTCGGTATGGTGATCTTCAAATTCATCACCGAATAGGATGCTCAGGCTCACGCAGGACCAGAAAAGCCCGGTTTTCGCGACAATGCGAAAGCCAGGCTTTTTTTGGGACTACTTTAAAGCTTATTTAACGTTAATTTGAAGATGAACCTTGTCCAGAACCATTTCGTTCATTTAGATCGGTTGGGTCAACGCTTGCCACGCTGATTCTCACCCCGAACGGAGATTACATCCACGAAAGGACGAATACGGTCCATTAGACGCTGACCTTTATTCATTTCCTCGCCATCCCGATTGGTAAAGCTAAGATGTTTTTCAAGCCCATCCAGATTGTAATTGGACGTATAGAACGTTGGTTTGCGATTCATCCGATAGTTCAGAATGGACCCCATCACATGATCTCGAACCCAAGGGTTCAGATTCTCTGCCCCAATATCATCAAAGATGAGCAGATCACAGCTTTTCAGAATATCCGTCATTTCCTTCAGCTTCTGCCCTTCACTGATCATGGATTTCAGGTCCTCCACAAAGTCAGGCATATAAATAATGACACCCGTGTGGCCTGCAACCGCCAGTTCATGCAGCAGATAACACATCAGAAACGTTTTACCTGTCCCGAATGTTCCTTCCAGAAACAGTCCTTGTGGAGACAGTCCGTTCTCCTTGGTCTCGCTAATATACCGAAGCACCTGATTCACAGCCGGAGCGCGCATCCGATCCTTGCCCATAATCTCCACATCGTTGTATCCGGCACTGAGCGCACGCTCATCCACATAGAAACTGCGAATTCGTTGCTTAATGATATGTTCATTTTGCCGGGCGATATGTTTGGAACAAGGTGCTTTTATATCTATGATTTCGGGTTTACCGTTAAAATGTTCTACTTCCAGTTTGCAAAAGTGGCCCTGAAAATCGTTAGGGCAGTTGTCGAGTCCTGGGCAATTCGCACAGTTCTTTGAGTCTTTGGCGTACTGAAACAGCTTGCTCAGATCGGTCATGAGCTGTGCATCTTGTAGTTCAGGATGACCTGCGCGGAATTCGCGTACGTACGGATTTTCCATCAATTCCGCCGCAATCCGCCGCGATTGCTCACGAAAGGCAGGGTTCAGCTGCTGAAGCAGTCCTCCCAAGGATTCCATGGCTTCAAGCCCCCTTAATGTTTCAATATAGAATGAACAATGAAGTGTACCTGTGACCATCTTGATGGCATAGGAACTTTCGATTATTTGCAATTCTACTGTTCATTCTATAGAAAAACAACCAATAACTCAACTCATAGATCTGGTAAATAGCGTAACCCTTCCACCACCGTACGTAATGCCTAGTTTATAGTACACTTGCTGTCCTGTACCTTTTAGTGCGTGTTCAAAAGTCTGTTTTTCGACTTTTTGAACAACCTCTATCAGCGGCGCAAGCCGACAGTAACGATCTCGCATGAACCTGTCTGTATGTTCCATTCGTTGTTGGCAAATGATAATGTTGATGCCTCTTCTATGCTGTGAGAATGAAGCCTTTCGCCCTCTTCCTCCAATATGTTGCTCTTGTACGCCGTTTCGAATGGCTGTGGATTCGCTTGCGATGCGGCAAGTTTCAACGTGGCAGAGTCAGTGGTCATATTGAACCAGCGAAGCATCACATCACCAGAATCTTCATTTACTTTGAGTGAAGAAAATGCTAAGCCGTCCCCTTGCCATGCAAACGGTGTGTTGCTAGGTGTCAGATAACCCGTGTGTACTTCGGTTTGTGCCAGCGTCCAAGGAACCTGGAACTGATAGGCCTCGATATATGCACCTGATGCTGCACCATTGCCATCGTGGGGAATGATCTCGATTTTAAATGTATGTTCACCAAGGCATTGTGCTTCCGGTGTCGGGAACAAGCCCCAGTCTCCGAGTTCGCCCACCGCACGAAGCAGCGTTACGGCGATGGTGTTTCGTCCATCTTGAAGCACTTCATATTCATTCAGACCCAGATTGGCTATGACCAATCCTGCGTTTTGTTCACTTACATCTACAAAACTCTGTTGATGCTGTGTATTGCTTGGATTTTGCCACTCCGGTGCAGGCTTGTTATCACGCGTTGCGATTTCGAACATGGAATCCACATGATGAACCCCAGATACCAGATCGGTTGGGAAAAGAGCACGTACCCGGTGATCCTTCGCCTGATTGTTGAAGGTTGTTTCTATTTGCACGCCTTTTCCACTACGACTAAGCGATACAACCGTGCGGATCTGGAGCGGAATCATTTTCGTTGAACGCTGGGCTTTGCGATGTGGATAATAAATCAGTTCCCGTTGTTCCTGATCCAGCATCTCATCCGCTGACTCCGGTATTTCCCAATGGTGAATCACTTCGAACGAGGCAGAGTACGATGTATCCTCAAGAACCCGAATGTCAGCTTGAAGTGCCCCAGTTGTCCGTGCCACTTCGTTCTCTGGTTGCTTGAACATGTATTCATTACCGATATCACCCACATTTTCGTACACCCCAAGGTCCTTATAAGTCCGACCTGTTCGTTTATCCGTGATTGTGAATGAACCGTTGTCTGCAATCGTGAGGATCAAATATTGATTCTCCATGCCACGTTCACCACGCAACAAGGTATTTATTTTCGGTTGAGAGCCACTCTTGGCATGATCCACTGAGTTCACCAAAGCATAAGTCTTCAAGCCCAACGCAGCTACATTCTCTGTTTCAAAACGAATACGAACGCGCCGACAGCTATACGGCTGACGGAAGCGATCATCTGGCAGATCATAGCCAAATTGCAGACCCAGATCCTCCACCGTACATGGAATGTGGTTACCATTTTCATCTACCAGTATGCGATCTGACAGGTCAACGGCTTTCATCTGTGCCGCCATTTCCTCCAATGTATATCCATCCCGGAAATACAACCGAGCCGCGTCCAGTTCCATCTGAACTACACCGCTACGTTCCCACCCCGTTGTATTAAACACCACAACAGGTCGAGCCTGCTCGCCGTAACGCTCAAATATGGAGGTATCGACAGCTGTAGTAATCTGGCTGGTGCTCTCTTCAATTAAAGCCTCTGCTACATGACGGCTCTTATCAAACCGTGTCACCATCTCGCGGTGCACCTCATCCACACTGCATCCACAGATGCTGTCATGCGGGTGATTTTGCATCAGCGTTTTCCAGGCATACGTCAGTTGATCATGTGGATAGGCATGTCCAAGCAGATAGGCGTAGGATGCCAGGGGTTCAGCCACTTTTTCCAGCATAGTCTGGCCCAGCTGGTTCATCTGTTTCAGATACACACGAGCCGAGGCGGTGTTCACCAGAGTTCCCCAGCCATCGGTACGCTGACTGCGCAGTTCGCCTTTGACCGTGGACAGTTCATGTTCAGACGATGCTCTCAAAGCTTCCAGATAATCCGGAAAGTTGGAGTGAATGAACTCGATATCGGGATGTAATTGTTCAGCCATGCGAATCGCTTCTGGCAGATCTCGCTGAATCGGCTGGTGATCACATCCGTTCATGTACAACAACTCATTGGTCGATGCATATTTCTCGGCATCTGCAAGCTTGGTTTCCCAGAACTTGCGGGCCGATTCCTCGTCTACAGGAACTTCATTTCCGTTGGAGTACCAGTTGGCAAACAATACGCCGAGCACTTTTGATCCGTCTGGTCCTTCCCACATCAGCTCCGAGAAGCTTGATTCATATCCGGCATCCGATACCGTATTATTGAAGCCCGTAGGCTTCACACCACGTCCAAAGAATACATTATCAATGCCCGATTGCTGCATCAGTTGCGGGGTCTGTCCGACCAATCCAAATGTATCGGGAAAGTAACCAATTTTCGAAGGGATGCCGTAACGCTTGGCGTCTTTATGTCCAACCTGCATGTTACGCACATTGGCTTCGCCACTCGTCAGAAACGCATCCTGCAAAATGTACCATGGCCCAATCACAATCCGGCCATTACGGATATGTTTCTCCAGTCGTTCCTTCTGCTCCGGGCGAACCTGAAGATAGTCATCGATAATAATCGTCTGTCCATCCAAATAAAAGCTTTTGTAATCTGATCCTTCATCCAGCTGATCTAACAGTGAATCGACGAGCTGAATAAGACGCATATGATGCTTCTCATACGGCAAATACCATTCCCGATCCCAGTGGGTATGTGAAATGATGTGTGCTCTCTTCTTCTTGGTCATCGTGTTATCTCACCTCTTTCCTCTTGTTGTATAATCTCAACCTCATCAGGGCGATACACGCCATTCAGCTCTCCAGAAGCATCCGTGGCAAACAGCACCGAACGATTTTTCTCCAGTTGGAACGCATACGATACACCTGTACGTTGATCTCTCACGTGAACCTCATGGTTCAAGGCAAACTCCGATACGAATACATAGAGATTCCCTTTTGGAAAACTCAGCTTCCGCCCGTAGATTCCTGCAACATCCCCGCCAGATATCCATTCCAACTCCTGTTCGATGCCAGCAATCTCAGTAGCGTAACGATATAATTCAGCAAGTGGTTCATCGCGTCCGTTTAACTCGAGCGGCAGTGGGGTCCAGATTAATTTTCCTTTACCCAAAGGCAATACGGTTACTTCATCTGGTGTACCATTATCCCTGTGAAGTAAAGTTTCCTTCGCCACCTCGGCGATACGACGCCGTCCATAGGTCACTCGATGATTCACTCCGTTAATATTCAGCAATTCCTCCCGCTGCACGTTACCCAGACTGCGTTTGCCTACGATATGATCGGCCCGGTCACTTGTTTTCCAGTATGCGTCTAGTCCCAGTGGTCCAGTGATGAGCAGACTTGTACCTTCCTTCTCCGCAAACGTGAGCAATTGTTGTAGTGCATCGCTGTCCATATTGTGCGGACTCGGTACGATAATCAGCTTCGGCGGCTGCTGCTCCAACGCTTCCAGATGATATTCGGATAACGCACGGAACGGCAGTTTCAGATCATAGGACATCACCCGAGTAAGCTTCGTTGTGGCATCATAGGCCAGGGCACGGTTGGAGAAGTCATTGGAATACGGGAACACCACTGCAATATCCTCGAGCTCACGGTCTTCAAAGAGATCTCGAATGCCATGCATGAATCGGCCAAAATCATAAGATACATCTGCCTCTGGCTTCTCCGTACCATCTGCACGCAGGGCTCCGATATGAGACTCATTGGCATTATCCATATAGAAGTTGGTATTCCATATCCATTGCACCGCCCCTGCGCCGCCTGTCGAGAAAGCATAGGCGTACTTGCGTTCGAGAATGCCACGAAGCTCTTCCTCCGTTCGCTTAGCTCGTCCATCCGGGGTTTCCACATACATGATGCCCGTCTCCTGAATGAGATTTGGCTTATGTGGGGTTTTGGTGAAAATGCCGTCCCAGATCAGATCATCGTTTAACCACCAGGAATGCACGGTTGTATAATCCACTTCACGTTCATAGAAGAACGGAGAAGGACGCTGTGCACCAAGGGCTTCGTCCTGTCCCACGGTGACCAGATGATCCGGTACCAGATCCTTGATCGTACCTACAAGCTCTCTTGCCCAAACATTGTGCATCTCCATGGAGAAAAGACAGTAATCAAGCCAGTGTGTTCCTTTTTTGGCCTTGTGCATGTCCTGTACATCAAAGTTAATCTCTTCCGCCTCCGGGATCACCGCGGCTGCAAAATTGGGGAGCTGCTTCGGTGACATGTTCCATGCCTCCTGCAACGCCTCAATAGTCTCATGACGCTGCTGAAGCCAATTAACAAAAGCCTGCTGTTCATACAAATCCCTTGCGGAACGTGGGCCAGCTGAGAAGATTCGCACCGGATCAAACATAGATGGCTCGTTAATCAGATCCCAGTCCACATGTGTTGTATGCGTGTGACGACTGACGATGCTGCGGATGAAACGTTTCTGTGCTTCGACACTCTGCGGGTCCAAATACGGATTCGTGCCTTCCCATGTCTCTGGTGTAAAGGAGAAGAAAGTGAACGTGACCTGTAAGCCGTGGCGTTTCGCCGTTAAAATAAATGCATCAATGGCACGAAGCACATCCTCTGCCATATGTCCGTCCACCTGCATCATGTTGCGATAGGCGGTCCAGATTCCTGTCCGAATCCAGTTGATGCCGGCTTTTGCCATCTGGGCCATGTCTCGATCCCAAACATCCGCATTCGGCAGAAACAGAAATTTCCGTGCCACATCGGAGGTCATGTAGGTCATGCCCACAACAGGGAGAGGGCGTCCGTCTTTTACAAAATAATCCCTGCTGCGGGTAATCACTTCCCCTTCTGCCAGCAGTGCAGCATCCTGCCCCCAGAAGCCTTGACGCAAGATTCGAACTTGCCCGTCTGGTGCCTGTGCGCGGCATACGATCCGATACAGCCCACTTTCAATGGAAACCGGGAGAAGTATACGTTCGAAACGCTGCTCACCGGAAAGTTCCATCTCCAGTCGATGGCTCCATACCTTCTCCGTCGTGCCACTTGTGCGATCTTCATGCTCGACTGTTATGTCGAATGCCCACAGCTCGGACTCGGTAAGTCTGTTCCCTGCTCGCTGTAAAATCTGGCCTTGAAGTGTGAGTATAGCCCGCTCATCTGGCTCATACGAAGCATAATTCGTTTTGAGGGATAACTCAGTTACACCTTGCGCACAGAATTGCGCCCATTTCACAATCTCGGCAGCGCCATCCTGCGTCCAGAATGAGGTGGTCAGCGGCAGATGTACAAACATCCAGCGTGAACCTACGAAAGTCCCGCGCGAGTTTTCCCACAGAACGACCGGAGCGGCGACACTGCGCCCGTCTTTACTCATGCCACGAAGCAATGGATAAATCTGCGTACTCATCGGTCCTGATGACCCCATCTGGTGGGGCAGATCACTTGTTTTGGTTGTATGTGGAACCAAATTCCATGTATCTGCCTTCTCGAACAGCCCCTCTTTCCCAGTGAGAAGCGGGATCTGTTCGGATGAAGTGTACGATTGCACATTGGCAGAAGATACGTTCAGTGCCTCATGAATATAGAGTTCCTGATGATACGCGGTCTGCTCGGACTCTACAACCCATGCCCCATTTTCATATCGAACCGGACGTTTGAAGGGTGCGCCCCCCACACTGATCAGGCTTCCGCCCTTATGCAAGTAAGCGGCAATCTCCGTCCAGGCGAACTTGGGAAAATAGGGTGCATGCAGATTGACCAGACATCCTTCACCTGCTGTGGTCTTCAAAGCCTCTGCGAGTTCTTCGGCGTTTACAACGGTGATCTCTTCAACTGCTTTCCATGTATTCAGAGCCTCATGAGTTGGAGAAGCACCTTCCATCGGAAACGCAGGATCAGCGAAGATAATCAGCTTTTTATCATTAGGTTGGATACTCATAACAGGCCATCCTTCATCGATCTGTAGACCAACTGGGAGAACAGGCTGTTGGACCATGCAAACCATTTTCGTGTAAAAATCGTTGGATCATCGGCGTGGAAGCCTTCATGCATATAACCCGTATCTGCATCTGTCGCTTCGAGCATGCGAATAATCTCCAGTTTCTCCTCGGCAGACTGCGCAGTCAGTCCTTGCATGGACAATCCCATATGCCAGATGTAATCTGGTGGGGTGTGCGGACTTCCAATCCCTTTGGCAACCTTGCCTTCATAATAGAACGGGTTCTCTTTGCTCAGGGCAAAACGGCGCGTATTCTGGTAGATCGGATCATCCGCTGTGACGTAACCCAGATATGGGATGGACATGAGTCCCGGTGTACCCGCATCGTCCATGAGACAGTGGTTGCCATAACCGTCCGTCTCGTACGCATAGATCGGTCCAAATTCCGGATGACGATAAATACCATACAACTGAATGCCGTGATCCACGTCCTGCTCCAGATCCTTCAATTCCTGCAAAAGTTCCATATCCCGGAACACCCACTCGGCAAACTCCTGCATCTGGCGCAGAGCGACAACCGCGAACATGTTACCAGGGATATTGTAGTGGAAATCACACGCATCATCACTGGAACGGAAACCGGACCAGATCATCCCCGTGTAGTTGACTGGCATACCTTTTCCGTGATTGCGCAGGGAATCTGTTGGGATACCGTTATTACGAGTGAAGCGATATGGAGATTGTTCCATGTGATGCTGTTCGACTTTGAACAGGTCCACAATTTTACGCATCGCTGCTTTGAAGCTTGAATCAAAAATGTCGGTCAGCTCGGTTTCCTTCCAATATAAATAGACCAGGCGTACAACAAAACATAATGAATCGATCTCGAATTTGCGTTCCCACACCCAAGGTGACATCTCGGTTTCGTCCGTGGTGTTCCAATGCCAGTCGTTAGCAGTCTCATTGAAGGCATTGGCATATGGATCGATGTGAACATACTGGATATGACGTTTGATCAGCCCGCCAATAATGCGCTGCAGGTCCTTGTCTTCTTTTGCAAACGGAATGTAGTGTACCACCTGCTCCACAGAATCACGCAGCCAAGAAGCCGGAATATCTCCTGTGATGACAAAAGTGGTGCCGTCCTCCATCAACTTGGTTGTTGTTTCAATGGTGTTGGGGAAGCAGTTTTTGAATAATTGCAGCAGTTTTGGTCGGTGAGCCAGTTTCTGTTCTGCTTCTTCGAGCACGGCCTGAATGGATTGTGGCAAAGCAACAGGTGGCATGGGTATTTTGGGTAATCTAAACTGTTCCATGGATGAGTGCAACTCCTTAAACAAATTGAATGGTGTAGCTATACAGGATGAAACAAAAAATTTACACGGGACCACTGCGCGGTCAGAAATATCCTCCGATCGCTGTTATCCCCAGATTTTTTTAATTCCCTTTTCTAAAGGGGAAAATCCGGGGATAAAGGCGAACGCTTCGCTTCTTCGAATTCTTTCTGTCCTCTCCGTTATCGTGTAAATGTTTAGTTGAACATGTATAGCTCAAAAATATTTCAAAAAGGTTTACCGCAGTAGCACGGTTTGTATTTCGTAAGGTTTAAAAGATAATGTGATCTGGCCATTGGTATGGGCCAGTGGTTTGATCGGTTCTTCCAGTGCGTTGGAGTGATACGCCTGTTCAAAGGCATGTGGCCATTGCAATGTGATTTTTTCGCGTTTTCCTGACGATTCATAGAAACGCAGCACGGTGCCTTGTCCATCCTCTGCCAATTTGACGGTATCTAGAATGACATGGTTACTATTAAAGTTAATCCAGGAGCCTGTTGCTGGGCGTACAGGGGCGGCATTAGCAGTTGCATCTGCGGTTGGAGTTACCTCAGTCCCTGTGCTTTGCTGTACTTCTTCCCTCTGCTGTACCTGCTCCATCTGCTGCTCTTGTTGTACCTGCTGCGTCTGTTGCACTTGTTTCACCTGCTGTACCGTCACCTCATGATTCAGCTCGGTAGCCTGACGTACGGTGTGTGCAGTTCTCCAGTCGCCGTCGTGTGGGTATAGTGAATACGTGAATTCATGTTCTCCCAGATCGGCTGTACGATCAGGCCATTTGGGTGCACGCAACAGGGACAAACGAATGGTACTTCCCTGCACGTCGTACCCGTATTTGCAATCATTGAGCAGGCTTACACCGTATCCATATTCGGATACATCTGCAAAGCGATGTCCACAGACTTCATACTGCGCTTGTTCCCAGCTTGTGTTGCGATGTGTTGGGCGTTCCAGTGCGCCAAATGGAATTTCAAATGTTGCCTTGGAGGTCACCACATCAATCGGGAAACCAACTTTCAGAAGTTTGTGATTTTCGTTCCAGTTCACCTGTGTCTGGAAGTCGATACGTCGTGAATCATGATAAAAGACGATATCTTGTGTGATTTCCGATTGATGTAGCTTCCAATGGAAACGCAGGATATCCTTCGTTGTACCCGCCAGCACCAGCTTTTTCTCCAACAGTTCCACTTCGCCAGCAATCTGTTCTTCATAACGACTGTCGATATCCCATGCATCCCAGAGCGTTGGGCGATCATGGAAGAAGTGAAGTTGATTGCCACGTTCACCCGGCTTCAGCATCTCACGCTCAGCAGTCTTATCCCACAGGCGGGTGATCTCCCCGCGCTCGTTGAACTGTACATGATAAAGAGCGGTATCCCATGTATTATTAAAGGTTGGTTGTGCGGCAAGGTTCGTCATTTCCCGTATATTCGTTTCCCTGGTGTTTTCTGGTACTAGCCAAATGGTCTTATATCCAAACGCCGGAATGTCTGTCACGAGAATAGACATGCTGCCATCCTCCCGATCCATCCGCAAGCGCTGACCTTTTTCATCGATGCCGTAGCGATCCAAGCCATCCTGCACAGGAAGTTGAACGACTGCACTCCGTTTCCAGCCCAGGCTGTTGAATACAACATAGGCCACTGAACCTTCTGGCCCTTGCGTGTTGATGCCCGTTGTCAGTGTTGCTACACCTTGCTCCAGTCCGGTTCTACCCAATTCAAATACCTGTATATATTCCTCATTCGAAGTCACGTAGGATTCCGTAATAGCCGATCCCGGTATAATATCGTGGAATTGATTCAGCAAAATCAGCTTCCAGCCTTCATGCAGATTCGAACGCACTTCAGCTTCTGCATCTGCCTCCATATCTGGCAGAGCGAGTGTGTTCCACAGCTCAGCTTCTCGATACAGAACCTCTGCTTTCCGGTTGTTGCGCTTATTGCGCGCATGTGTCGTGTAGGTTCCCCGATGTAACTCCAGATACAGATCTCCATGCCACTTCGGAAGTACAGGCTGTTCCTTCTCAATTCCGGCAAAGAAAGCTCCAGCTG
Organism: Paenibacillus sp. FSL H8-0079; assembly: GCF_037991315.1. Taxonomy (NCBI): domain Bacteria; kingdom Bacillati; phylum Bacillota; class Bacilli; order Caryophanales; family Paenibacillaceae; genus Paenibacillus; species Paenibacillus sp. FSL H8-0079. The sequence continues at coordinate 5,390,783 of NZ_CP150300.1, forward strand.
TGCTATAACGACTTGCAGGCTGTCCAACCATCAGGTCTGCGCGATCCACATACTCCAGCATCTCGCGTGTTACCCCGCCGCCGCCATCTCCATGTCCGTACAGAAGCATATGCTCTGGATGCGCTGCTTTCTCACGATAGGACTGCCAATGATCATGAATGTCCTTCGGCAGCGTGTGCTCGTTAACACCATGATTGAGGTAAGACAGAATGGGTGTTCCATCAATGCCCACCCAGTGGAAGAGATCGTATGGAAACACATTTGTGTCATTCCATCCGAGCTTTGTCGTCATGAAATACTCCACATTGCCATGCTTCAAAATCTGCGGCAGGGAGGCACAGTACCCGAACGTATCCGGCAGCCATTCAATTTGTGATGTCTTGCCAAACTCCTCCATATAGAAACGCTGACCGTATAACATCTGGCGAATGAGGGACTCCCCGCTCGGGATGTTCAGATCCGGCTCAACCCACATGCCGCCAACCAGCTCCCAGCGACCTTCTGAAATCCGCTGCTTCACCCGTGCATATAGCTCGGGATCATGCTCCTTCAGAAACGCATATAACAAGGGTTGGCTCTGGGAATAGACATAGTCGGGATATTCATTCATAAGTGCATCCACGGTGGAGAAGGTACGGCTCGTTTTGCGTACCGTCTCACGTACAGGCCACAGCCAGGCAATATCGATATGGGATTGTCCCACCATATGCTCCAGACCTTCTGCGTTTCCGCCAATCTCACGCACATGATGCTTCAGATTATTCTCAATCTGGCGAATACCCTCTCCCTGCTCAATCTCTTCTGCTGACATGCCTACAAATTGATCCATCGCACGATACACCAGTTCTAACAGGCGAACCCGCCGAAAGTCACTTTCCGGTAGCAACACAGCCGAATCACGCACAATAATGACGGTATACATCAGACTACGAACCGCTTCATTGGGTCTCACCAGCAAGCTCGTAATTGATGTGATTGGCGGCTGAATAACCGCCTGTTGATTCAACGGGTCTACAGGTTCAGGTACCGGGTCAAACATCTCAATCTCAAGTTCCGGAGCGTTTCCCACTTTGGATGGATCAAGCGTGACGTAGGTATGATTGCGGTCTAGACCCTGATAAGAGTGTCCATTTACCCGCAGCAAACCTTCTCCGCCTGTCTCAAATACAAGCCCATAAGGTGTTTGCTGCCATGTAGCAGGAATCTCCAAACGTGTTCTAAAAAAATAAGTCGTTCCCTGTTTGCTCGGAAAACGCTCAAAATCTTGCCCTTCCGGGTACTCACCCTGATCCTCATACTGTCCTGGCACATTATAATAAGCGCGGGTAATGTCCCAGCTGCGCAGCTGTAATTGCTCCAGCCACTGATGTTCGGACAACTCGCGAATAAATCGTCTGATACGTTCCAACGTCTTACGCCTCCCTTACGGTCAGTTCGGCTATTTGCGTATCGTTTACGCTGCTGCCGATATGAATATGGAATTTTCCCGGTTCAACGACAGGCTTCAAATCACGACCAATATACTGCAGCTGCTCGGCCCCGATGTGGAATTCCACGGTCTGTGTCTCTCCTGGCTCCAGGTTCACTTTTGCAAACCCCTTCAGTTCCTTGGCGGGACGAGTCAGTGAGCTGACCACGTCAGAGATGTACATCTGTACAACTTCTGCACCTGCATAACGGCCGATGTTGGTCACATTCACCTTTACCGTAACTGAATCATCAGCTGTCATGGATGCAGCACTCAACTTCGGTTCACTATACTCATATGTGGTATAGCTAAGTCCGTATCCAAATGCATAACGTGGCTCCAAATCCTCTTCGAGGTAACGCTTGCCTCGGGAACGTTTGCCGTTGTAGTAGATTGGTAACTGACCGACATGCTTCGGAATGGAGATCGTCAATTTGCCTGACGGATTCACATCACCGAATATAATATCTGCGATGGCATGCCCGCCCTCTTGACCCGGATACCACGCCTCCAGAATCGCATCGGCATGTTCATCTACCCAAGGTTCAGTGATGGGACGACCATTGATGTAGACAACGACAAGCTTCTTGCCGAGCTTGTGAACCTCCTGAATGAGTTCCAGCTGTACTCCGGCAAGCCCCAACGTCATCCGGTCGATCCCTTCGCCGCACTCCATATCATTCCATGAGTTATCGGACACATTGGAAGCACCCGTCTTCAGATCGATCGTTCCTTCTCCAAAGTCACGCGCACTGGAACCACCAACCACCATAATGACTGTATCTGCCTGGCTGGCAACTTCAAGGGCACGCTCGAATCCTTCTTTTGAATCACCTTTAATCCGGCAGCCTGGTGCATAAAGAACCTGATCTGTACTGCTGTCACCAGTCAAAGCACCAACAGAACTCTTCTCCGTTTGCCCATCCACATGATTAGCCAGCTTACTGCGAATCCCATCCAGTACCGTCGCCACTTTCGACTTCGGTTGCGGAGATGTGTAATCGCCCAGTTGATTGTAGGCCTGATCCGCATTTGGGCCGATCACGGCAATCCGGCCCACATTTGCTAACGAGAGAGGTAACGTGTCAGCCTCATTTTTGAGAAGTACAACCCCTTCCGCAGCCAACTGGCGTGCCAGTTGAATATGCGCTTCACTTCCAATTACTTCTGCTGCCCGATCGGCATCCACATAAGGCTGTTCGAATAAGCCCAGTCTGAACTTCAACGCCAGCACGCGAGAGGCAGCCTGATCCAGAACCTGCATATCAAGCTTGCCTTCTGCCACCGCCTGCACCAGATATTGCCCAAACATCTCACCGGACATTTCCATATCGATGCCTGCCTCAATCGCCTGTACGGAAGCTTCCATTCCATCTGCCGCGACATCATGCCCACTTGCCAGCATGTTGATCGCACCACAATCCGTAATGACCAGACCGTCAAAGCCCCAATCCTTACGCAAAACATCTTCCAGCAATTCCGTATTCACGGTGCAAGGCGTGCCATCAATTTCGTTATATGCTGGCATGATCGACGCAGCGCCCGCTTCCACCGCTTTGCGGAATGGATAGAGATCCACTTCCAGCAACTCGCGCCAGCCCATATGTACAGGCCCTGCATTACGTCCACCTTCCGAGCTGCCATAACCAACAAAATGTTTCAGTGTTGCCGCTACTGTATCTCCACGGTCAAGACTTTCACCCTGAAGCCCTTCTACGGAAGCAACTGCCAGCTCTCCAATGAGAAACGGATCTTCACCGAAACATTCCTCCGTACGTCCCCAGCGCGGATCACGCACAACATCCAGTACCGGAGAATAGGTGACCACACCACCTTGAGCACGTGTCTCCCGTGCTACTGCCCGGCACATCTCCCGATACAGATCCACATTCCAGGTGCTCCCCAGTAAAAGAGGGACAGGATAGACCGTTCCGTCAATAGCCATATGACCATGCGAGCACTCTTCCCCGATCAGAATGGGAATCCCCAGTCTGGAATGTTCTATTGCATAACGTTGAATCAGATTGACCGCCTCAGCGCCTTCTCTGGCGGATAGTCCATTTTCCAGCGTAACGCCAGTCCAGGGGTCTGCCCGAAGTGCACCATAGAGGGAGCCGATGCCCCCATTTTCCACTTGCTGTTTAAAGGATTCATTTAACGTGATGTTCCCTTGATCATTCGTATATGTTTGCCAGCCAAATGGCTGCGTAAGTTGGCCTACCTTTTCTTCCGTAGTCATCAGGCTAAGCAGGTGTTGTGCCCGTTCCTCTACGGATTTGCTCTTGTCCTTGTAAGTCATCAATCTGCATCTCTCCAATCCTATAACGTGATCCGGTTATTCTTTGACCGCGCCCACCGTCAGACCCTGTACGAAATAACGCTGGAAGAACGGATAGGCGAATATAATCGGCAACGTAGCAAGCACAACCATCGCCATTCGGGACGTATCCTGCGGAATGGACTGCATGGCTGCCAGACTCATCGAACTGTTAGCAGAGTTCTGCTGGATAAACTGGATGCTCGACTCAATCCGCATCAGCATGGATTGCAGCGGTACCAGATTTGGATTATCGATGTATAATAACGCATTGAACCAATCATTCCAGTAACCGAGTGTACTGAACAACCCGATAGTTGCCAGCCCCGGCAAGGAGAGTGGAACCACGATTTTCATAAAGGTATAGAACTCACCGGCGCCATCAATTTTCGCCGATTCAATGACTGCATCCGGTACACTGGTGGAGTAAAATGTACGCAGGATCATAATATAGAAGGCATTCATCGCCAGCGGCAGAATCAGTGCCCATAACGTATCTTTCAACCCAAGCAGCTGGGATACGACCATATAGGTTGGAATCATCCCGCCGTTGAACAACATGGTCAAAATCGCAAAGATGGAGAAAAATCTCCGATATCTGAAGCTCTTGCGGGAAACCGCATACGCATACAGCGACATGAGAATCAGACTGATGATGGTACCAAGTACCGTCACCAGAATGGTAACTCCATACGCCCGCAGCAGCGTGTCCCCACTCTGCCAGACAAACTGATATGCCGCGAGACTCCATTCTGCCGGAATCAGACGATACCCATCACGGGCCAGTGCTTTCTCGTCCGTAAACGAGATGATGACTACAAATATAAAAGGAAATACACAGATCAGAGCAAATAGACCGGCGATGATGTTCATGATCACGTTCCATCCGTTGGATACGTGGTGGAAGTCGCGTTTTTTAACAAGCCCTGCTTGAGCCATAGTGGTTCACTCCTTTCCCTGTCCTAGAATAGGCTGCTGTCTTTATCTACTTTGCGAACAACATAGTTGGAGATAATAACAAGCACAAAGCCCACCACGGATTGATACAATCCCGCTGCTGTACTCATGCCGATCTCACCACTAGTTTTCAAACCTCGATATACATACGTATCAATAACATTTGTCACGGAATAAAGCGTACCCGAATCCCTTGGCACCTGATAGAACAGTCCAAAGTCGGCATAGAAAATGCGGCCTACGGCCAGTAAGGTCATAATCGTGATGATAGGCGACAGCAACGGAATCGTAATGTTACGAATCTGCTGCCATTTGCTTGCTCCATCAATCATGGCTGCTTCATACAGTGATTTATCAATCCCCAGAATGGAAGCCAGATAGACAACGCTGCTATAACCTATGGTTTTCCATAACGCTACGAATACCAGAATATACGGCCAATATTTTGCCTCAGAGTACCACTGAATTGGTTCCATCCCGAACCAGCCAATAATCTGATTCAACATCCCGCGGTCCATGCTCAAGAAGCTGAATGCGAAGTAACCAACAATAACCCAGGATAGAAAATACGGCAGAAACATGCCTGTTTGATACAGTTTGGCGAGTCGTTTATTCACTAGTTCCGAGAGCAGGATCGCCAGTGCGACAGCGAATACGAGTCCCAGGAAGATAATGGCGATGTTATAAAAGAGGGTGTTGCGTGTAATGAGCCATGCATCACTTGTGCTGAACAGGAATTTGAAATTGTCCCAGCCTACCCATTCGCTCTTCATCAGACTTGCCCAGAACCCTTCACGGCTGAAGCGATATTCCTTAAAGGCAGCCACGGTGCCCACGAGTGGCAAGTAGGAGAAGAAGAAGAACCAGATGGCGCCTGGCAGCACCATGAGCAGCATGACTCGGTTTCTAATCAGGTTTTTCAAAAATGTAGTCATTGTGGAGATCCTCCTTCAGGCTTGAATGAAAAAGGACCGGACGCGATAAGCAGCCGCCCGATCCTTACGATGTATCGTTACTTGTTTTCCGCTCTCCAGGCATCCAGTTGGCTTTGGGCTTCAGCCATTACTTTCTCCAGTCCGGCTTGATTGAACTTCTCAATCACTTGATCCAGATTGGTCGCCGGGTCCAGTGTACCTGTCATCAGTGCTGCCCAATATTGCTCTTTCACGTTCTGTACCGCCGTCAGTTCGGAAGATACATTGCTTGCATCGAAGTTGAAGCTGAGGATCGGGGAATTGACACCTTCAGCATTGAACTTCTTGAACTCATCCCATTTGTTGTCCGGGTCATTGCTGTTCAGGAAGAGCAGCATGTTGTTACCAAGGGAATATGAAGGCATATCGTAGTTTTTCGACTCAGGCAGATTTTCCATATGTGTGTCATCCACTTTTTTGTAGTGTGTGCCCTCGATACCGGAATCCACCATATTGCGCAGCACAGGATCTGTGTTCAGCAGGTTCAGGAATTCCATCGCTTTCTCCGGAAATTCCGAGTTGGCCGAGATCGCCATGATGGAACCTTGTACAGATGTATTCGTGATGATCGCATCACTGGCTGGAGTCGAAACGACTTCATAACCGTAACTTGCAGACCATTGATTGTCCGCGAGCGGCTGAGTCTGTGCACGATCCAGGAACCAGTTGCCTGATGTTGTCAGGTCGTTCGTGGAACCTGTTGTTGCCGCTTCTGCCGACACATAACCAGCTTTGTAGTATTTGTTCATGGTGGTGAGTGCTTCTTTCATTTCAGGCGTTTCCAATATGTTCACGAGCTTATAGTCTGTTGTATCCAGCTTGATTGCCATCGGCAGGTTCTGGATGACATAGTCATACGGCACGTAAGGAACATAGTTCTTATCCATGGCGAATGGTGTTACACTCGCCTCGTTTTCCTTGATCGTTTTGAGCAAAGGCTCCAGACTGTCTAACGTACGAACGCCAGAGATGTCCAGCTTGTATTTATCAACCAGCATTTGGTTAAAGCGCCATACCTCTTGTTGAGGCAGCTCTTTGTTGGCTGGAATTCCGTAATTGTGTCCATCTACCTTGGAACCACTGAGGAATGCAGGATCAATGGTCTTGGTAAGATCCCGGCCGTATTCAGCAAGCAGGTCATCCAGTTCAAGGAATGCACCTTTTCTGGCATTTTGTACATAATCGAATCCACCAGAAGAAGTGAACAGAATGTCCATTGGCTCACCGGATGCTACGTTAACCTGCATCTTCTGCGGGTAGTCCCCCCAGTCAACCATCTTCATTGTTACCGTGGCATTAATTTTCTCTTTGGTATACTTGCTGACTTCTTCCATCACTTTGTTGACGTCTTTCTGAGGGGTACCGATGGTATACCAGATCAACTCGACCGCGTCATCTCCCGCTCCCCCGGATTCTGAAGCACTTTTGCTTCCTCCACAGGCACTAAGAACAAGCGTAACGGCCATTAACAATGCAAAAACGAGCGAGAAACGTTTTCTTTGTTTACTCATTTCTTTGATCCTCCCTTTTCGTGTTCCCTTAGGCTCTACAAACTAACTGCTTTAACCTTATCGAATGAAAGCATTTACAAAAAGAAGATAAACTTAAGTTTTCGGGGTACAAATTAAAGACAAATCATCCTTGGGCATTAAATTTATCCTTGTTTTAATAAATCGCTTACATGAAAGAGACATGCCGGGTAACGTATGGCACGGATATCATTGCATGCCATTCCTGTTCCCGATATGTCTCTTGGACTCCATCCGCAAACTTGGTTCTACCCGTCACCGAATTAACCAAACACCTTGAAATCAGTCGGTGAAATTCCTACATATTTGCGGAACTGTTTATAGAAATACCCTGTCTCCCAATACCCCACATTTCGGGCGATCTCATGTACCTTCAAATTGGAATTGCGTAGTTGCTCCTTCGCACGTTCAATCCGGTATTTGTTGATATATTCGGCAAACGTCTCCCCGGTCTCCTTATGGAACAATTGTCCCAAATACACCGGATGCAGATGATAATGGGCACCCAATAGCTTCAAGGAGAGCTCTTCTGCGTAGTGTTTGTCGATATGCTGAAGCACCTGGTTCACAATCGGATTCTTCAAATCCTGCAATAGGGATTTGATGGTCTGTGACCCAACCTGCTGAAGTGCATGCACGAGCTCATCAAAAGTGCCACTCTCCAGCACAAGTTGAAGCCCTTGTTGGTATATGGCAGACTCATCCGAATGTTTGATGCCCTCTAGTTCCATTTTGAAGCGGATCACAACTTCCAATGCGGTATTCTGTAACTCCCCAGGTGTAAGCCCATCGCGATGCTGTTCAAAATCCATGCGAATCCGGTCGGCAAGTTGTTCTGTATTGCGGGATAGAATGAGTTTGGCATACTCCCTCCATTCAATGAAAAAGGCCGCCGTTGAATTTCCGCACCTTTCCAGCATGGCATGGTCGATGACTTTAAGGTCGGGATAAATCATCACATACTGGAGTGCTTTTTTGGCCTCCGCATAACTGGTCGGCGCATGGTATAACCCTTTCATCAATCTGCCTGCTCCAATGCGTGCCGCCGGATGGGTTACGGTTATCTCATCAGATAATGCCTGCAAGCCATCCATCAACTTTTGCTCCTCGGCGCTCGTCCCCTGAATATTGGCAATAATGACGATGTCTCCATCGATATCATGAAATATGTTCAGATGGCGTCTGTCTCTCAGCATCTCTTCCACGCGTTCAAACATGCCCGATGTCTGCTCTTTGTCCCGCAAGACGGCCACAGCAACGTCGGGTGCATCCAGCGAAAGGTTCATGAACTGGGCACGTTCTTCAAATTCGGTAGCTGCAATCTGTCCTGTAAGCCATCGGTGAAGAATGTTATCTTTCAGAATCTGGATGCCATACGCATCATCGGTTTGAGGTGATACCGTATGATCCAGCTTGGACGCTGTATTACTCAGCGTGGATTCCAATTCCTCTACATTAATCGGTTTGAGCAGATAGTTTTCGATCCCCAGCTGCATGCCTTCCTTCAGATATTCGAACTCATTGAAACCACTGAGGATAATGACCTTCAGCTCAGGTTGCACTCGCCTTGCTTCCCGAATCAGATCGAGACCATTCATGAGTGGCATGGATATATCCGTAATCAGAATGTCCACAGGCTGAGAAGAGAGCGCCTGTAACGCTGCTTGCCCATTACCTGCATGGCTCACAATTTCCATTCCAAATGAAGACCAATCCACAATATCGTATAACCCTTCAATGATGAATGGCTCATCGTCCACAATAAACACCTTGTACATGTTAAACACCTGTCCCTTCTGTATGTGGATAACGTACCCTGATTCGTGTTCCTTCTCCGAGGGTGCTCTCTATGGTGATACCAAACTCTGGTCCATACAGGAAGCGCAATCGACTATGGACACTGCGCAGCCCGAACATCTGACCAGACTCTTCAGGACGTTCCAGTTCTTCAAGGATTTCCGTCAGGCGTGCCGGATCAATGCCTTTGCCATTATCTTTGACTTCCACTTGCACCACATCATCTGTCTCTTCCACAACAATCGATAATCGGTTATCCGAACGTTCTGTCTGAATGCCGTGTACGACATAATTCTCAATGATGGGTTGCAGCGAAAGTTTCACCACAGGGTGTTGATAATAAGCAGCATCGATCTGGATCGTATATATGAAAATATCCTTGTATCGGATTCGGAATAACTCCAGATACAAGCGGCAAGCTTCCATCTCATCCTTCAGCGTATAGTTCTTCTTCTGCTGTACCAGACTCTTGAACAATACGGATAGGCTGTAGATCATCTCGCCGACATCTCTCGCCCCTTGGGATATCGCCCTCATCCGAATCACTTCAAGCGTATTATAGAGAAAATGAGGGTTGATGCGTGCCTGTAATGCGACCAGCTCGGTCTCCTTCTGTTTGATCTCGGCTTTGTAGACCCGTTCAATGTACAGATTCAGCTCGTCCAACATATCGTTGAAGCTATGTGAGATCTGCCCCAGTTCATCCTCACGCGGATCGTCGATGCGAGCCGTGAAGTTGCCGTATTTCACTTTTTGGGTGAAGCGAATAATTCGACGAGTTCGTTTGGCAAAGTTAATAATGAAAAACGCCGGAACCAGCACGGCAAACAAAATACATACGATACTGATGGAGATGATGGTATTGCGAATGCCCGCATAGGTTTCAGCCATCTCTTCCACCGGAACGGTACCAATGACCACATAACCCTGATCGGCGGAGACAAACTTGTTCACATACATGTTCTGCTCCTTTTTCATCGAATCCATATCCGTCTGATCAAACAGCGAATCGGCCACATTCACGTAGGGATACTTCTTCCCGTAATACTGATTGTTGGAGTCGAACAAGACTGTACCTTTCGCCGATAATACCACGATTTCTCCCTTGAGATTACTCTCGTAGTTATCCAGCGCATCCCCGATTCCTGCCGAGTCAAAGAATACAAGAAATTGGCCCAGATTACGAAGGGTCTGTGTATTGTTAATCGGTACGCGGATGGAATAGAGCGCAGGGTCCCATTGATTGATCTCTTTGCGAATCCAGGAATTGGGCGCACTGATATTAGGCGTTTCCATCGCCATCACGTCCGGAATATAGGAATGGGCCACATTGGTGTCCAGCTTGCGGAACTGCTTGTGTTGATTGAAGGTAGACAGATCCTGCTGCTCAGCGCTATATAACATGAGTTGATTAATCTGCGAATTACGATCCATAATGTTCTGAAAATGTTTTAACACATCAGCCGAATAATCATCCTGATTGGCGTAATATCCATTCGTCATGTGCTGAACATATTCAGCGTACGAATGATTCATTAGGTAAGTAATGTTGGCGGAAAGCGCCTCATTCTGATGCATGTCCCTCACCATGTTTTGCACCGATTCATACTGCTGATGAATGTATCGATCCACATGTTCCATTGCCGCCTTCTGGATCGCCAGTTCCCGGCGAATCGTGGAGTCGGATACCGACAGGAAGATGATATAAGACAATGTAATGATCGTGACAATCGATATCATCGAGAAGATCAGCAGCATTTTCATAAACATATTATTTTTGAAGAAATTATTGTAAACGCTAACAATTTTCAATTCGCATGTTCCCTCCGATGCTGGTTTCCTGACTATATAAGTTGAACTAAAGATTGCTTACACTGACACTACGATGACAGAATAACCTTCCAATCGCTGTTATCCCCAGATTTTTTCGATTACCTTTTCTTAAGGGAAAATCCGGTAATAAAGGCGAACGCTTCGCTTTTTCAGGTTTTTTCTGCCCTCTCCGTTATCGCGTAAATGATTAGTTCAACTTACATTGAATTATATCACCAGGCTTCTGACATTAACTTGTCACCTGCAACTTTTCTTTAGTTTGTACTAGCGATTCTTTAATTTCACCCTATTTAAAAACGCTTTCATCCACTATCGTTAACCATAAGTTTAGCTTTGTGTAAAAGAATACCTTACATTCATTCCACTTGAAGGAGGAACAGCATGACACGCAAACTCAAACCGAAAGGCATCATTCCCAAGGTCACTGCCATGGTCCTGACCACAGCTCTGCTTGGACAAGTTGTTGCATCATCCGTTTATGCCGGAGACACACTCCCTTACACCGGTGAAAGTGCCAAAGGGGTGAATCAGCCCTATCAACACGGGTACACCTCAGCCCAGATTATGAACTGGACACCTGAGAGTGATATCCATGGTGATCTGCTTCGCGCCCATGTTCCTTTGCAGCCCCGTAATGAAGCGTTCGCTGCTACACAGGCTTATCCTGAGCTTAGCCCGGACACCCAGTTGTTCACGATGAGTGGTGATTACGGCAATGCATTCTTCGATAGCACACCTTATACCAATGAATTCAGCCAGTATCTCTTTAATTATTGGCAATATACAGACTACTACAGCTATTGGCACGGCATGGCCTCTGCGGGAGTACCTGAGGAGCTGTATGACCCGAGTAAGGAGTGGACGGAGAAATACTTCGAGTTTGGTATTTTGAACATTCCGAATCCGGCCTACACCAATGCAGCCCACAAAAATGGCGTTAAGTCCATTGCTAACATCTTTTTCTCAGACAATGACCGTGGACCACAGACGTACAAACAAATGCTGATCCAGGATGAAAACGGTAATTTCCCTGTGGCCGAGAAGCTGGCCGAGATGGCAGAATACTACAACTACGATGGATACTTTTTCAATCAGGAAGAGGTTGCCCGGGGTGTAGCCCCTGAGGATATTGCTTCCTACAAGAAATTCATGAAATATCTAAGAGATAAAGGACTGTACGTCCAGTGGTATGATTCTACCATCAATACAACAGGTAAGATTCAATACCAGAACCAATTTAATGGACTCAATAGCCCCTTTGTACAGGATTCCGTTCTCGGCAGAGTCTCGGATTCCATCTTCCTGAACTATGTATGGAACCACAAGATGCTCCGCGATTCCCGTGATCATGCCCTTAGTCTGGGACTGGATCCACTGGAAACCGTATTTGCTGGTGTCGAAGGTGGACATGACAAATTCGGCCGCTGGAAGCAATCCTATGACCTGCGCCATAACCTGGATGAGAACGGTCAACCCATGAACAGCATCGCGACGCTGGGTGCCGACTTCACCCACAACGCTCTGGATGAAGAGATGGGCGATGGCAGCACCAATCATCGTGCGGAGGATGATTACCAGTGGATGACCTTTGTACGTGATCGCGCCTGGTGGTCTGGTCCAAATCAAGACCCGACAGATGCACGTCGTAATGCGTCTGCCGATCTGTCGGATGTGTATGCTTCCGGTGCGAATTGGGATGGAATCGCTGCGTATCTGACCGAACGCTCCGTCATCAACGGCTCCAATTTTGCAACGAACTTCAATACGGGCCACGGTCTGAAATATTATGAAGACGGCGCTGTCTCGAACGGTAAAGAATGGTCAAATATCAACATTCAGGATATCCCTGTCACTTGGCAATGGTGGATGGATAGTAAAGGTGACAAGCTCAGTGTTGATTTTGACTACGGTCCATCTTACGAGAAAGGTGCAAGGTACAGCTATGACTCCATTGGCGCGTTTAATGGCGGCAGCTCTCTCGTGGTGAACGGTACACTGAACGCGGACAACTTCCTGCGCCTATACAAAACCGACCTGTCCGTCAACGGACAATCAAAACTGGAGCTGACGTATAACAAACCATCCACTAGCGATGCTTCTTCCCTGCATGTTGGGTTGATCTTCGAAGACGATCCATCCAACGTGGTCAACGTAAATGTGCCTAATGCAGGCCAGCATACGGAAGGTTGGAAGACGGCTACACTTGATTTGAGTGCCTATCAAGGAAAGACCATTGCCGCTATGGGATTATCCTTTGACCCGAATGGCGAGACAATCCAGAATTATCAGATGAACATTGGTGAAATCCGTATATTCGATGGCTCAGCGGCTGTTCCGGATGCACCTACCGGATTCCATATTGCCAAAGCACTGACCAATACCGATGAACTGGTTGTCGCATGGGACATGAAGGACTATTCAGAGGTTAAACAATACAATTTATATGAAAATGGTGCTTATGTTGGCGGCGTGTATGATTCCACTTTTTATATCAAATCGCTAAAACAGCCGTCTGGTGAACTGTCCATTCGTGCGGTTGGTGCAGATGGTACCGAAAGTGAAGCAACCATTCTGCCTTATGATCTGAATGCATCCGTGCAGAATATCGATGTGAAATTCAAAAAGAATGGTGATGCAATTGTAAGCTGGAAAAACCCGAAGAAAGCGAAAGATTCGGGTAAAGATAAAGACAAGGATAAAAATAAAGACAAAGGTAAAGGCAACGAATCGATTCAGCTCACACTAGATACCGAATACACGAAAGAACCCTTCACCAAGTCACTTCAGGTCAAAAAAGGAAAACAGTCTGCCGTCTTGACCGGACTTCCGACCAATGGTGAACATTACGTGCTGAACATCGCCATTGGCGGGCAGAATCCGGTAACCTATACCGGACAGCTCGCAGATCTTCAGATTACACCATATGCCAAGGAAAAAGTGACGGTAAAAGATGGAAAGTACACATTAGCCCTCCCGGATCTGGAGGACTGGTACAAGATTTATGTTTATGAAAATGGGGTGGCACGCGAGTTCGGAGTCACTTACGTTTCGCAGAAATTCCCGTATATCATTCGGGGAAGAACGAAGCTTAGTGAACTGACCTTTACGCCGTCATCCAACAACAGCTCATTGAAGCTGGTTATTGAGGATTATGCGGGCAATCAGGCCACTACGATTTTGAGGTAAAAGAGATCCGCAAGGTTAACCGAATTAGAGGTTTAGAGGTCTTTTAAATTTCCAGGTTCCTACGTTGCGAGAAATGAATCTTTCTAGGGCTGCCGTGAGAGGGATTCCCCTCTCCCTTCAAGCGCTAACGAACCTACCGCACCCTAAACTAAACGGCGGATTCTCAAGGAATGCAAATTTTAACGAACTCCAGTGGCGTTATTTCGCAATAAAACAGTGCCAGAACTTAAAATCGACCAAATTGACGAAATAACGCCTCTTCGATTCGTTACACCTGAACACTGTGCAAATTGGAGCGAATAGCGTGTGCTCGGTTCCTTAGACCAACATTTACACTTGCCCCTCGTTCGCGACAGCAACGGCAATTTTTTCTTTAGATACGTCTAAACCCACATATTTTGTGACAGACTTCATTGTATAGCTCTCCTTTGCAATGTGGCTCTGTTTTTAGGCAGTCCAGTTTGGATTTGGTTTCTTTACTGGGACAGTATTGCCAAGATAACCCACGGTTTTGCATAAAGGGGAGCTCATTTTCGTTCATAATAACTTATATAGCCAAAAGGCGAGTCTCCATTCATCAGGAGACTCGCCTTTTGGCTATTATATAAATTAAGAAGTTCCTTTTTGTTTGCTTGCCTGCATCTGCTGGGCAAATCGCATCATCTCTTCGAACTCTTCCTCGGATACGGCATCTCCATCGGTGCTTATGTCTTGTACAATCGGAATTTCGGGCTTGGCTTTGGTTCCTTTGCCGTATGTACGGGTACGGGTTCCAGCTGCACCAGCAGCCTGTTTGCCTTTGACCTTAGCCTGATCGCGAATATATTGGACGGCTTTCTCGTAGGAGTTCACCTGCTTGAGCAACATGTTGGAGGCGATCGCCTCAACGAAGTTACGATTAATCCGCTGCTCTCCGCCGGATACAAGCAATGCCATCAAATAATGAATCAATACATTGATGACTTCGCCAGGCAACTTGTAGCTCAGATCAATTTTCTCAAATATATCGATCAGATTGTCCGGTACTGCGCCCGGGAAAAATGTCTGCAGCAAGCGGGTATATGGCTCATTACGCAACATCATATTGTATTGGTGAATATCACACTTGGTCATAAATTGCGGAGGCACTTCGACGTAGTATTCCATCTGTACCCCATGCTCAACAGGTGGTTCACCAGAGTCCTCTTTCCGTTCAGGCTCCTCCATATGCTGTCTCAGTGCCACGACCTTGGCTGCCTGTACAGTCTGTTGCTCATGACGCTTCTTCGTCTGTCTGAACTGCATACTCGCCTTATGTTGGAGATCATCCAGAATCAGTTGGCCCTGTGGACTGAAGATATCATCTTCATCCAGCAGACGGCATACATCCTGCACACTGAGGTTAAACTTGTTCACTACATAATTTACAATGCCCAGTTGTTCATGATCGAATCGCAGCTGTTCTACGTGACGACGATTGACGGACTCCCGCGGGAAACGCAAAATAATGTCGGCATAGTTCAAACTGTTTTCTTCCGCTGCATCATTCGTGCCTGTCCGCTGGGCCGTAGTCGATACTTCCGACAATGCCTGCTCCAACTCGTAATCAATTACATGGGTATTCAATTCAAATATATCGTAAAAGGGAACGGAAATATTCTCTTTATTGGCTGCCGGATAAGGCGCGTCCCCATTTTCCACTGCCGAGAAACCGGAACGCAGGGAAAGCACGGCGAATTTACCTATCTTATCACGAAGCAGCAGTGTCAAATGCTGTGTCCGGAAAAATTCTGCCGGAGAGAGCGGCGGTTGCAGCTCATATTCGTAGATGTAATCATCATTTTCCGGAATATATAGCCGTGAAGTCTGAAGTAGCCCCACTGCCTCAAGCTTGGATGTCTGCTCTAACAAATATTTGCGCCCTTTCTCACTTGGCTCTAGCCCAAGTGTCATGAACAGCCTCCGTTGCTGTTCAAGCGGCGAATAACCGACCTGTTCACCGGGAAGATGCTGAAACAACAGCCGATACAAGCCAACCGCAAAAGCACCTACCATGGGCTGATATGCTCCTGTAAGCATACGGTCATCCAGGGCGCTAAGTCCAAACTCCCTGTATACGCAGTAGCGATGATGTTCAGTATAATGGTGCAGATTCTTCATGCGCATAGCCTGATCTCCTTCTCCCCAAAAGTATGTTTATCTATTCTATCATAAATGTCTGATCCTCAAATGCTCAAAAACAGGTAAAAAGATGGCCTGTTCTCGCTCCGTTTCGTCCTAGGTCGACATCATTCACGTTTTCGCCGAATTAAGCAACTTTCGAAAAAAACATGTCGAGAGTCGCTAGAATACTATAAAAGCTCTACAAGCAGAATACAAGTAAAGATCTGAAGAAAATGTTCTCCAGATATATATGAAGTACAACTCTACAATAATCCATTTTATATAAATGAACAGCAAAAAAGCCTTCCCTTTGTACTCGTAAGCGTTTACGACAAAGACAAGACTTTCACGCGATTACAGTCATGCATGTGTTACCTCTTTCCAGCACACTAAAACATTCTGTACCCACCCAGACGCAACTTCTGAATCGTCCAGCCACTGATTACCGCACCAGCCAGTCCAGCGATACCCGTCATATAATCTACAAGCTGGAAAGAACCCAGATGTGACACCAGAGATGACGAATGATCCCATAGAGAGTACACAACAATAGGCAGAATTACAATAATGAACAGATAGGAAGGAAACCAGGTTGTCTTCATCAGCATATTCAGAATGAAACCGATACCAAACATCATAACGAAAAATAATACCATTAATACCAGCACAGGTATAAATTGCATCGGCCGACGTTCACCTCTTCTTTCACGCATTCGGGTTTCACTTCTGGATAGTAGTTAGTGTACCGCAAAAAATGTGGCGAAGCAACGAACTTTCTGGACAAATTTCCCTATATTCACGCTCTGTCCATTTGCCCTTCTGCTTCATGTTGGGATACAATGTAAACGATAAAGCACTCACCCGTCCCTTATAGTACGTGTTCAAAAAGACTGTTTTTCAGTACCGAGAAGATGGAATGAAGCTAGAAATGGAGTAGCGGAGCGTAGATAGAGCTACGTGAGCAGCGGACATTTCGGCTGAATGCCATATTCGATGCTGATGATGCCACCAGGCATCATTCGTAATCAAAAGCGGACTTTTTGAACAACCTCTTATAGGGATTTGGAAATATACCTTGCAGGAGGAACACAACCAATGAACGAAGCCGCATCAACACTGGAGGGCTGGTATGCCCTGCATGATTTTCGCTCGATTAACTGGGCCGCCTGGAAAGCAGCAGATGATGAAGAACGTGCTGTAGCACTGGACGAGCTTCAAGCCTTCTGGAAAGAATGGAAAGAAGTCGAGGATTCATCCAAAGGAAGTACAGTCGTGTATACGGTTGTAGGTCAAAAAGCAGACCTCGTCATGATGCACCTGCGTGAAACGCTGGAAGATCTGAAGGCTGTTGAGAACGCGTTTAACAAAACGATGTTTGCCCAATACACAACCAAATCGTATTCCTACGTCAGTGTAGTGGAACTGAGCAACTACCTTGGCAAAGAAGGCGAAGACCCGATGCAGAATCCGGATATTATCGCCCGTTTGAAACCTGTTCTGCCGCAACGACAATACATCTGCTTCTATCCGATGAACAAAAAGCGTGAGCTGAATGACAACTGGTACATGCTGTCCATGGACGAGCGTCGCACCATGATGCGCAGTCACGGCATGATTGGTCGCAGCTATGCAGGTAAAGTGAAACAGATCATTACTGGTTCTGTCGGTTTCGACGATTGGGAATGGGGCGTTACGCTGTTTGCGGATGATGCACTTCAGTTCAAGAAACTCGTCTATGAGATGCGTTTCGATGAAGTTAGCGCCCGTTATGGCGAATTCGGTTCGTTCTACGTGGGAAGTCTGTTGAACGAAGGAACTTTGGAAGAGATGCTTAAGCTGTAAAAATAGTGCAACACACAATAAAGCACCGCGACATCTCCTCTAAAGGATATGTCAGCGGTGCTTTTCTCATTCATGTACAAATGGACAACCAAGTCGGACGATGATCCATTTGCAGTTGTTCACTCTATTTTGTAAGTCTCAGTTAATTCTTAATCCTCGTCCTCTTCATCTATCGCTTTCAGTGATTCGAGGAATTCGGCTGTGGCCCGGTCACGGTCTCGACCCTTCTCTTTAAGCCGCTCAATCGCGGGCAAAATGAGAATATCCACTTCTTTCTGCACAATGTAGGCCAGATCATACTGATCCTGTTCCTCCAGATAACCACCGACCTGCATCAGGGCGTTGTATCGATCCAGTTCTTCACGCGTTAATAGTCCCCGGACCTGAACACTGCAATGTCTCATCCAAAAAACCGCCCTTTCTTCAGGACTAACGGAATACCACCAATAATGAACAGATAGCGCAGATCAACCAGCTTCTTCAACTGAGCCGCTTTCCAGCCCTTGTATTTCTTACCGTCTACAACGGCAATCGCTTCACCTTTACCCAATGAAGCAACCGTACCTTTGCTCGTAAATACAAAAGGTTGTGGCTGTTTCTTGCGAATGGATGCCACGACGTTTTTGGCACAGTTCACACCCTGTTGCATCGCAATCTGGGCTGTTGGCGGATAAGGCCGTCCTTCCGCGTTGAACACAAGTGAATTATCACCAATGACATAGACATGCTCATGCCCTGGAGCACGCAAGTAGTCATCTACTTTCACACGTCCTCGCATCACTTCAAGACCGGCCTGTTCAAGCAGTGAGTTACCGCGAATACCGCCGGTCCATACGACTGTAGCCGCATCGAGCTTTTCACCCTCACCCACAATAACCCCGTCCGGGAGACATTGCTTGATTGGAACACCAATTTTGAAAGTAACGCCCTTCTTCTTGAGCACATTCATCGCATGCTCTACCAGTTCCGGATCAAATCCAGGCAAAGCCGAAGGCGCTGCCTCTACATTGTAGATATGCACATGTTTCGGATTCACGTCGAACTCTTTGCACAGCTGTGGAATGCGGTCTGCAAGTTCAGCTACGAATTCAACGCCACTGAAACCTGCTCCGCCTACGACAAACCGAATACGATTTCGTTTGTTGTCGTTTTTGTACATCGCAAATTGATATTCGATGTGTTCTCGAATCAGTCTGACCGAATTAATGCTACGGATCGTCATGGCGTGGTCGTGCATACCCGGAATACCGAAGGTCTCAGGTTCCCCACCTAGTCCAATAATCAGATAATCGTAGGATAATGTGCCGTCCTCCAAAATAATCTTCCGATCCTGCAGACGAATCTCCTTCACGGAAGACTTGACCAGATCAATCTTGAACTCATCAATCAGCTTCGAAATAGGGACTCTTGCATGCTCAATGGTATCCGTGCCGGCTGCCGGCATATGTAGATGTGTAGTAATATAATGGTAATCATGCCGGTTCACCAATGTGACATCGGCCTCGTTATAGTTCAATTCCTTCTGCAGCCGCTGGGCTGTCAGAATCCCGCCATAGCCCGCGCCGAGGATGACGATTTTGGGAATACTGCTCATGTCTATACCCCTTCCGGTTTCACTTGCACCAGCCCAATCCTGGGTGAGATGCAAAATACACTTACTTACAAATATTGATGAAGTCTTGCCCATTATGACAACAAATGTTAACTTCGCGAATTTATTTAAACGTTTGCATCAATTTCATAACTCACAAAAAATGGATTTATGAAATTGATTCGCATGCACGCAAGTTATCGTTTCAAGTTGTGAAATTAACCACAAGTTTTCACAAAACACGGGAGTTGTATTCACATTACTTATTGACTCTAAATTAGACAAAAAAACACATAGTACAGGTCAAGGATATCTGTATTTCTGGTAAAGATCAAGGTTTTTTTTGTTATTTTTCATAACCTTTCATTTCCAATTTCATCCTATTCTCATCTGATCTTCATCAATTATTCTCAGATTAGTGATGCAGCTAACTTTGCAACCCTGAATACACCGTTTATAATAGGAAAGACAGTTCAGCACCAACGCCGGTTACGATACGTAGCCCGCACATTCTTCCTGTTAACTACCTATTAAAATATGAAAGGTGTTGTTGATTCTTGACTGCACAGAATTCCAGTCATGATATGACTGATTTGCTTATTATCGGTGGAGGCCCTGCGGGTCTGTTCGCCGCATTTTACGGTGGGATGCGTCAGGCATCCGTTACACTGGTTGAAAGTATGCCACAGCTTGGTGGACAACTTGCTGCTCTTTATCCGGAGAAATACATCTATGATGTAGCCGGATTCCCGAAAGTAACGGCTCAGGAACTGGTGAATAACCTGATTGAGCAAATGAGTCATTTTAACCCGAACATCCGCCTTGAAGAAAAGGTTGTATCGGTTGAGAAAAAGGATGAACAACATTTCGTCGTGAAGACGGATGAGAATGAATATCATGCCAAAGCCGTCATTATTACAGCTGGTGTAGGTGCATTCGAACCACGTCGCCTGGAGCTTGAAGGTGCTGCCAAGTTCGAGAAGAGCAACCTGCACTACTTCATCAATGATCTGAATGCCTTCGCTGGCAAAAAAGTACTGATCAGTGGTGGCGGTGACTCCGCGGTAGACTGGGCACTCATGCTGGAGCCAATTGCTGAGCAAGTAACACTGATTCATCGCCGGGACAAGTTCCGTGCACATGAGCACAGTGTCGAAAACCTGATGAATTCCAAGGTTAATGTCGTTACACCGACTGAAATCACGGAACTTCATGGGGATGACACCATTACCAAGGTAACCCTTTCCCATGTGAAAACCAAAGAAACACAGGAAATCGAAGTAGATGACGTGATTGTTAACTTCGGATTTGTCTCTTCACTCGGACCAATTGCCGAGTGGGGAATCGAAATTGACAGTAACTCCATCGTTGTTGATTCCCGCATGGAAACATCCATTCCAGGAATCTTTGCTGCCGGAGATATCACAACGTATCCAGGTAAACTGAAGCTGATCGCTGTCGGATTCGGTGAAGCCCCAACAGCAGTCAACAATGCGAAGGTATACTTCGATCCGGATGCCAAGTTGTCCCCAGGCCACAGTAGCAACATGAAACGCTAGTTTCGCTGAAATAACATAATTGACACAAAAAAGGGTATCTTACTCCTGAGTCAATCCATATCAGGAGGGATACCCTTGTCTTATATATGCCCGCTGTGTAACGGTCTGGTTGTACCGGAGCAGGCTTGCCCCCACTGCCTTCAGGGACTGTTAGAATGCGGCAAATTGGACGACTACACCGGACCATACAGCCCCTACGTATTCCAACTTTCCTCTGACACGGCAGACGAAGCCGAAAACGTTTGCAATCATGTGATGTACTGTCACCATTGTCAGACGAGCACGCCATGGCCTGTCTTACTATGGGACTTGTCCGGAAACCTGTAACATTGCCTGCAATGAGGATCTCTAGTGAAGAATGGCAGATACGTCGGTACCCAGTTTGCGCTTATGGATTTCTGCCAACAGCAGTGCGATGAAATCTCGTTCGAGATTCAACTCAATCGCTTTATGGTAGGAATCCAACAACATCTCATCGGATAACATAGCCATTTCCCGCCACAACCTTTCCTTTTTTTTCCTCAAAACTATCATATCAGAGATTCATATAGAGAACAAGCGTTCTTGTTATCCACAACGATATGTGGAAATCCTGTGCATAGTTTGTTGATAATTGGTAAAAATGTTGAGTAATCAACGTGTATAGTGTGGACAATATTTATGCACAGGGAAGATGTACGACCATCAGAACGTTTATCAGCGTATTTTTTTTGGAATAAATTCATAGTTTCAAGACTTGTTGCGAGTAAATTACCCTGTAATGTAAAATTTCAAACGTTTTTCATACCGTTTTCTTCTATATATTATCGGTTTTTCTTGGATTTTCTTGAGCTTTTCCATCCATTTTTTATTGTGGTCTGGTATTCACTTCCAGAATCCAGATCTTGCCTGAATAATCCAGTCCATAATCAAATCCAAGCTGACCTACACCGGGGAACTGACTTTCCATAATGTACGTGCATGTCAGTGTTAGGGAGCGCATCTCCCGGCGTTTGTGCCGACCTGATATATGGGGCAGGGATAAACCAAGGGCTCGCCTTCCCGATAACATGGTGCCACCTTTGCTCAGATTCGTCACACAGAGTCCTGGGCGAGCGAGTCGTCCTACCAAGGAACGGAATACCCAGCCTCGTTCGGTCTTGACGACTTTGACTCTGTAATCAACAGGTCTTCCTTGAATTGTTGCCAGATGAATGCCCTGCTGAATCAAATACCTGCGTCTTGCCTTTACACGCACCAGCGAGCGATACATCTGACTGAAACTGGCGAAAGAACGTGTCGTTTTCATATGGGTGTATCGATAAGTCCCTCCGCCCGCCGATACCCGGATGACACCGTAACCTCCACCACC
Source organism: Paenibacillus sp. FSL H8-0079 (assembly GCF_037991315.1). Classification (NCBI taxonomy): domain Bacteria; kingdom Bacillati; phylum Bacillota; class Bacilli; order Caryophanales; family Paenibacillaceae; genus Paenibacillus; species Paenibacillus sp. FSL H8-0079. The sequence goes on from NZ_CP150300.1 coordinate 5,413,329, forward strand.
GACAATAGGTTTGACATACACCATTCCATAACGACTGAGCATGTGCAGCAGATTCCCCGAGTTGAATGCCTTGGTCTGTGGAATATGGACAGCAGCTACCGGGTACTTCAGCAGTGCCGCTGTCTTCCGCCATTTGCTTGCAAGCTGTCTCGACATGGGTTGATCTCCTTCCCTAGAACAATAGTCCTTCCTTATACATACTCAACAGGAGCCGTGCTTTCTTGGATGTCTGTCCAAGGCAAAGGCCCCTTTTCCCTGGAACATGTCCCAGGGTGATGGCGGAAAAAGGAACAAGCGCCCGGTTTGCTTTTCAAACAAGTCAATCTGTCGTATGCTACTAAGGAATGGCTGGAAGGGCTTAAATATGAGGATCTAAGGAGCGTTCTGAAGAAATGGAAGCATTTTTCAAATCACTGTATGGCGTAGCCTATTTTGCAATGTCGATCGTTCTGGTAGCCGTCACGGTACTTCTCTTTGTCACAGGTATCCGACTGTTTATTCAAAAGCGCAATCGCGGCTTTGCTGTGAGTTGTCTTATATTTGCCTGTTTCATCGTCTTTATCATTGTTGTTATGTTAACTACGCCCTTCTCTGCCACACCTCCGGGTTCACCGGAAGCCATGGCTGCCCTGCTTCACTTCGGGTAGTTGAACCTCTGTAGAAGGAGATGCTTATGACACATAATGAAACTTTAGGAATTATTGATATCGGCTCGAACTCCATTCGGCTTGTAATATACGAACTGGATCAGAACGAAGCCTATCGCATCATTCATGAAGACAAATACGCCGCTCGTCTGAGCAGCGTTGTTGAGCAGGATGGTACCATCCTGCGCCATTCACTGGATAAAGCGATCACTATCTTGCGTCAATTCAAAGCGACCTGTGATGCGTATCAGACCAAGCTGATTCGCGCAGCAGCTACGGCAGCTATTCGTAATGCAAGCAATGTCCTGCAGATTATCGAATGGCTGGAGACAGAGACGGGGCTTACCATTGAATGCGTATCGGGTGATCGGGAGGCCTATTATGGTTTCCTTGGTGTCACTCAATCCATTGATCTGGCCGACGGTTACGTCGTGGATATTGGAGGCGGCAGCACGGAAATCACGGTCTTTCGGGATCGGAAAAGGTTACATAGCATCTCCCTCCCCATTGGTGCAGTAAATTCACATGCCCGTTACGGGGGTGAAGATCAGTGGAGCGAAGCGAATGCGAATGCACTGTGCAACGAAGTCATTCAAGCTCTACGTGGACAGGATTGGATTGCTGAGCACCCCGGTCTGCCACTTATCGGACTTGGAGGCACAATGCGTACACTCGCCAAAGTGGAACAGAAGCGCACCCAGTATTCGCTGCCTGTCACTCATCATTATGAGATCGGTGAGGAAGCGATGGAGAACATCGCACGTTCATTGCCACACCTCACCTCGGCACAGCGCAAAAAGGTGCCTGGGCTCGCCAAAGATCGTGCAGATATCATCGTGCCTGGCGTATTGATCCTGCGAACTGTTTTCAGATTAATACAGGGCGATCGGTATGTGGTTAGTGGTGCGGGGTTACGAGACGGGTTGTTGCGAGATTACATGGCTGGAGGTCAGCCGGTCATTCCAGACGCGCTGAAGGACAGTATCCGTAACTTTATCCATTTTGGTCCGCCTATTCCAGAGAAACGTCTGCAACGGATTCATCAGGATGCGGTTACCCTGTATACAGCACTACAAGGGTCTGCTCCTGATCAAGCAGATGCCCGAATCCTGTATGCGTCCTCCATGCTGCATATGGCTGGTAAGCAGATTAACTATTTCCGTTATACGCAGCACTCGGCCTATTGGATCATGAATGCGAGCATCTATGGACTTTCTCATCGGGAGACCATTCTCAGTGCCAGTGCGGCCGATTATCATCCTAAAAAAAGAACGCCCCAGCTGCTGAATAAGCACCGGGACATTCTGAAAAGCTCGGATGAGCGGCATGCTCATCGTATAGGCTCTCTGCTGCGTGTAGCCGAAGCCATCAATCGATCCGAGAGCATCGCTACGATCGAAGCAACAAAAGAAAACGACTCGCTGCAGGTGCAATTCACCTGTACAGCCGAGCCGTTACTGGAACTTGATGGCCTGGAAGAGGCCGTCAAGGACTTACAGGAAGCCTGGGGAGTTACGTTAACGCACTCCATTCAGCAGGCTTCCAAGGGATAATTCCCATGGCCTCCGTCTGACTTCTCAGCGGGGGCTTTTCATTTTCTACAAATACATAATTGCCACCAGGCATAAGTTGTCTCGCTTTGACATTATCCATAAGGGATAGATTAAGGATATCCACCAGCATCTTTTTCAGCTCTGGATCGAATACAGGACACATCAGCTCAATTCTTCGATTCAGGTTACGTGTCATCCAGTCTGCACTGGAGATGAATACATCAGGGTTACCGCTATTTTCAAAATAAAACAACCGTGAATGCTCCAGGAAGCGGTCCACAATGCTAATGACCCGAATATTTTCACTGAGCCCCTCTACCCCCGGACGCAGGCAGCATACGCCGCGCACGATCAGATCGATCTGTACTCCGGCTTGAGAAGCCTCATACAATTCATCAATCATGTCCTGATGGGATAAGGAGTTGATCTTGGCGATGATTCTGGCAGGTTTGCCTTTCAGCGCATGCTCCGTTTCTCTACGAATCAGTGAAAACAGTTCGTCCTTCATACCATCCGGAGCAACGTGGAACGCCTGTAATGCCTTCGGACCGGAATAACCGGTAATCTCATTGAACAATTCGGATGCATCTTCTCCAATAATCGGATTGGAGGTGAACAGTCCCACGTCCGTATACACTTTGGCTGTACTCTCATTATAGTTACCGGTTCCTACGTGAACATAACGTCTCAAACCCTGCTGTTCCCTGCGTACGACAAGAATGATTTTAGCATGGGTTTTCAGTCCAACCAGTCCATAAACGACGTGACAACCGGCCTTCTCCAGCTTACGGGCCCAAGCAATGTTGCGCTCTTCATCGAACCGGGCCTTCAATTCCACGACAACCGTGACCTGCTTACCACTCTCAGCAGCAAGCGCAAGTGCCGGAATAAGGCGTGAATCGCCATTGACCCGATATAGGGTCATCTTGATGGCCAGAACTCTTGGATCTTCCGAAGCCTCCAATATAAAGTCCGTAACCGGCTCAAACGATTCATACGGATGATGCACCAATACATCCCGTCTGCGCAGCAGCTCGAAATGACTTTCTCTGGGCAGGAACTCCAGTGGATAGACGGGTTTCACCGGACTGTATTTCAGATGTGAGAAGCCCTCCAGACTATCTACGAATCCAGCCAGAAAACTCAGATCGAGTGGTCCATCAATTTCGTATACCGGGTCCTGAATATCGAATTCATCCTGCAATTCCAATAAAGCATCCGCACGAAAATTCTTGCATACCTCCAGTCGTACAGGTGCTCCTCGGCGTCTGCGCCGCAATTCCTTTTCAATGGCCTCCAGCAAATCTCCGGTTTCTTCTTCATTAATGAACAGATCCGCATTGCGGGTCACCCGGAATTCCTGTACAGCCAGCGAAACATATCCGCTGAACAGAGTGTGAATATGATGTTTGATGAGGTCTTCAATCAGTATGAATGTTTTCTTTTTGCTATTCGCCCGGATTGGGGCCTGAACCACCCGCGGCAAATTGGAAGGTACCTGAACAATAGCCATAAATGGCTCGCCCCCTAGCTCCTCTTCCTTCTGCAGCATCACGGACAGATAGACAGACTTGTTGTGCACCAGTGGGAATGGACGACTCTGATCAATCGCCATCGGTGTGAGTACCGGAAAAATAATCTCATGGAAGTACTGGTCCATTGCACGTTGCTGTGTCACATTAAGATCTGTATAATCCTGAATGTTCACGCCTTTCTTGGCGAGTAAACGAATGAGTTCATGATACGTTTTATACTGTTCGGCGACCATGGTCCCGGTTCGTTTGATCAATCTGCGGTATAATCCCGAAGGCGTATACCCTGTAAAATCCTTTTGCGTGAATCCGGCTTTGATCTTTTCTTTTGTCTCCGCGACCCTTACACTGACGAACTCGTCCAGGTTACTGGCGACAATGCCGAGAAACCTCATGCGTTCCAGCAACGGTGTCGTTGGATCCTGAGCCTCCTGCAATACGCGCCGATTAAATTCAACCCAACTCAAATCACGATTAACGTAGTTGCCTGTTTTGACATCTCTATGCATATATGGCCTCCGAATGTGTTGTATCTATCCTTAGTTAGATGTTCTCATATAATTGTACTATTCGTAATCAACATCAAGCGTCAGCGCAGTGTAAACGCTGCGTAAAATTTATGTAAATGATACCTCATGGACGCAACTTTTTCCATCCCTTTACAAAGGTCAATAGACAGAGTAAAGTGAAGTACAGTGTGATTTGGTCCGGTTGCTTGTTATCATTTCCAAATATCAATATTTAAAGGAGTATATAATGAAATCCAACAAACCTAGAACGTTACAAAAAAATATAGAGTTTTTCACGGCTGCACTCTCTCAATGTGTAGTGAGTGCATGGCAGGAAGACCCTGCTGGCGTCTACTGTGAAGTAGGTAGCGGCATCGTCGAGCGGATCAGTGAAGACAGCGTGCGCATTCGCAACAATGACGGAACGAAGAGTCACTATGCACGAGATATTACGATGTTCCAGACCGAAAAATAATTTTGCGTAAATACGTAAAAAAGACTAGCTTTCCCAAACAAGGTGTTGTATACTCTTGCCACAAGGAAAGGAGGTGCGTCAACATTTCTAATGTCATGTTGAACGTGTCCCTTACCCGATCCACTAGCTCAAAATAAAATGAGTCTGGTGGAGGCGCGGGATACGGATCAATGTTTTAAAAAGCGCCACGGGTAGAAAAGCCGTCTTCGGACGGCTTTTTGTTTTGTCTTTTTTCATAGAGAGGTTGAGAAAACACCCAAAATATTGGAAATGGACCCTTTAGTCGAGTAAACCAGGATGGCTATAATTAGGATGCAACTCAACCCAAATCCGAGGAGGCATCTTGTAATGTTCAAAAATGTAAGGGGTTTCAAGACATCCATCATGTTGGCTTTTGTTTTGTTATTCACCTCCATCATGTTGCCCGCAGGTCAGCATGCCAGCGCAGCACCAAGTTTCGCCAAAGGAGCCGACATCAGCTGGGTTCCCGGAATGGAAGCCCAAGGTTACAAATGGAAAGATAAAAACGGGGTACAGCGTGACATCATTGATATTTTGAAAAAGGACTATCAAATTAACTCCGTTCGCATTCGGGTCTTTGTTAATCCTTCGAATGATTATGGGAACGGTTACATGAATAAGGAACGTGCGGCTACACTCGCACAACGTGCTAAAAATGCCGGCATGAGCGTAATGCTTACCCTGCATTACAGCGATTCTTGGGCAGACCCTGGTCAACAGACCAAACCAGCTGCCTGGAAAAACTATACCTTCCAACAGCTCATGGATGCGGTGTGGAATCACACACGTGATGTCATGACTGCGATGCAAAGCAAAGGCGTTACCCCGGACTGGGTACAGATCGGGAATGAAACAAGCAACGGCATGTTATGGGAAGATGGTAAAGCGTCCACCAACATGAAAAACTATGCGTGGCTGGTGAACACAGGCCATAATGCAGTGAAATCCCTGAGCAGCGGCACCAAAACCATTGTGCATCTGGCAGGTGGGGATGATAACGCCCTCTATGTATGGAATATTGGTGGTTTGATCAATAACGGAGCTAACTTTGACATGATTGCCATGTCCCTCTACCCTTCGGCTTCCGGCTGGAATACGGCTGTAACGAATACGGTAAACAACGCCAAGGATCTAATCAACCGGTACGGAAAAGAGATCATTATCTCCGAAATCGGCATGGACAATAATCAGGCTGCGGCTGGTAAAAGTTTTGTCGCGGCGATGAAAAACCAAATCCGTAATCTGCCAAATGGCAAAGGAAAAGGCGTATTCTACTGGGAGCCTCAGGCTACACCAGGTTATAACAGTGGCTACGGCAAAGGCGCTTGGCAATCGAATATGATGCCAACGGTTGTCATGGAAGGATTTATTGACTAGAACACGGAGAGGTTAGAAGTGTGGGCTTTGGGGGGCAGCGTGGTGGGCGTTCCGGTGGCGGATCGTTCTTATGATCGCTGTTATCCCCAGATTTTATGAATTCCCCTCCTAAGGGGAAAATCCGGGGATAAAGGCGCAGTGTATGCTTACGATGTAGCTTTCTTTCAGAAAGCTTTTAGCTCCGCTTCTTCAGAATCGATTCCGCCCCCTCCACTACGTTGCTGCTCAATGAGACACTTCTAAAACCGTAGGTAGTCAAATGATTAAGTAGTAAGGTAAAACAAGGGCTAAAGGCGCTATTCCTGGGGGAGTAGCGCCTTTTGGCGATGAAGTGTGTTGAACAGTTGAAGGTGCCATTTTGTAGTGTGGGAGGCGCTGCGATTGGCTGTTCCGAGCGGATCTTTCTTATGAGCTAGGCTGAATGCAGAATGGTTTTTTCACTTACATATGAATATAATAAAATAAACATGCAGAACATCGGTTAGCTTATTTCAAGAGCGGGGGAATATGGATGAGTTTTTTAAAAGGGATGGGTCAATTAGCTGGAGAAGTTACCGGGAAAGTATTGGGTGGCAGTGTGCGGGTTGTCGGTGAACTTGCGGGAAGTCCCTTTATCAAAGAAATCGGAAACGGCGTAGAGAAAGCTACGATTAACACAGGGAAAACCGTTGGACAACTGGCTAGCGGGACATATGATCTGGCGAATGGTGCGATTCGAAAAGATGATACCGCCATAGACGCGGGGCTTGCTGATATTGGAGGTGCCGTAACCAATACTGCAAAAGGTGTAGCGATATCAGCCAAGTATGTCTATAAAGGTGGTAAGGATGTCGTCGTGGGCTTGAAAGAGGAAGATAAGGACAGAGTCAAGCTTGGCGCCAAGAATCTTTTAGCTGCCGCTGCGGTGACAACACTCGCTGTAGGTGTGATTGATGCAGTTGATGGGGTTGAAGGTGTGGATACGGCAGAATCTGGATTAGATCATCAATAACACGACGATAACCGCTGAAACACAGCCTAACAGGGCAACAAAAATATGTAGGCAACTAAATGAGATTTTTTCAATAAAAATCCGTTGTTTCTTCTGAATAAAGCACGAGTAGATGAGCACTGTAACCACAATCGGTAGATATAAATGAAGATCAGGGCCATCAGTACTCGGTAATAGTTTATGAATAAATCCACCTATCGTCTCGTTGATGAGCATAAATCCATATATAATACCGATTACCGCTGAAACAGCAAACTGAAATATTGTCTGAACTACATCATTCTTCAAAAAGAACAAACCTCGTTTACGGTATAGGTCACTAACCATAATATATGTTGCCTCCTCGTTTTTTTTGATTACTCTCTTATGATTACTGCTCCTGTATTTTACCATAACGTCGATCAGTTGCCTTTTTAATTTTTACCGACTTATCGCTCCCCCACAAACGAAAAATGGCCCTGTCCACCTCATTGGCGGACAGGGCATTTATGGCGATACTAGCAGAATATCGCTCTATTCAGCTTACCTTGGCAAGTCTCGTAGCACGTATCGATGCGGTAGCGTATACGATAAGCGCTGTCCAGATCAGCGCGAAACCAACGAGAAGAACTGGCGAGACTGTTTCCTTGAACACGAACACACTCAGGATCAGCATTATCGTCGGCCCGATATATTGCACGAAGCCGAGCGTGGACAACGACATCCGAGCAGCTGCCCGTGCAAAGAAAAGCAACGGCAACGCCGTCACCACGCCGGCTAGAAGTAATTCGAAGAACATGGGCGCAGGCAACGTCCATGCTGTTGCTTTTCCCACGATGGCCAAGTAGATCCAGTATCCGAGTGCGATGGGAAGAACTACAGCTGTCTCCGAAAACAAGCCCACAGAAGCGTCTTGCTTGATCTTCTTCTTTGCCAGACCGTACAAGCCAAATGACACGGCCAGCGATATCGCAACCCATGGGAAACGCCCATAGTCGATAGCGATGATAAGCACCGCAACACCAGCAATGGCAATCGCGAGCCATTGGCCACGGTTTGGCTTTTCATGAAGGAAGACAACCGCCAGTAGCACGTTCAGCAACGGATTCAAATAATAGCCCAGACTTGTCTCAACGACATGACCATTGTTAACTGCCCAGATGAAGATCAGCCAATTAATGGCGATCAACAGTCCGCTAGCTGTGAGAGATAACAAGAGCGAACGGTCAGCCACAATCCGTTTCATGTCCCCCCAGCGGCGCTGGACGGCAACGAGAATACCCATGAAGACAAACGACCAGACAACCCGATGCGACAGAATCTCGCCTGCCGGTACATTTTCAAACAACTTCCAATACAGCGGGAGAACCCCCCACATGATATACGCAATGATTGCGTTGATTAACCCATTGTTCATAACTTTTCCCCTCTTAACGCTCTGATGTCTCAACGGATTATACGCCTCGATCCTCGTTTAAGTAAAGGGACGCTATTTGTTTAAAGCATTTTTTTCATCTCATAGTACTCGGCTTTTGTCTCATCGCCGCGCTCCCTATAAAACTGAATCAGAATATTCAGTGCATTGTCAAACTTTATCTCATAAGGTTGCTGTATACTTAACGTCCATGAATAAGGCCTATTTTCAAATAACATGCCTTTGTACACTTCCACAAGCTGCTCGAGGCTTTCCATTTTACTCTTATCTTCATTATAACGTTCATTGAAGTAATCGAACTCCAACAAATCGACTTTCATGTCTTCGAGGTTGAGACTAATATTTCCGAGTCTGCTCTTGAGCAAATGATGGATTCCAAACGCGTCGAATCGCTTCTTTAAGTTATATTGTGTCGTATATAAGTTCGCATAACCTTTATCCATTACCAAATCCGGCCATAAGTCATTAATGATTCGTTCTCTAGGCACGGACTTGCCGTTCATGCATAACAAATAGGCGAAGAGCTCTTCTGTTTTTTTGGTTCTCCAATTGTCGTCTATCACTTTCCCGTTTATAGATACGGCAAAATCACCAAAACACTTTATCTCGACTTGGTGCCCCATAGTGCTTTTACTTCTAATCTTCTTTATTTTTTCCACTGTGACATAAAGCTGTTCGAATTTCACCGGCTTAACGAGGAAATCCAATGCCTTTGTTTCAAGCGTGTCTGTCACATAGGCATGGTGAGCCGATGTAAAAACAAAATCCATATCCGGTCTTTTTTTGAACATCATCCCGAGCAAGGCTATGCCATCGATCTCTGGCATTTCGATATCCAGAAAAGCGAGGTCAGGCTGTATTCTGCTCATTTCATCCAAAGCTATTGCAGGATCTTCATACATGGCAACAACTTCGACACCCGTAATTTTCTCCAACTTGCTTTTCAAGTTCCGCAGCGCATAATATTCGTCGTCTACAATAATAACTCTCATGGCTGCTCCTTAATGGGTATATGAAAATGAACCGCAGTTCCTTTACCCTTCTCGCTGACGATTTGAAGCTGTGTTCCATACTCGGCCTTAAGCCTCGCGTTTATACTGGCAAGCCCAATACCCTTGCCTTTCGAGTATTCAAGCAGGTTATGTTGGTCCGCGTCTTCAATGCCGACACCGTCGTCTTCTACCGATATGAAGTAGCTCTGTTCAAGCTTTTTAATCCTGATCTTGACTGTTCCTGCAATGTTCCTTTTACGTATCCCATGTCTTATCGCATTCTCTACCAAGGGTTGAATAACGAAGCGCGGTACCTTCAACTGAATGTCTGAATCAATGTTATAGTGGATACCTATTTTTCCTGGGAACCTGGCTTGCTCAATGCGAACATAAAACTTGATTGCATCCAGCTCCTCATCGATAGAAATATATCTCTCCGAATTGCTGTAATCGAATATATTCCTGAGATAATGGGATAAATCGTTGACCAAGCTTCCCGCTTTTTCTTGGTTTTCAACAATAACTCCTTCGATCACGTTCAACGTATTGTGAATAAAATGTGGGTCCATCTGCGCTCGTATAAAAGCAAGCTCAAACTGCCTGGATTGTATTTCGGAATTTTCAAACAATGTTTGATTGTATTTCTTCTCTTCATCTAGACTATTGATGATTTCTGCGAGAGATAAGGAAAAAGCAATAGCCGACACACTAGAAAGAAAAAATATGTAATATACCATAATGTAACTTTGAGGTATTGCTCCGAAAGACATCATATAAAACAGAACTACCGACACAAAGCACAGGAGCCATGCAGCTATGAGTTGTGGTGAACGCAAGTTTTTGCGTCTGATTCCTCTAATCATAATTATAAAGTACAATACAAACATCATAGCAGATGCGATTGCACCCAGTCCCCCCAACTCTTTACTGATGAAAAAAAAGATCAATAGAGTAATGGGGAAGCAAATGATGAGCACCTTCAAACAAGAATCGATCATGGGAAACTTGGTTTCAGTCTGAAAAATCGCTCTAATGAAAATTGCTATGGAAAGCGACATGAGAATACCGAACCCTGTGGAATATTCCGCAAGCAGGTAAACGTATTTGAAGCCCGTGATATTTATAAGTCCGGCTGTCGCTATGTTCCACAACAAAGTAGTGAATACATAGAAACAGGATTTTAAAAACGTTTTGTTTTTTATGGATAATCCCATGATTAGATTATAAAAAAACAATGCCAGCAAAACGCCGAATAAGATGCCACTCGCCCAGACGTTTATCATACTTGTCTTTCTAAAAAGTTCATCATTTACAATTTGTACAATAAAGTTCTGTCCGTATAACGACTGGCTTGTCATGTATATGTACTGATTAGGATCAAAATGAAGCGGAATTTTGATTGCTGGGTAGACATAATCGATCTCATCCGAATGGCTCTTATATGCGTACCCGAAATGCTTTGTTATGTAATCGTTACTTGTCGGGAGGTACAACGTTACATCTTCAAACAGAGGGTTGTTTATTGTGAGGTAATTCAATTCATCCGCGTCATATTGGTTTATTTTTATTTTGAACCATAAGCGAACCGGAGAATAGCCAACTTTGGAATAGTTTCCAGGTAAAGCTGCGAATTGATCGCTGACTTTAACATCGGACAAGGTCATGTTTCCTGATTTGTCCCGTAGAACTTCCATACGGATATCATCTTTAGATTTGTTCACATCCTGAAAGTAAACGACGAAAACGAATCCGGTACAAAGTGATATCGCTAAAAAAATAGTTATTACTTTCATTCTAAATATAATGGATTCTGATCTCATTAACATACTCCCCAGTAAACTCGAACGTTGTCGACTCTTGGAGTAATTTTACCATGGTTCCGTCCATCCTTCAAAAAGATTATATAACTTTGGTTGTCGTATTTAATTGGGACACATGAATTCGACTCTTACTAGACGCTATTCGATAACACACAAAAAAACGAACACCGATCTGTGGAGATCAGCGTCCGTTTTTTTGTTCAATATTATGATTTGAAAGATATTACTTCGCTTCGCCAACAACGGTAAAGCGCTCATTTTTGTGTTGGGGGTTCTCGATCTCGTCAACCAAAGCAATCGCATAGTCAGCATAACTGATGTAGCTGTTGCCTTCACTGTTGACCAGAAGAACATCATTGCCTGCTTGATATTTACCTGTGCGTACGCCTTCCGGATTGAAGAATCCAGCTGGGCTCAGGAATGTCCATTGAATACCAGAGGATGCTTGCAGATCCTGCAAGTTTTGGCCTTGGTTCGTTGCTGTCGCTTTGTAAGCATCAGGGAATCCTGGGGATTCAAAGACACGTAATGTCTTGGACTCGTCTGTGAACAGGCTTCCTGCTCCACCCACGACGATCAAACGAGTGTTTGGTGCATCCTTCAGGATGTTGATTAACGCTTGTCCCACTTCCACATGCAGGTTTTCTTTACCCGCTGGAGCACCAAAAGCATTTACAACTACATCGAACGCCTTAAGATCTTCAGCTGTAAGATCGAATACATCTTTCTCCAGCGTATTCAGACTTTTATCTTCCAATTTGGATGCATTACGAACGATCGCTGTTACTTTATGCCCTCTGTCTGCCGCTTCTTTCAAAATTACACTTCCTGCTTTGCCTGTTGCACCAATGATTGCAATGTTCATCATGATCTCTCCTTTAAATTATCGATATTGTTTATGTTCAAACCTTATATTGTAACTATAGTTGTTACAACTATTTTTGTCAACCATGTAACATTCCATAAACATAAAAAAGCCCCTGATATCATGCCCGTGCTAAACGGATACAATTCAGAGGCTATCTATTAAAGGGACTGCAACTGCTTTATTTTAGATCATCATCAGAAACCGCTATACAACTCAGTCTCTTAACAATCTTTATCTGGTACGCCCGCTTCTTCCTTCGTACGGAAAGAAGATCCACAGCCACAAGTCGCTACCGCGTTCGGATTATGGATGGTGAACCCACCCGTCATACCGGACTCTTCAAAATCAATTTCGAGACCATCCAGGTATTTCAGGTTTTCTTTCTCGACTACAACCTTCATACTCTGAATATCCATATACAGGTCCTCATCGGACTCTTTATCGTCAAAGCCCATGGCGTACGAAAATCCGGTACAACCGCCCGGTGCTACGCCAAGACGCAGGAACATACCAGGTGTCTCTTGCTGTGCAAGCATCTCTTTCAATCTGTCAGCAGCCGTTTCGCTGATGTTAATCATGCCAGGTCACTCTCCTTTTCATTAACTCTTCTTTAAATTATACTCCACCCCGTCAAGGGTCTCAAGTCATGTTTGCCTCTTTCCGCGTTCCCCCTGAACTCCTTTTTCTTCCCAGTGTATTGAACCCCCGCGACACGAGGTTTATAATGAATAGGTGGTCGCACTGAAATGTCGATATTTTGTCATGACTTATTCAGACGATGGTCATAATTGGAGTTGTAATTTTTTTCACATTTCGAGACTGTTACGCAGTCCCCAATGCATATATGAGTCAACAGACTCCATTTTTTGAAAAAATTTAGCTTTCATATGCAGCACACGCTGCACCGGGTAAATAAGAGTTAGTCCAATAAGAAAGCGGCAGATGACCGCATCTTTGCTATGTAGTTCTGTATGCAGATCCTACACACAACTCAATTCCGGTTAAGAACAGGAGGAAACAGTATGTCTACATTGGTAACACCGTTCACAGACAAAAGAATGGCTGAAATCGTTGAGAAAGTGCAGAACGGCGTAAGGCTGAGCGTAGAAGACGGCGTATATCTGTATGAAACAGATGATCTGCTGACTTTGGGCCAGTTGGCCAATGAGGCCAACCTGCGGAAGAATGGTAAGAAAGTGTATTTCATCGAAAACATGAGTCTTTACTTTACGAACGTATGTGAAGCCCGCTGCGCTTTTTGTAATTTCCGCAAAGACCAGGGTGAAGATGGTTCTTATACGTTGTCCGGTCAGGAAATGATTGATTATGTGGAACAGCATATTCATCCAGGCGTACGAGAGTTCCATATTGTAGGCGGACATAATAACCATGTTCCTTTTCAGTATTATGTCGATTCCCTGCGTGCTTTAAACGAGAAATATCCGGATGTTACGCTGAAAGCCTACACGGCAGCCGAGATCGATTTCTTCACTCGCATCAGCGGACTCAGTATTAAGGAAGTTCTACAGGAGCTGCAAAAAGCGGGTTTGAAAACATTGACTGGCGGCGGCGCTGAGATTTTGTCGGATGAATATCGCAAAAAAATGCGTGTGGACAAAGCGAACGTGGATCGTTATCTTGAGGTGCACCGCACAGCTCATAACCTGGGCATGCGTACACATACTACGATGTTGTATGGATCGATTGAATCCTATGAGGACCGCGTTAACCATATGGCGCAGATTCGTGAATTGCAAGACGAGACGAACGGATTCATGGTCTTTATCCCGCTTTCCATGCAGCCAAAAAGTAAAAACGCGAGCATTATGCGTCGTAACTCGGCCTATGAAGATCTCAAAACAATTGCGATCAGCCGTTTGATGCTGGATAACATTGATCATATCAAAGCCTACTTCATTAACATCGGTCCTCAGTTGGCTCAAGTCGCCCTTGGATTCGGTGCTTCGGATGCACACGGCACGATTGTTCGCGAACGGATTAGTCATGCAGCAGGTGCACTAACGCCTGAAGGCCTCACCCGTAAAGAGCTCATATGGCTAATTAAGGGTGCAGGACGCATTCCGGTAGAACGTGATACGTTCTACAATGAAATTCAAGTGTACGAATAGTATATTAGCAGCATCTAAAACTAATATTGCACAGCATCACTCCAGGACGCTACTTTCATTATAGGGAGACGTTTGAATTCGAGTGGTGCCAACTGCTGAAGTATACCTTCAATTTTCAATTCCTATTTTTCATTTATTCAAATCCAAACAAAAGGAGCAGCTATGTTATTACATAGCTGCTCCACAGGTTACAGCCCCATTTCAGTGGGACTGATGCAGAAAGGAAGCCGAGTCATGAAAAATTTCGTCATTCTTGGAGGCGGCTATGGCGGCCTCACCATCATCAAGGAACTTCTGGAAGGCAAAATTCCATCCGATACACAAATTATTTTGGTGGACCGCAGCCCCTTTCAGGGATTAAAGACAGAATATTACGCACTCGCAGCAGGAACCGTATCTGATTACGACCTGCGTATCCAATTTCCAGTGAGCGATAAAGTCACTTACCGTTATGGAGAAGTTACTTCGATTGACCTGGAACAGCGTCAGATTGAATTTGAAGGCCAAGACCCGCTCGTGTACGACAAACTTGTCATTGGACTTGGTTGTACAGACCGTTTCCACAATACACCAGGCGCCGAAGACTACAGCTGTACCATTCAGAGCTTCAGCAAAACACGCGAGACCTACCTTCGCCTTAATGAAGTCAAAGCCTATGGCAATGTGCATATCGTTGGCGGCGGATTAAGTGGTGTCGAGATGGCAGCCGAACTTCGTGAGAGCAGACCGGATCTGAACATCAGCATTTTGGATCGTGGTGAACGTGTATTATCCGCTTTCCCGCAACGTCTGTCCGTGTATGTGCATGAATGGTTCAACGAACATCAGGTAGAGACACGCGGGCATATCGCCATCTCACGTGTTGAACCAAATGCGATATTTAATCGGGATGAACAGATCCTAACGGATGCTGTCGTGTGGACTGCAGGCATTCAGCCCGTAAAAGTGGTACAGGATCTGGACGTAACCAAAGACCCTCAAGGTCGTGTCGTCCTGAATGAATACTACCAAATCCCGGAATATACCGATGTATATGTCGTTGGTGACTGTGCGAGTGTCCCTTATGCACCTAGCGGTCAAGCTGCCGAAGTGCAGGGTGAGCAGATCGCCCATATTCAGCATGCCCTCTGGAAAGGCGAAAAGCCCAATCCACATCCACTCAAGCTTCGTGGCACACTCGGTGCACTCGGCAAGAAGTCTGGGTTCGGGCTGATGGGCAAAACGTCTATGATGGGACGCGTACCTCGGATTTTGAAAAGTGGTGTGCTCTGGATGTCCAAGCGCCATCTCGGTTAATCGAGATCGAGCTCATCCCAGGCATCGGCTTCGGAAACTTTGGCCAGAATGGCGTTATATAGATCTTCCACTTTGTCTGTGATGACAACTTCGCCATTCACCAGTGCAAATGGAGTCATAGAACATTGGCCGCAGTTGGTGAGGCAGCCGTATTCAATCACATCATAGTCTGGATTTTCTTCCAGTTGATCCATGACTTCATCTGTGCCAAAATGCATATTATTGGCACAAAATTCAATAATCGGTCTCATGTAGGTTCACCTGCTTTGTTTGACCATTTTAATTTGTGGCCATTTGTAATATAATATAGGAAGGAAAGGAGTTGAACAATATGAGCGAAAACGCACAAAGCACCATGTATGATGAGGTATCTGATGTGCTTGATAAACTTCGTCCGTTCCTGCAGCGCGATGGCGGTGACGTGGAACTGGTCGACGTGGAGGACGGCATCATTAAGCTGAAACTGGTCGGTGCCTGCGGCAGTTGCCCAAGCTCCACCATTACCTTAAAAGCCGGGATTGAACGCGCCCTTCTCGAAGAAGTTGAGGGTGTACAAGAAGTCGTACAAGTATTCTAATCAATCCTTCACGAAATAAACCTCAAGAGCCTTTCGCTTCGCATGAAGCGGAGGGCTCTTTTTTTGTGTGCATATGCAGAGAGTCCATTTCTCACTGTCACCTTGACCAGTTTTCTACGTACAATCCTCAACTCACCTTAAGTATCCTCGCGCTGTATGGTCGGACGAATCGGATCAAGTCCTCCAGATACATCCATAATGTTACCTGTTATAAAATCGGAATGATCAAGGCACAGATACGTAATCACTCGTGCAATATCTTCACCGCTGCCAGGACGCCCTCTTGGCGTTTCCTCGTCGGTGATGCCTGCCATCTCATCAATCGTTTTCTCTTTGTTCGCACCACGAATGTCTCCTGGGCATACCATGTTAACCGTAATTCCATAAGGAGCTTCCTCAACGGCGAGTGTCTTCGTAAAAGATACCAGACCTACCTTCGCAGCCGCATATACGGCGCGATGAGGCCAAGATCTCGCTTCTCCAGCATGACTGAAGCCAAAATGGATAATGCGTCCCCATTGCTTGCGTCTCATCTCCGGCAACACACGTTGATCGAGCAACATCGGTCCCAGCAGGTTTCCCTGCACAAGCATCTGAACCTCATCTTCAGCATAATCCGCAAATAATCGACGCTCACGGACAAATGGCCCTGCGTTATTCACCAAAATATCAATGCTGCCCAGCTTGTCTTCCACTTGTTCAACCAATGAAGCAATATCTTCAACCTTGGATATATCCGCCTGGATGGCAATGCACCGCACACCCTTGGCTGTAATCTGAGCCCTTAAAGCCTCAGCTTCTGTTCTGCTGTGTACATAGTTGAGGGCAATATGACACCCTTGATCTGCCAGACTGAGGGCTGTCATTTTACCAAGACCTTTGGCACTTCCCGTTATGAGGGCAATCTTTCCCTTCACGTTCATCCCCCTCTTCAAAGAGCAGTCACTATCCAGTATAAAAGATTTATCCTCCTCCTACAACTCGCTTATCTATAAGGAATCATCAACCTGTGATTCCTTATAGATCTTGATCGAAATCGGAAGTCTAACCAGCAATAGTGAATTCGGCTCGTGGTATGTCGTGTTCGAGTATGTGAAGACCGGTCATATCCATGATGACGATCAAAATTTAAGTGCCGAAGAACTGTTAAGCAGTTATATCCGTGGCACAGAAGAAGACAACAGAGAGCTCGATCCTGAATATAGAACACACATAACAGGTTGGGAAATCGAACCAACATACGATAAGACCAAGCATCAGTTGGTCTACTCCCACCCTGACCCTTGTTGATTCCCACGTCAGCACAGATTAGGAAACATAAAATAAGCCGTATATCTCTTCTGGAGAGATATACGGCTTATTTCTTAATAGCTTCACATCATATCATACATATCGTGAATTATTCAGTTGCAGGTTCAACTGCACCTTTATAACGTTCTTCGATAAATGTTTTCACTTCTTCGGAGTGCAGAGCAGCAGCCAGTTTCTGGATCGCATCTGCATCCTTGTTGTCCTCACGGGAAACGAGGATGTTAGCGTATGGATTACCTTGCAGATCTTCGATCAGCAAAGCATCATTCGCCGGATTCAGGTTCGCTTCGAGCGCATAGTTAGCGTTGATGAATACCAGATCCGCTTCATCCAATTGACGAGGCATCATAGCTGCATCCAGCTCGATGATATCCAGGTTCTTCGGATTTGCTGTGATATCTTGAATCGTAGAAGTGATATTTGTGTTGTCTTTCAGCGTAATGATGCCTTCCTTCGCGAGCAACAACAGTGCACGTCCACCATTGGATGGGTCATTCGGGATCGCTACTTTTGCGCCGTCTGCCAGTTCATCCAAAGACTTAATCTTTTTGGAGTATCCGCCAAAAGGCTCAACATGAACAGGTGTTACAGCAACGAGGTTGAATCCACGTTCTTTATTCTCTGTGTCCAGGTAAGGTTGGTGTTGGAAGAAGTTTGCATCCAATTTTTCATCAGCAAGTTGCTGATTGGGTTGAACATAGTCATTGAACGTTACGACTTGCAAACGAATACCTTGTGCTTCCAGTTCAGGCTTGATACTTTCCAGAATCTCTGCGTGTGGTGTAGGTGAAGCTCCAACTTTCAATTCAACTGTACGAGGTGCACCTGCTGAATTGTCTGCGCCGCTATCGGCGTCCTTGTTGTTTCCGCAAGCTGCGAGAACCGCAATCAACATAAGACTAAGTAGAGCAAAAGACCATTTTTTCATGTGTAAAACCCCTTCTCTAATCATTTTTGTCATGTGGCGTCCGCATTATTGCATAACCATCATGTAATCTATGTGTTATTTCCTGGTGAAAAATGTAACCAAGCGATCTCCAGCCATCTGGAGAATTTGCACTAGAATGATCATCGACACGACGGATATGATCATGATTTCATTCTGATAACGGAAGTATCCATAGTTAATTGCCAGTGTTCCCAGACCTCCACCACCGACCATGCCCGCCATCGCCGTATAGGAGACGAGCGTAACGATGGTAATTGTTATACCAGCAAGCAGACCAGGCAACGCCTCAGGCAGTAACACCCGTCTTACAATCTGTCCGGTCGATGCACCCATCGCCTGTGCAGCTTCAATGACACCCCGATCGACTTCACGCAAAGTAGTTTCCACCAAACGGGCAAAATAAGGAGCTGCTGAAATAACCAAAGGAGGTATAACGCCGAGCACCCCGGTAGCAGTACCGACGAGTATACGAGTAAATGGGATAAGTGCAACAATCAATATGATAAATGGGACTGAGCGCAAAATATTAACAATCAGGGATAGTATCGTGTACACTGCCCGTGACTTAATCGAAGCAGATCGGGCTGTCATGAACAGCAGAACTCCGAGTGGTAAACCAAAGATAACGGTAAACAAGCCTGATACACCCAAAATTTGCAGTGTCTCTATGGAAGCTTTACCAACCTCTTCCCAACGTACGGTTGAAAAATCCATCTAACGAAGCACCTCCACATCAAGTCCCTCTGCGGTCAATTCGGATATGGTCCGTTCAATCGCATCTGACTCACCCTCGAATCGAACGGTCAACTGCCCATAAGGAACCTGTTTGATCGTAGAGATCGTACCTTGCAGGATGGCAAAATCCACACCTGTCTTACGTACCGTTCTGGACAAAATCGCTTCATATGTTTTATGACCCAGAAAGGAAATCTTCACTAGTTTAGAAGCAACACCTGCCTGCAATTCAACGCTTGCATTCGCCAGAGCGGTCTCTTCCAGAGCAAGTCCAGCTTCATGGTCACGCATCGTGAAGTCCCGCGTAATGGCGTGCTGCGGCTTCAGGAATACTTCTGTTACAGGTCCCTGTTCCACAATGCCACCTTGATGAATGACAGCAACCTTGTCACAGATGTTCTGGATGACGTGCATCTCATGTGTAATCAGCACAATCGTGAGGTTGTACTTTTCATTAATGTCGAGCAATAATTTCAGGATTGAATTCGTCGTCTGCGGATCAAGTGCCGAAGTAGCCTCATCACAGAGAAGTACATTCGGATCACTCGCAAGCGCTCTTGCAATCCCAACACGTTGTTTCTGTCCACCAGATAATTGAGCCGGATATTTACTGCTGTGTTGCTCCAGGCCAACCAGAGCGAGCATTTCCTTCACTTTGCGATCAATGGCTTCCTTAGGTGTATTTACAAGCTTTAGTGGAAAAGCCACATTGTCATATACCGATGCCGAGGATAGCAGATTAAAGTGTTGAAAAATCATGCCGATCTTGCGTCTCTGTTGCTGCAATTCAGTTTTACTCAGGTCAGTCAGGTTGACTCCGTCGACCCATACTTCACCCTCCGTTGGACGTTCCAACAAATTAATACAGCGAATCAGTGTACTTTTACCTGCTCCGGAATGGCCAATGACGCCATAAATTTCACCCTTGCAGATGCTCAAATCCAGATTGGATAACGCTGTTGTGGATTTTGCCCCTTTACCATACGTCTTGGTCAATCCTTTTAATTCAATCAATAGCACTTGCCCCTTCCTACCACCTACATGTATCTTTACCCGAAAGAAAGGAAAACTCCCCTTTACGTACAAAAAAAGAAGAGCCCCTTTGCAGATACAAAGACGGCTCTTCACGTGAATTTACCTTCTCATCTGCCAAAATCGTGTCTTGCACCATTTTGTAGGAATTAGCACCTAACATCTATAACGAATGACACATGTGTCATTCAGTATAAATCGGTTGCCGGGCTTCATCGGGCCTGTCCCTCCGCCGCTCTCGATAAGAAATATGAGGTTGTAAGATTCTATAAGTTCATGTAGTTCATGTTATATACTGTTCGAAAGTTCAGAAACTTCTGTAAAAATAATGATATTCATGTACCATTCGATCTGAAACTCAGTATAATCCAAGTATTCCGATTTGTCAAAGGGAATTATTTCATTTATTTTACTGCGTTAACGTTTCTTACCTCGCTTAAGCCATATCTGATTAATGTAGCCGTATGAAGTACTTAACGTTTCACACACCATATCCACGCCCTGACGCATTTCATGCACATGCTGATCCAGATCCTCCAATTTCACTTTCCCTTGCAACGTCTGGTGTAACTGCCACAAATCATCATGCATTTCAGAGTTCATGTAGTGAATTTCCATATTACGTCGTTTGCGAAGCTTACTCATCGGTTCACGATATGAATCCTTGATCTGAATCAACCGCAAAGCAAGGTCATGATGCTGCGTCGCATAATCGAACTGCCTTAACACGGTAAAATAAGAAAAATGCGCTTTTGTATTTGAGGTATTCAGCTCGAATATTTCATTCAATACCGTGCCGACTTTATCCAGAATGGCAAAACAACGGATGAACCCATCTTTATAGAAATAAACATATCGGGCATACTCGGCTTTCTCTGCCTGCGTCATATCGTCCGTAGATCCTGCAACGACCTTTTTGCGAAAATGAGCAGCAGCGAAACA
The DNA here is from genome assembly GCF_037991315.1 of Paenibacillus sp. FSL H8-0079. Lineage (NCBI taxonomy): Bacteria > Bacillati > Bacillota > Bacilli > Caryophanales > Paenibacillaceae > Paenibacillus > Paenibacillus sp. FSL H8-0079. The sequence continues at coordinate 5,434,499 of NZ_CP150300.1, forward strand.
GCTTTGCTCCAGTTCATCCAGTGAGGAGATGAGTCCCTGCGTCCACACATACAGTTTCCGATAGTCATGCGTGGGATCATGGTCCACATGCATTTGTCGCTGAAACAGCTCGAGCGTATGCGCCATGGATTCCATCGCTTCCTTCAATAACCCTTCGTTTATACGCGGCTTTTCCCCGAGCAACGTTCGCAGCATAACTAACCTCCTCTTTTCCACATCAACAAAGATTCATCACCATCATACATAACCATTCCGAGTATACGTGTAATTGCTACTTGCCATAGGTTGCCCTGATCCCCCTGACATCAAACAAAGTCCACCTGTCCAATGATGTACATCACTGGATGGTGGACTTTCAAGTTTAACCCAAGAGTCGTTCCAATTTCAACGGAATTTAGAAACGATTAGCCGGGCGATGTAGCTTGTACACTAGGAAACTCATATAGGTTAAAATCCCAAACAATATGGCGATATCCAGCATATGAGCGAGGGCCACGAACATGTATACTTCCGGACGGCTCATCGTCACCATCATGAAAATACCAATGACCACTTGCATCAGAATCAGAACAACGGATACCACACCAAGGGTACGCATTTCTTTGTTATCCGGATGATTACGGTAAGCGAAATGACCCAGAATGGCGATAACAATTACGAGCGACGCAGCCGCAGCACGGTGAGCAAACGCAACCGCTACCCCACCCGAAAGCTCAGGAATAATCTGCCCATTACAGAGTGGAAATCCGGAACATCCGCCTGCAGAATCCGTGTGGCTCACAAATGCACCTGTGTATACAACGAGATACGTGTAAACCGTGGAGAACCAGACCAGATTCCTGAATTTTTTAGTAACCCGAGGGTATCTATTCAGGCGCTCCAATCCACCATCTTTTGCCTCCTGCCTTATGCCCAAGGCCATCATGAGAGAACTAGCAAAAGCGATCAACGCAAAGCCGAAATGCAGTGCCATGACTGCTGAAGATTGGGAGAAAACGACGGCAAAAGCCCCCATGATTCCCTGGACGATAACAAATACCAAGGTTAAGAAAGAAAACAATTGCAGGTCACGGCGTGACTTACCGAACCGCAGAAAAGCAACAAACGAGGCAATGGACAACAGTCCAGCCAGTGCGCTTACAGCGCGATGGGAATATTCAATAAGTGAAGCCACAGTATGTGCCGGAACGAGTTTTCCGTTACATAAAGGCCATTCCGTTCCGCAGCCAAGGCCCGATTCCGTTTTGGTTACGATGCCTCCACCAAAAGTGGCCAGAAACATGACAAGACAGGTTAATACGGTTAACCATTTAAATAAAGTTAAGTGCTTCAATTTTTTCTCACCCGCTGTTGGTTTAAGATGGCGAAGAATATTCTCCGCTTGTTTCGATACTTTGACACTTATTTCACAACTAAACTCATTATACCGGATAAAATGTTCATTGACGTCGCGCTTTGTGACAAAATGTTAACGTCTGGTGAAATAATGACCCACAGGTCATTTGGGATATGTAATTGAGGGATATGCCAGTTGAATTGTGTCTTAAACAGAATCCTGAGCACACAAACGCCATTTCCCTATTTCAAGAGAAATGGCGTTTCATCTAGTATACCCTTTTACAACATGAACCTGTCATGCTTTTATTATCATTTATGGATCGTGTTGTACACTTCAACTGCGCGATCTAAGAACTGCTCAATCTCTTCTCTCGACTTGCGCAGCTTGTTCACGTACCGTACGAGTTCGCGGCCATCT